>MHFC01000102.1:0-3122 GCA_001804025.1 Omnitrophica bacterium GWA2_52_8 | reverse complement strand
AAAAAGTTTCGAAAGAGGCCGCAAGAAATTTCAGCGTTTGCGCAAGGATTGCCGCGCCGGTCACCCCGTCGACATCATAATCCCCGTGCACGAGAACTTTTTCCCCGCCGGCTAAGGCCCGCTGAATACGGTCGACGGCTTGGCGCATGCCCTTCATAAGGAAAGGATCGGTCAAATGCGGACGGCCGGCATGCAAAAAAGCGCGGATCGCCGCGTCCGTTTTAAAACCGCGCTTTTCAAGCAGTTCCAGCAGAATGGGGCTGAGAGAGTGAGACTGGGTCCGTGTTTGAGGCTGGTTGATCATTGGGGATTCTTCCGCGTCTGAAGTGTAAACCCATGGCTTCGGCGGGAAGCATCATGGGTTTATCCATTAAAGAAAGCCGTTAAACTCGGGCTTTCGTAAGGTGATACGCTCTCAAAATTCTTAATCAGACTCTTGAATTTACCGGAAAATCAGCGGACCTTCATGTCCACGATAAGTGCCGACGCGACAAAAATGGTCGAGTACATACCGACGCTGAAGCCCGTCAACAAAACAAATGCAAAATCGTGGATGCCCGCTCCGCCGAAAAAAAACAGGGCTGAAGTTGAAAGAATCGTCGTCAAGCTGGTCAGAATGGTCCGCGAAAGAGTCTGGTTGATGCTGGTATCAACAATTTGGGGAAACGGCGTCTTGCGCATTAGTTTCAGGTTGTCACGGACGCGGTCAAATGTCACGATCGTATCATTGACCGAAAAACCGATAATGGTCAAAATCGCCGCAATGATCGATAAATTGACTTCCCTGCCGCTGAGAGCAAAGACCCCGAACGTAAATACCGTATCGTGGACCAAAGCGATGACGGCGGCCAACGCGAATTTCCATTCAAAACGCCAGCCCAGATAGATCAAAATCCCGATGCAGGACCACGCGACCGCCCATAATGCTTTCTGAGTTAATCCCTGACTGACCGTCGGCCCGATTTGATCGATTTTCAGAATCTGATAACCCTGGTCCGGCGCCAGCACCCGGATCACCTCTTCAACATGCTCCGTCTTTTTGTCCGAAGTTTTGATCACAAACTGATTATCTTCGGTAGTTCCGAAACGCTGCAACACCAGACCCGGAATTTTCGCCTTCTCTAATTCATTTCGAAGCTGGGCAATTTCTACGGGACTTTTAAACTCGACTTGAATCAGGCTTCCGCCGGTAAACTCAACCCCGTAATTTCCCTGCCCCCGCATGAAAACTGTCGCAATCCCGATAATCAAGGTAATCACAGAAAACCCGTAAGCCAGAAACCGGCCCTTCAAAAAAGGAATATTGGTTGCCCCGATCAGTTTCAGCATAGGCAATTTGAGATCGGCATTCCGGCGTGTCAGGGCATCAAAGATCACGCGCGTCACAAAAAGCGCCGAAAACATGCTGGCGACGATACCGATCGACAACGTTACGGCAAATCCTTTAACGGGCCCCGTTCCGAAAATAAAAAGAATCAACGAAGTCAGCAGCGTCGTGACATTGGAGTCCAGGATAGCATTGAAGGCCTTATGATAGCCGGCCGAGACCACGCTTCGCGCCGTTTTTCCCGTAGCGGCCTCTTCCCGCATTCTTTCAAAGATCAGCACATTGGCGTCAACCGCCATACCGATCGACAAAATAAACCCTGCGATACCGGGCAGGGTCAGCGACGCTTTGAACGCGGCAAGCGCGCCGGCCACGATGAGGATGTAGACAATGAGGCCGATGTTGGCAACTATCCCGCTCAAAAAATAATAAACCGGCATGAACAAAAAAACCAATACGGCGCCGATCAAACCCGCCTTCACGCCGCTTTCAATCGAATCACGTCCCAGGCTGGGCCCGACTGTCCGCTCTTCGATAATCTCGACCGGTGCGGGAAGCGCGCCGGCACGCAGCACCAGGGCCAAATCGCTCGCTTCCTGTGCGGTATAATTTCCGGTAATTTGAGCCTGGCCGTTCGGAATGCGGTCCCGGATCACGGGCGCCGAGTGCACATTACCGTCCAGCACAATCGCCAGCTGTTTTCCGACATTATCAAAAGTGACCCGGTCAAAAACTTTGGCCCCGTCTTTGTCCATCTGGAGTTGGACTATCGGTTGTCCGTATTGATCAAAACCCACGGACGCCGTTGTCAAGTGGTCGCCGGTCAGAGACGCCTCTTTTTGCAAGAGTACGGCCGATTTGCCTCCGAGCGAACTCGGCATCTCGGACAATTCGTAACCCTCGGGTACTTCACCCTCCTCGGCTTTCTTGAGCATGTCCGGATTATCCAGGACCAGTTTAAATTCCAGATGGGCCGTCTTGCCGACGATATCGATGGCGCGGCTGCGGTCCGTAATGCCGGGGAGCTGGACAATCACATTTTCGCGCCCCTGTTTGGCAATGACCGGCTCCCGGACGCCGAACTCATCAATGCGGTTACGGATAATTTCCACGGCGCGGTCGGTCGCATCTTCCCTGGCTTCTTTCGGCATCTCGCTCGTATCCACTTTGAGCAAGAGCTGCATGCCGCCCTGAAGGTCCAGACCCAGGCTGATTTTTTCCTGGGGCGGATAAAACTTCCAGATCGAAAACGCAACCGCAACAATAATCAGCAGGACTTTCCACTTATAATGACGGTCCATAGCACCCTCGTAACGTTAAGAAACGCCTGGAATTATTCTTTCCTCAAGCCGGTAACCGCGCTTTTAAGAACTTCCATTTTGGTTTGGTCATTCTCTCCGGTTTTCACCACGATGTAATCATTCTGAATGCTGGTCACAACGCCCAGAATTCCGCCGGCCGTGATCACCTTGTCGCCTTTTTTCAGGTTATTGACGAGGGATTGCAGTTCTTTTTGTCTCTTTTGCTGGGGACGGATCATGAGAAAATACATCACAAAAAAAATCAGAATGAGCGGCATGAAACTGATGATCGGATTGGGTTGTCCCGGTGCTGCGGCGGCCTGCGCAAACAAAAATGTCTGAAACATAAAAACTCCTTTACGGCTAAGACCGGGCCCCGTCATGAGTTCCCGGGACAGAGTTTGATTATCGGCTGTTTGGGTCAAAAATTTCGGCCCATTCTGCCTTCCATGGAAGATAACGGCCTTCGCGGATACTCGCCCGCATGGCCTTCA
>MHFC01000101.1:10078-11699 GCA_001804025.1 Omnitrophica bacterium GWA2_52_8 | reverse complement strand
GGGTAATACCGCGCAAATTTTGCGATCAGCGGTTTGCTGACGGCCCGGTATCCGGATGTCGGGTCGCTCAGGGGGATGCCGGTGAACCGGCTGAGCAGCACGGAAAAAAAACGGATTCCGATACGCCGCGTGAAAGTCGAACGGAATGAGGACGGAGATTCCGACAAAAAACGGCTCCCGATGACGAGGTCCGCGCGGTTTTCCAAGATAGGCTTCAACAGGTCGGGTAACGAAACAGGGTCATGCTGGGCGTCCCCGTCCATTTGAACCGCAATATCATAACCATGGCGATGGGCGACTTTAAAGCCGGTTTGTACCGTGCCTCCGATTCCGAGATTGTAAGGATGCGAAACGACCCATGCGCCGCATGCTAAGGCCCGTTGTTTTGTGTTGTCGGTCGAGGCGTCGTTGATAACGAGAATATGATAGTCCGGATAGCGCTGGCGGATATCCCGGAGGAGGAAAGCAATTGAGCGCTCCTCGTTATATGCGGGAATCATAATTAGGACTTTTTTTTGCGTCGTCATGGGTTTTTTATCGGCAAAATCGGAAAAATATCAATCTCAATAAATGAATATAAGAGGAGCAAAAAATCTTGAAAAAGGCCTGTGCGGTGGTTTTTTTGAGTCTTTTAATAGGGGTGCCGTTTTGCGGGTATGCGCAAACCCAGGACCTGGATGAAGGCATCGAAAAAGTCGGGGTTATTCATAACATTGCCGGTGACCGGCTTGTGGAAAATGTCGGGGGCATTTACCAGCCCGAAGGGATCGATAAATACATGAAGAGACGATTTGATCAAGTCGAAGGTGACATTGCGGCCGTCAACGCGAAGTTAGCGGCCATCTCAAAGCAGATCGAAGGATTAAAAAAAACGGAATAAATGGCGGGCCGCTGCCGGCCGGCGGGAAACAAGGGATCCTATGAAAATTTTCCGGAATCCTGAGCAGAGAGGAAGCTTGCTCGTCTTGTCCATATGGGTGCTGGCCCTTTTGGCGGTGTTTATTTTTTCAGTCGGAGCGACAGTGCGGCATTTTATCGATGCCCTCGGCCGGCTGGAAACGAGAGATCAACTCCGGTGGGTTGCCCACGCGGCTTCCCGCCAGGTCATGGGAGTGCTGGACCTGAAATCGCCCGACGCGACCCCTTGGTATGATGCCTGGTCCGATCCGTGGCGCAACGGCACATCCGTTTTCAAGCAAATCCGTGTCGGAAACGGTTTTTTTTCGATCGGGAGGGGTTTTCCGGAGCCCGCGGCCGCTGCGAACAGCAGCGCGGATCTTACGGAGCCGGCTTTTTACGGTTTGAGCGATGAAGAAAGCAAGCTCAATATCAACGCGTTCACGGATGCGGATGAATTAGGAGCTTTTATTAACAAAGTCACCTCGGCGGATCTGCAAGCGGCTTCGGAAATCGGGGCTTCGATTATTGATTGGTGTGACACGGACAATCATGTCACACCCGGAGGTGCCGAGCGCAATTATTATCGCGTGCGTACGCCCTCCTATGCCGCGAAAGACGCGCCGATTAATTCTTTGGACGAATTGCTCTTGGTGAAAGGGATCACGCCGGCCCTCTATTTGCAGTTAAAGCCCCACGTTACAATTTATGGTAATGGTCAGGT
>MHFC01000101.1:4199-10059 GCA_001804025.1 Omnitrophica bacterium GWA2_52_8 | reverse complement strand
GGTCAATCCGAAGCCTTGACTGAGGACGAAACGGCGGCTCTTGCCGCAGCCATCCGCAAGAACCAACTCACCGTGTGGTCGGATTATTTTGGTTTTCAGGGAATGGCACGGATTAATTACAGGCCCGAGTGGCTTTTTTTTGAAGGGGTTTATCAACGTTACGTCGGGCTCAAAAAATGGCAGGAAAAGGCCGGTGTCGGGCGCAAAGTGTTTTTGCCGGGGCCGAAACAAGAACCGCTTGAGAAAACGGCCGGGGCTGCCGAGAGACGGGTGAAGATATTATGAAAATAAACGGTTCGGCAGCGCTTCTTTTGGCGTTGTTGATATTGCTTCAGGGGTGCGGTCAGCGTAAAGAAACGCCGGTTCCGCTTGCGGAGCCTGTCGAAGAATCCGCTGCGAATCCCGAAGAAGGCATTATCGAAGAGCTTAAATTGTTTTCCAAAGCGGTCAGTGTCATCCGTTATGCTTATGTCGAAGAAAAGGCACCGCGCGAACTGCTTTACGACGCGGTCCGTGGCATGATGTCGGCGCTGGACAAGTATTCGATGTTTATTGATCCCGAGATGTATGAAAGCCTGAAGATGAGCATGAAAGGCGAATACATCGGAATCGGGATTTCGCTCCAGATTATTGACCGTTACCCTCACGTCGGAAAACTCCAGGACGGTAGTCCGGCCCAAAAGGCCGGTCTTGAGTTGGGAGATCGTATCTTGCGCGTGGACGGTATCTCGACGGAAGGCTTGAATGTCGAGGAGGTGTCCGCAAAAATAAGAGGGGAAGCGGGGGTGCCGGTTGTTTTGTCGATGCTGCGGCCCAGTTTGCAGAAAGAATGGGACGTGTCTCTTGAGCGGGAAAAAATTGAATTAGTGGCGATCGGCGACGTCAGAATGGTAGGCCGCGCGATCGGATATATGCGCATTGACGACTTCCAGGACCATACGGTCGAGCAATTTGACAAAGCCTTGAAAGAATTGCATGACCGGGGCATGGAAGCGCTGATTATTGATTTGAGGGGCAATGACGGCGGTTTGATGCCGAAAGCCGTTGAAATGGCCCAGCGTTTTATCCCTAAGGACCAGAAAATACTGACGGTTGAGAGTAAAGTGCCGGAACAGAGAAAAGAGTACTTTTCGACCGGCGAACATCTGGAGGGGAACTACCCCATGATCATCATTGTCGACAAATTGTCCGCAAGCGCCGCTGAAATATTTACGGCGGCTGTACAGGATCACAACCGGGCAAAGGTGGTTGGGACCAAAACCTACGGCAAAGCTTCCGTGCAGTCCGTGATTCCCTTCGATGACGTTTCGGCTTTAAAGCTGACGACGGCCCGGTATGTCAGTCCAAAAGGGCGGATCTTGGATCAGGCGGGGGGTCTGGAACCGGACTATCTGGTTGAGAATCTCTCGCCGGGGGAACCCAACAGGGATCAGCAGACGCTTAAGGCAATTGAGCTTTTGAAACAATATTATTGATGTGGTAGCATTTAAGTAGTTAGGTATAGGTCTTAATGGTGTGGCAAAGTCAGCCGATACCGTTAATCACAAAAGGCATGTAAGATGGCGATGGTTATAAGGCAAGCAAAAAGGAGTGGGGTATGAAAAATGTCCTGTTTTTAGTATGTCTGGCAGCAGTCAGTTTTGGTTTTGACTGGGGATGGAACAGTTCCGCAAATTCCGGAAAACCGCAAACAACGACTGAGTCAAAGTCGGACACCTACTACAATGACTCGGGTGTCGGTGCGGTGGAAAAACCTTCAAGTACTTATGGATATTCCGAACCCGTAGCAAAAAAAGCCGCATATAATACGGCGTCTGAACCAGAACCGCAGGATGACAGCCCAGTCGCGCGCGGATATTCTCAAAATTCGGCATATAAAACGGCATCGGTGACACCGCCGGTACCCTCGGAAAAATCAGCGGCCGCCACATCGACTGTGATGAAGGCATTTTCGGATGAAAATCCGGAAAAGGCAAAAGAGCGTGCCGAAAGTATGCGCCGGCTTGCCGAAGCTTTGCGGCGGATGTCGGAAGAGCGTCAAAAAAATCAATAAATTCGACGGCCGTTCCCGGTCCTGGCGAGACACAGGCCATCGTTTTTTTCACATCACACAACCGGAACGGATGATGTTGCGGTTTTTTAATGACAGCCGCTGCGCCGGGCCTGATGAAAGGCCGGCGTCATGACCGATGGCGGCTTGATTGTTCGGAACCTTCTTTAATTTTTGTTTCCAGCCTCTGCAGTTCAAATTCCAGCGTCCCCACAGCCTGGGCAAGCAGTTGCGTCCGGTCGTTTTGTTCATTGATGTAAAGGGTCAGGAGAAGGCTCAGTCCGGTAAAAAAAGTCATCACCAAAAAGAAAATGAAGTTGCTCGTCAATTTAAATCCGAATAAATGTGCGAGATCGGAAATCCAGTGGTCAAAGATCCCGAAGACCAGACCCAGGAAGCTGACGGACAGCCAAAAAAGAGAATACCGAAACGTCATTTTTTGTCTGCGGATGAGTTCAAGAACGAGACAGAATATTCCGATGCTGACCGTTAGCGCAAAATATTTGGCATGCATGATAAAACCTCCGAAGTTATTCAGACGGATGAGCTTACTTGTTGGTCGATTTTAGCGATAAGTTCCTTGGCTTTGGCATGGTTGGGATTGATTCTTAAAACGTTCATGAAAGACTGCCGGGCCTGCGGAAGCCGGCTCTGCGCGTAATAAGCGACCCCAAGGCCCATGTGAGATTCGGGAACATTCCAGTTTTTTGCAAGCGCCAATTGGAACTCGGTGACAGCCAGGTCCCATTGCTGGTATTGCATGTAAATGCTGCCGAGATTTTTATGGAGCAGTGCAGCTGATTTTTGATCCTGGATGTACTTTAATCCTTCCCGGAATATCCCAACCGCTTTTTCATATTCCTGAATGCGGCTCAATGCCACCCCCAAGAGCCCGTAAACTTCGGCGTCTTCCTTATAATAGGGAATCGCGGATGCCAGTTCGCCGATGGCATTGTTCCATTCCTGAAGTTCGTAGTAGAGATAACCCATTTTGCGGTGGCATTCCGGCGTCTCATTACTTTTACAGGATGTTTTAAAATGGTCCATGGCGACTTTCCGGTTTCCCATGTTCCAGTAAATTGTCCCCAGATTCTGATGGATGTCGGAGATTGAATCGTTGCCAAGGAGGCCCGAGCTTTTTTTTGCGGAATTTTGCAGCGCCATGTTCATAAAACGGATGGCCGTTTGTGAGTTGCCGTTTTTAAAGTGCGCATAACCGAGATTGCTGAGGATTTTAACATTTTTCGGGTCTTCCTTCAGCAGTTCTTCGAGGGCCTTGATTGCGCGCGCATATTTTCCCTGCATCATTTGAACCATCGCGATATTGGCTTTGAGGTCCGAATCGCCGGGGGTGAGCGCCAGCGCATTGCTCCAGGTGCGGTATGCCGTGTCATATTGTTTGTTTTGAAAATAGGCGGCGCCGAGGTAGCTCAGCGTCTGGGCTTTTTCTTTTTGGTTTGTCGGCATCGTAAACAGCCCTGCGGCCTTGCTGAGTTCGCTGACCGCTTCGTCAAAACGCCCAAGCCTCAAATAAAGGATTCCGAGGTCGTGATAAATGATCGGGGTTTCGGGATTGACCTGTTTTGCTTTTTTCCATGCGGTGATCGTGTCCGATGTCTGTCCCAGTTTGAGGTAAAACACTCCGAGCGAATAGTAAAAGTCATAAGGTTGATCGGAATGAATGAGTTTCGTATAAGATGATAGCAACAGCTGAATGTCGGAGACGGGCAGGGACTCCAGCCCGTTTTTGAAATTGAGTTTGCGCGTCAGTTTTAGGATGTCTTTGTTTTGCTCATCAAATGCCGAGGGGATTTGATATTTCACGATCGGAGCCATGATTGAGTTTTTATCTTTATTATGAATAGCTCCGAAAAGATGCCCGAGTTCGTGAGTCATGACGGTTTCCTGCTGGACTTTAAAAAGCGGGGATGACGGGTAGCGTAAAACAAGGTAGCCGGAAAACGGGCGAGCGTTGCCCAAGGTATGCAGGTCCCCGATATTTTCTACCAGTTTCGGGTCCGTCAGCCGCGTGAGGCCGATCATCATATCAATGTCATCGCTTAACGCATAGCGATGCATGAGATCATCAATCAAGACCCGCGTGTCCTGAGTATCTTTTGGGGGATGCCAGTCCCAATATTGCACAACCTTGAACTTGATTTTGAATTCACGGTCAAAGATCTGCGAAGCGTAGGCAACGCGGCGCTCAAACGAGTTTTTCCAAGAGCTTTCCTTTTTATAAATATCCGTGACGGCCACGCCTAACCGGAGAGTGCGCGGTTCGACAGCTTCGGCATAGAGCAAGGGGTATTTCGCGAGAGAAGACGACGCAAGGGTAATGGCGGTCCCCGCAGCAAGGATGATTTTCCGGACAGGCAGTTTCAAGAGAGGCTTTCTCCACGTTTCACAACATTAACGTCATTTCCTGGCGTCCCATTGACTCTTGCCGGGCTGGCTTTAGTCCGGTTTTCTCATCGATTAGGTGAATCGATAAGAAAACCGCTTTGGACGCATGGGGTTGCATCCAAAGTTTTGCGCCCGCGTTTTAACAGGGCGCAAAAGACAACCCCTGTGGTACAAATGAAAAAGCCCATTTGCACCACAGCCTCCGCGAGGGCATTTCTCATTGGTGATGAGAAATGCGGGTTAGGACCGAGGATTCCGGCGAACAGCCCAAAATGTTATGGGATTCCCCGCGGCCAGTTTTTTGCGCGAAGCGGCAGAGAGGTTTTCGCCAGAAATACCTTTTGATTCTTCCGGCCGAACCCTTTATCATAAATTCAAACTGCTCACCCTAGGAACCCTCCATGAGGCTAAAGGGGCCCCATTATGGTCATGGCCGGAAAATCAGACCCTCATTTAGAAACAAACCGCAAGATTTTGCATCGATCTGTCACAGGCCGTATCCCGGAAGAGCTTTTTAAGGACAAAATGCCGCCCACGGTTTGGGAACGGTTGATGCAGTCAATGGGGTTTGACAAATGGGTCTTAAGTATCGTGATCACTTTATCCATTCTGACGTTTATTTCGCGTCTGACAACCCACGACTCAGCCGTCGGGAAAGGTGTTTCGCCACCCGTAAACAATCCGGACGAGGCGGGTTTGCAGCACCCGGCCCTTCTTAGCCATGAACTTCTGCCTGTACAGCCGGTATCCAGGAAAAAAGAAATGGCCGCTGAACTCGCGGCCTCCGGCGTGTCTGATATCAAAACGCTTGATGAAGAATTTTGGGCGATACAATTAATCACGTACAAAGTCGAAAGCCGGGCTCTTGAAGAAGTTGAGGTGCTGAAAAAAATGGGTGTTGAGGCGAAGGTACATCCTCAGGGGAAATATTTTACCTTGATCTCCGGGCTAGACAGTAAGGCTGCGCCGGCAAAAAAATATTTTACACTTGTTTCCCGGGAAGGCAAATTGAAAGCTTATCCGGGCGCGTTTGTGCGGCGATTCCGGGCGAAAGGTGTCCGCGACAATTGATTCAGAGTTCCTATAAAACTTTTTTGATTGTCCTGTTGATGGGGAGTCAACCCAAATCGTTCTTGGATGAGAGTCTGGCCGAAATGCGCGAACTCGTTCAGTCTGCTTCCGGTAAGGTGGTAGGAACTTTGTGTGCGCGGGTGCCGCATCCGAGCCCCAGTCATTTTCTCAGACACGGAAAGTTGACGGAGCTGACCGAACTTGCCAAAAAGGCGGGTGCCCAGCGTTTGTGTTTTAATGTGGACTTGACGCCGGTTCAGGCGCGCAATATCGAAAAAGAGGTCAGGATCAAACCCATGGACCGGACGGGTTTGATTCTCGAAATCTTTGCCA
>MHFC01000101.1:2408-3969 GCA_001804025.1 Omnitrophica bacterium GWA2_52_8 | reverse complement strand
AAACGCGGCTGCAAACAGTCAATGGCCGTCAGGATTTGTTATTTGTCGATACCGTAGGTTTTATCCGGGATTTACCGCATACGCTCGTCGAGGCATTTCATGCGACGTTGGAAGAGGTTGTGGAGGCCGATATTCTCATCCACGTCATGGATGTTTCTCATGAGCACTGTCTAAAGCAGAAGAAAGCGGTGGATAGGGTGCTCGCTGAAATCGGCGCGGCCGGCAAGCCGTGTGTTTTGGCCCTGAATAAGGCTGATCTCTTAACCGATGAAAGGCGCAGAATCATAGAACAGGAGTGGTCCCAGGGGATTATGATATCCGCCAAACAGAAGCAGGGGCTTCGAGGGCTTATGTCCAAGACCGAAAATTTAATTGACGAACTTCAACCTGGGCGGAGCACCTAACCCGCATTTCTCATTGCCCATGAGAAATGCCCTCGAAGAGGCTGTGGTGCAAATGGGCTTTTCCATTGGTACCGCAGGGGTTGTCTTTTGCGCCCTGTTAAAACGCGGGCGCAAAACTTTGGATGCAACCCTAAGCGTCCAAAGCGGTTTTCGATTCGCCTAATCGATGAGAAACCGGACTAAGTTCGCAGTTTTAGGCCATGGGACACCAAGATACAGATATTTTTATAATGTCCGATATATAAGCATCAGCAAAAAAGGGGCTTTATCATGAAAAATCGGTTTCTAATTGTTGCTCTGTGCGGGGTTTTATGGCTGCCCCAAAATGCTTGGGCCGTAGGTTCTGCCGGATATGAAAATGCCGTTTTCAGCGGTGTCGCGCTTTCGCAATCAAACGCTGTCGTCGCTCAAGGGGAAGAGCCGGCTGCCATATCTTATAATCCTGCTGCGATTGTGGATTTGCCGGGTCTTCAGATTGAAGATACGATTTTCTTCGAAAGTGTGATCACACACGCAAACAACCGACTGGGCGGGCACTTGCAAAGCAGCGGCACTCTGGTCGAGGTTCCGACCGGATATATCACGGTCAATCCGGGTCCGACTTTCAATGACCGCTTGGCGTTCGGTATCGGCGCCGACGTTCCGTTCGGCCTTACGAATAAATATCCTTCGAGGCGCAATGCCGTGCGCTACACGGGATACACGAATTACATAAAACTCTTTGCGATCAAACCTGTTATTGCGTTCAAAGCCTTTGATTGGCTGACCATCGGCGCGGGACCGGTGTATTACCGTCTCTTGGATGTAGGGGGGTACCAGGCCTATCCGAATGTGCTTGCGGGCGGCGGTTTAGACGGTGAAGTTCAGGTTCACTTGCACGGCGATATTTGGGGATGGCATATGGGGCTTCAGGCCAAGCCGAGTCCGAAGCACAGTTTTGGTTTTTACTTTCGCAGTCCCGTGACGGCTAATTTGAGGGGCCGGGCCGAAGTTACCGGGTCGTCGTTTAAAGGCAACTTTCATACCGGGGTCAACTCGAAGTTTAATATCCCGCTGAATTTTACGTGGGGTTATGCCTATCATTTCAGTGAAAAAACTACGGCTGAGGTTGATTTCGGCTACACCCGCTGGGGGAATGTCGACGGATTTCATGTTTT
>MHFC01000101.1:1249-2336 GCA_001804025.1 Omnitrophica bacterium GWA2_52_8 | reverse complement strand
CCGCTGGGCGCTTTCGGGCGGTTTTAGCTGGGAGGTTTTGAGGGACGTGTACTTCGACATGAGTTACATGCTCATGCTGGGTCTGACGCGAAAAATTGATAACGATATCACGGAAGCCTTGGGCACGACCGTGGACGGGAAATATTTCAGCGTCTATCAGATATTTTCTGCGGGGGTGAGGGTGACTTGGGAGGACCTGTTCGGCCGGTCTGAAGACGGAAGAGTGGTAAAGGAAGAAAAAAAACCGGAAGTTTATTACTCCAACCAGGGGTATGTTCAGCCGGCGCCGGAGAATCCGAATAAAGCCGCTGAAGAATTCGTGCCTTCGGCCCGGCCCGCACCGGTAACCGCAAATGATCAGGCCCGTGCCGAGGCTTTAAGAAAATCCCTGAACGTTCCGCAAAGCGACCCAGTGGTTCCCGCCGCGGATCAAGCCAATGATTCTGCGGTGCGGAATCCCTATATCAAGTAAGTTCCCAGTCAGCGCCGCGAAGTCTCTTCTTAAGGCCGATGACGAATTCTGCGACGAGCGAACAACCGTTGTGTGTTATGCGGGCGCGATGAGTTGTTGGCACGAGACAGTTTTGTGCTCATATCTTGTCAGTTAAATTTTTGCTGAACAAAGTACGGCGGTTCATGCTGATAAAAAGAGCTGCAATTTAAGCATTGCGTTTTGAGACTGAACGGAACATCCTATGCAATCCATTGCAAAAGCGCGGCGGCAAACGCTGCTGCTCGCGTCGGGCATGGCTTTAGCCATCTTTGTATCGGCCTTTATGCCCGAAAGCATCTTGCTCATAGCGCTCAGAAGCCCCGGTATTCCGTTTATAGCGGCACATTATGTGTGTTATGCCGTATTTTCATTTTTCTTGTCGCTGGGTTTCAAATTTATCAGGATGCTGCATCATATTAAGCTTAATGACGGTATATCGGCTTTGTGTTCTTTCACGGTTGCGGCAGCATGGGGCGGCGCCATTGAAATCATCCAATTATGGGTCCCGAGCCGGCGCGCCGACTGGATGGATTTATGGACGGATCTTGCCGGGGCGTTGACGGGAGTCATCGTTTATTTTATTTTCAGTCATTA
>MHFC01000101.1:0-1167 GCA_001804025.1 Omnitrophica bacterium GWA2_52_8 | reverse complement strand
CTTTTTTGCGTGGATTGAAAACACTGAAAAAAATCAAGGGCCTGGACGCGGTCTTCATCGGCCGGCCGGCTGCAACAAAGCGCCCGGCTATCGACCGGACTTATGATTATGGATTGACCGTGCTCATGAAAAATATGAAAGTTCACGAGGCGTATCAAAAACATGCGCTTCATAAAAGGTTTCTCGAGAAGTTTTTTTCTTGCTGGATTAAAGTGGTCATTTATGACCACCAGGCATAAAGTAATTTCTAAGGTGAGAGTTTCTGCATGTCCCATTGGTTACTGAAAAGCGAGCCGGACGTTTACTCGATCCAAGATTTGAAACGCGACGGTAGCACCGAGTGGGAAGGCGTGCGGAATTACCAGGCCCGTAATTTTTTGCGCGACCAAATCAAAAAAGGCGACCTGGTCTTCTTTTACCACAGCAATTCCGAACCTTCGGGAATTGCCGGCATTGCGAAAGTTGTGAAGGAAGGCTTTCCCGATGCGAGCGCCTGGAATAAAAAAAGTCCGCATTATGACCCTCGAAGTTCACAGGAAAAGCCGGTCTGGTATGCTGTCCAAATTAAGTTTATCAAGGCGTTCAAGACGCTGATCGATTTGCAAATGCTGCGAAGCGCTGCGGAGCTGAATCAGATGGGTCTCTTAAAAAGAGGGCAGCGGCTGTCGGTGCAGCCGGTGCGTGAATCGGAGTGGAAACATATCCTTAAAATGACCGCCTGAGAGCCTGTTGGGTGTTTTATGCGGGAAAAACGATCCTAAGATATGGCCAATATAACCCCCTATGATTTAATCTACTTTGTTATTACTTTCTCATCGCTCGCATTGTGTGCGTGGATTCCCGTCAAAATTTCCGCCAATCCGGTTGTGCGCCGTTGGGTTTATTGGCTCGTCCTGGTTCCGATCAGCCTCGTGGTTATTTTTTATGTTTACCCTATGGGTATCGATCTCTTCCGGCGCATGGCTTTGACGCCATCCTGAGAGGGGGATGTCCGATTGTGATACAACCTATTGTAATGTCATAAGATGCAATTAAATTTAAACCTTTTTGCAAGGCGCGGCGTCTAATCCTCTAGTGTAGTGAGTCATAAATATATTAACTTTTAGTGTTACTGGCCGATAAGCGTATGCATGAAATTAGCCGAACCCATAATATTATCACTCGAAG
>MHFC01000100.1:6662-9321 GCA_001804025.1 Omnitrophica bacterium GWA2_52_8 | reverse complement strand
TTGATCCAATGATATCCGAATTCGCGCATTCTGCGTCCGGCGATTTCAGCGGTCGAACAAAAAATAATGGCGGTTTGTTCTTCCGGCCGAGGGTTTAAAATCAAAGGGCAGAGGAAATTTTGGGCGTCGTGGAAAAAAAACTGCAATAGCTTGTCTTTTCCGTGATCGACATCCGCAATAAACGAAAAAATTCCATGTGCCGGAAGATGGGGTTTGAACGGTTCGAGTTGGCCGGCAGGCACGGGATAGGTTCCGGGATCGTCATTGATTAAGGCAACAACTTGCGATGGGACCACCCTTTGGGTGTTCGGCGTATACGTCATGCCGAGGAGCGCGAGTATTAGGATATGAAATGCCAGTGATACCGGAGTTTTCATCAGTGATTCCAAGGGTTTTGACATTTATCGAGCTGTTCCCTTAAATACATTAGACGGGGGTTCGGTAAAGCCCCGGTCAAAGAAGCGCCCGGCAAGTTACAGTGGGGTTTGCGATTCGATTAATAAACCCGGCCAAAGTGACGTAAATTAAACGATTTAGGCGATTTTGGTTCAGCCAACCCGCAAGCTCCCTTAAAAGGGACATATCCGGTACCGGAACAAACGATGAAAAGTCAAAACCCGTCTCAGTTTTCAAAACCGCCGCTGGCCGCTCCCGGTCTGTCGAAGCGGCGTGCGGCATGGTTGCCTATCATTCTATGGGTCGTTTCGGCTGCAGCAGTCTCGTTTTACTTCCGCACGCTTCCCATTCGCGTCTCTTCCGAGCATCAGATTACAAAGTTGCGTAAAGAGGCGATGCTTCGAGTCGACAACGCCCTCAAGCGGCAAATCGAATCGATTATTGAAGTGAAAGTTCCTGCTGCAACCGGGCAAACCAAAGAGCGGCTGGTCCGGCAGGGAGTGGCGAAGCTGCTTCAAAAAAATCCACTTCAGTATGAGAAATCCATTCAGGAGATGATTCAAAGGCTGGTCAAAAGCCAGGGGATGCAAATTTCCTCCAAATATTTACCTGAAGCGGACCCCTATTATTATTATGAGCTGACAAAAAATATTGATAAAACAGGCAGCCTGGGAAAAGAAGGGGAGGAATTTAAATTTTTCAATCCTCGCCGTAATGCGCCGTTCGGTAACTGGGATCGCAAATCGTGGCATCCTTACGCCGGTTATTTTTTTTACCGCGCTTTAAAAATAATCAAAGCAGATATTTCTTTGCTTCAGGCATGCGCATTCTACCCTGTATTTATCGCCGGCATTCTATTGCTGGTTTATGGCATGATTGCGCGCATTTTGCGCGTAAGTCTGCTATCGAGTTGGATCGGGGCGCTTGTTTATATGGTTTCACCGGTTGTACTGCAGCGTTCGACCTACGGCTGGTACGATACGGACCTCTATAATTTGTTTTTCTCGGCCCTGACCTTCGCGGTTTTTCTTGCCGCGATAAAAAGACCCGGCCTGCGGCTTCTTTTTGCGTTTATTCAGGGGCTTTTTTTGGCCGCATTCTCCGCGTTCTGGACCGGCTGGTTTTATCTTCTGCCGGCTTTGGCAACGGCGTCGCTGGTCCTGGCTGTTTGGGAATGGTGGTATCGATTGGTGAAATGGCCGCAGTCTTTCGTGTGGTTTCCCGCCGTCTGCTTCTTATCAACGTGTCTTTTTGCCGCCTGGTTTACGACCCCGGCCGGATTTTCCTGGTCGATCGGAAGCGCCTTTCGTTATTTCGGGGCCGTCGGCGAAGGGGCATCATCGGAAATGTGGCCGAATCTGATGATGCTGGTCGGCGAAGCCGAGAAAGTGTCCCTTGAGAAATGGCTCTATGTTTCATCGAGTCACATTGCGGGATTTTTTTCTTTTTTCGGAATCTTGATTACCGGAGTCTCGGTTTTTAAAAAGAAGGATGCCCTGGGGAAAAAAATATGGCTGGGACTGCTTGTGACGTATCTCCCGATGCTTTATGTTTCCTTTCGTGCCGAACGCTTTGTGCTGATGGTCGCGTTGCCGCTTTCGCTTTTTTTGGCCATGGGTTTGGATGTCATGCGGCAATTTATGTCGGATTGGCTTGGGAAAAAACTTCCGGAAAACAAACGTTCCCTCATATCGCAGGGGCTTGCCTTGGTATTCTGCGGGCTTATTCTTCCCCGGACGGTAATCGGTGCGGATGCGGTATCCTACCGGGCCCATATGTATATGAATGATTACTGGAACGAAGTTCTCATCTACTTAAAAGACAATACTCCAGAGGACTCGATGGTTTTTAGCTGGTGGCCGCCGGGTTATTTTATTACGGCCGTTGCCGAGCGCCGTGCTTTTCTCGACGGCGGCGGCCAGGACCGGACGGACAATTTTTGGGTCTCCAAAGCGCTGATGCGTGAAGATGAAATTTCCGCACGCGGCCTTTTCCGGATGATGTCCCTGTCGGGCGGGCGGGCTCCGGAATTTCTGCAATTGCGGGGCTATCGCATGGATCTTGTCGTCGAGATGATTCTTAAAATCGTAAGCGTGGACCGGCAAGCGGCTGAAAAACAGCTGCCGCAAGACTGGAGTCCTGAGGATAAAGAAAAACTGTTGGACATGACGCACGGAAAGGAGGCTTCTCCCGCTACTTACCTTGTGCTTTATGATGATCTGATACGCCAGAATTTGATTCAGCAGGTCATTTCGGGCTGGAA
>MHFC01000100.1:1942-6653 GCA_001804025.1 Omnitrophica bacterium GWA2_52_8 | reverse complement strand
CGTGCTGGCCGTAGTCGGCCGGACGTATGCGTCGGAACAGCCTGTGTCCATGTCGAAAAAAAAGGAATCCATCGGGGTTTTCGAAAACGGAATTACGGTGGATTTTGATGCCCTGCGGGCTTTTGCAATCCTTCCCGGCACGGATCCGCCGCAAATGGAGCCCATTGATTTTTATCATAAAAAAGACGGTGTTTGGACGCTCCAGCAGGAACCGGAGTCGACGCGCCCGTTTGTTGCGATCCTGATCGAGCAGGACAAAATTTTCCGGCTCGTTCTGACGCACAAGGAGTTAATCAAAAAACTATTGTTCCGGCTTTATTACTTCGAGGGCCAGGGGATGAAGTATTTTGTCCCGGTAAAAACAAGCGAAGATCTTGATACGGGGACCCGCATTGAGGCTTTTAAGATCGATTTGGAATCCTAGGATGAACGGGCGGCCGCTGCACATCGGAATCAACACCCTCTATTTAATTCCCTCAGAAGTCGGAGGTTCGGAAACCCACGCGTTTGAATTGTTGTCCGCATTGATCCGCCGTTATCCCGCGATTCAATTGACTCTTTTTACGAACCGCGAAAATGACGGTCATTTCAGGCGGTTTTTTTCCGGCATCGAGAACGTCCGCTTTTGCACGCTTGATTTTTCGGCCCGCAACCGGTATTCCAGAATTCTTCGCGAGCAGTGGGAACTGCCGGCGCGCGTGCGCCAGTCGGCGCCGGATCTCCTTTTCTCTACCGGTTATACGGCGCCCTTTTTTTCATGCTGCCCGCAGGCGGTTTTCATTCATGACATGCAATACCGGAATTATCCCGAGGATTTCTCCCTGATCGGCAGGATGGCGACGCACGCCATCATCAGTCTGGCGAGTTCGAAATGCGAAGGGATTGTAGTCCCTTCGGAGTTCGCGCGCGGCGAAGTCTTGAAGTTTACTTCAGCGTCTGAAGAGCGCGTGTTTGTTGTCCGCCATGGTGTCCACCCGAAATTCTTTGAAGAGTGGAATGCCGGGGATTTGGCGCATCATTTGGCTCTGATCTCACCGCTCAAACGTCCCTATTTATTATGTATCGCTTTCTCATATCCCCATAAAAATATTCCGCTCTTGCTGAAGGCCTTCCGGCTGCTTCTCGACCGGATCCCGCATCAATTGATTCTGGTCGGAGGCATTGGGTTGGGGGAAGGCGAAGTGCGGAAAATATGGAAGACCCTGCCGCGGGAACGTGTTTTGCGGCTGTCAAAAGTGTCACGGGAGGATGTTATTCTTTTGATGAAGGGAGCGGATATTTTTGTTACGCCTTCCTTGTATGAAGGATTCGGACTCCCGGTCCTGGAATCGATGGCGGCCGGGATTCCCGTAGTGACGACGGCTTTGGCATCATTTCCCGAAATTGCGGGCGGCCATGCGGTCTTCTTCGATGAAAAAGATCCTCAGGATCTGGCGCAAAAAGTCCGGGATGTGCTCGCCTGGCCGGCGTCAAGAAGGCGTGAAATCGTCGACGCGGGGCGGCGCCGGGCCAGGGAATTTACCTGGGACCTTGCGGCCGAGAAGACCTATGCGTGTTTTCAAGAAATCCTGAGAAGGTCAGGGAAGGCAGCGGGGCAGGGAGTCGCAGCGTCATGAAAATTGCCGTGGTTGATACTTATTACGAGTTTTTTCTGAGGGAGTTCTACCGCAAACATCCGGAATTCGGCGGCTTGGATTATGCCGCGCACCGCAATCAATTAATGACTCACCGCTTTTCAGCGTCCGATGCTTTTTCGCATTACTTCAAAGCAGCGGGGTGTGAGGCGGAGGAATTTATTTTTAATGATAACAGCCTTCAATGGAAATGGGCCCGCGAAAACGGTCTGCGTGTAATCCCGGTCCCGGCCTTGGCGGCTAAGGGCTTCAATGTGCTGACCGGAATGGACTGGCGTTTCCGGGTCTTGCGGGAGCAGATCCGCAGGATGCGTCCGGATGTCATCTACATCAAGGAACAAAGCCTGTTGACGGATGCCATGGTGGGGGAGCTTAAAAAACACGCGAAATTGATGGTGCAGCAGGTCGGGTCCCGGCTGCTTGCGCGGAGAAAATACACCTCAATCGATTTTACGGTGACTTCGTTCCCGCATTTTGTGGAAATGTTCGAAAAGCGCGGAATGAAGGCCTACTGCCAAAAACTATGTTTTGACCCGCGCGTTTTGAAGCAGATTCAAATCCGGCCCAAGAAGTATGGGGTCACGTTTGTCGGCGGAATTACGTTTGGCCAGCATCGTGCAAGAAATGAAATGTTGGAGAAAGCAGCCGAGGTGTTTCCGGATACCGGCGGCGCACCGGCCGGATTCCGGTGGTTTGGGTATTCGACAAGTGCCAGGCATCAATCGGATAGATTAAGACTTGCGAATATGGGAACGGCATGGGGGATGGACATGTATCAGGCGCTCGCCGACAGTTCCGTGACTTTGAATATCCACGGAGAGATTGCCGGCCGCTTTGCAAACAATGTCAGGCTATATGAGGCTTCTGGCGCCGGAACATGCCTTGTCACCGACCATAAAGAGAACATGACTGAAATCCTGCAGCCGGACAAGGAATGCGTCACCTATCAAAGTCAGGCGGAAATGATTGAAAAAATCCGGTTTTTGCTTCAGCATCCGGAACAATGCGCGGACATTGCTCTGGCCGGACAAAGGCGGACGCTTGCTGAGCATACTTATGCCCAGCGCGTTGCCGAACTGATTGCGTGGTTCAAAAAACACCTGTCGGCGGGAAAGGCTTGATCATGAAGGATATAGAGGATTGGATTCTTTGGCTGAAGGCGTATTGGCTATGGCCCGCGGCTTACAGGATCCGTCAATGTTTTGGGTTACAACCCAAAAACTCCGGGCGTGACCGCGAAGATCAATATTCTTTTGAAACCGCAGTCAAATACTGGACCAACGTTCCCCGCGCAAAAGGTGGAAATCCGCTCAATACCGGAAATCTGACGCAAATACCGGTAGAGACGGTTGTGAAAATTTTTGAGGATGAAAGGCGCAAGGCCCTGAAGAAAAAAGAACGCCGGGTGGGTTTTGAGACGGCCCGAGAAATTTTGTCGGGCCTGAAATCGCCCCGCGTGCTGGATTACGGCAGCGGTTTCGGTTTTTACGGGTTTGAAATCCTGGACCGGCACCCGGAGTCGAACGTAACATTTGCCGATATTCAGGAAAATAATTTGCGCTCTATTCAGCGCGTCGCCGAGTGCAAGGGCTGGAAAAACAGAATGTCAACTTTTACCGTCCGGCATGAACAGGGCAGGGACCTGCACTTTGATCAGCCCTTTGATTTTATGATTTCCATGGGTGTGCTTCACCACACGCCGTATGCTTCCGAAATTGTCCGCCGGCTTACGCAATACCTGAAACCGGGCGGGCTGTTTCAGGTACTGCTTTATAACCCGACTTACCGCCGGTGCATGGAACGGATCACCGGCAAGAAAATGAGTTTTTCGGCCTTCGGCAAACAAACCGACCCGTCCGTCGGGATTCTCGATAATCCTTATTCGGATGTTTATGACGAGGAAAAAACGCGGCAGCTGTTTTACGGCTATGAGCTTGTTCGTTCGGAACACCCGCATTTGTTCTATGATATTTACCAATTCAGAAAAACTTGACCAAAGTGCCGAAGATCGTTGAAAATCAAGCCCCTTTATAAGATGATATGTCCGTTTCTGCCACAGGAGAGAAATGTATGAAAATCAATAAATCAGCCCGCATCAATAAACGGGACATCCCGATGGTCAATCTTCCGGCCTGCCAGGGCAGAATCCGCAAATCGCTGGATCGTCGCTTCAGAACCATCCTCAAACATATGCAGTTTGTTTTGGGTCCGGAAGTTTACGAGCTGGAAAAAAAGCTTGCCGCATACACCGGCGCAAAGCATGCGGTGACCTGCTCAAGCGGGACCGATGCATTATTGTTATGCCTGATGGCCTATGACGTTAAACCCGGGGACGCAGTTTTTACGACCTCCTTTACTTTTTTTGCGACCGCCGAATCGATCAGCCGGCTCGGTGCGGTACCCGTGTTTGTGGACATTGATCCGGTCACAAAAAATCTCGATCCGGCGCTGCTTGAAGATGCGATCCTGAAGGTTAAGCGCGAAGGCAAATGGGTGCCCAAGGCTGTTTTGCCGGTGGACATGTTCGGTCTTCCCGCGGATTATGATGCGATCAACCATACGGCAAAAAAACACGGGCTGGTTGTGATTGAAGATGCGGCGCAGTCATTCGGTGCGGTATCCCGGGGCCGGAAGGCGGGAAACCTGGCGGATGTTGCGGCGACCAGTTTTTTCCCAAGCAAGCCGTTAGGCGCTTACGGCGACGGCGGCGCGGTTTTTACCAACGACACTGAAATTGCCGGGAAGCTTATCGCGCTTCGTAATCACGGGATCGGAGAGCACCGTTATCATCATATTTATGTCGGGCTGAATGCCCGTCTCGACAGTTTTCAGGCCGCGGTGCTTCTTAGCAAGCTGGAGGTTTTTGATTCCGAAATGATCGCGCGCCGGCGAATTGCGAAACAATATGACAAAGGGCTTAAGGGAATCGTCGATATCCCCGCGCTGCCGGCGGGTGTTGAATGTGCGTGGGCCCAGTATTCAGTCGCGGCGCCGGGCCGCGAGCAGCTTCAGACGGCGCTCCGGAGCCTTGGGGTTCAGACGGTTGTTTATTATCCGATTCCGATGCATCTTCAGCC
>MHFC01000100.1:0-1916 GCA_001804025.1 Omnitrophica bacterium GWA2_52_8 | reverse complement strand
TAGGATGTGCCTGCCGTGATCACGCTCTTCAGCATTCCAAAACCTTTTCAGGGCCATATCGGGATGATTCAGGCCAATGCGCTCAAAAGCTGGAAAGCTATTCCGGAAATCTCCGAAATTATTCTTTTCGGCAGCGATGAGGGGGTGGCAGCCGCCGCGCAGGCCCATCAAGTCGGTCATGATCCCGGCATTCAGCGCAATGAATTCGGAACGCCGCTTATTCATGATGTTTTCGCAAGGGCACAGCAACAGGCCAAGAACCCCCTCTTGTGTTATATCAACGCGGATATCCTTCTGACCTCCTCTTTCGGAAAAGTTGTGCGCGAAATTGTTTGGAAGGAATATTTGCTGGTCGGGCGGCGGCGTGATTTGGACGTTCAAAAGGAGATCCTTTTTTGGGATGCGGCCGCCGAAAAATTATTGCTCGATGAATGCGGCCGGCACGGAAAGCTTCATTCCGCAACCGGAATCGATTACTTTGTTTTTTCAAAAAATCTTTTTTTGACGATCCCGCCGTTTGCGGTCGGGCGTACGTCCTGGGACAATTGGCTGATTTATCGGGCGCGATCTTTAAAAAAACCGGTGATTGACGCTACGAACGGGATTTGTGCGGTTCATCAAAATCATGGTTATGAAGCGTCTGTCGTAAGTAAACATAAATGGACGGGGCCCGAGGTCCGTCGGAATCTAGAACTGGCGGGTGATCTTGATTATTGCTTCACCATTGACGATGCGGATTGGTTTTGGCGTGACGGAGATTTGAGACGCAGAACCGGAATCAAGGTGTGCGTACGGCACATAAGCCGCTGGCCGGCGCTTCATAAAACTGATGCGTTATGGGGGGGGATCGCCCGCCTCGTTTTGGCTGTTAAAAAAGTGCTTAGACGATTTTTCCGGGCCCTGCGCCGTTCTCCAAATTAAATTCTTGCAGCTGCTGTTCACAGTTTTCTTCTCCGATTTCAATTTTGATACGATAGGGTAAAAAAAGTCAAGGCGCATTAGTGCCGTGGTTCATTCATTTTTATGTATCGAAACACAGGACCCTACTTGTTTCCTTATCAAACACTTCAAACTTTTAATGAAACAATGGCTTAGTCCGGTTTTCTCATCGATTAGGTGAATCGATGAGAAAACCGCTTTGGACGCATGGGGTTGCATCCAAAGTTTTGCGCCCGCGTTTTAACAGGGCGCAAAAGACAACCCCTGTGGTACAAATGAAAAAGCCCATTTGCACCACAGCCTCCGCGAGGGCATTTCTCATTGGTAATGAGAAATGCGGGTTAGGCAGATTTTCGCGCAATGAACCGGGAGGCGCCATTGGCCGATAATAAGCGCTAAGTCGGGTCATCTTAACCGGTAAGCGCATCGCGGGACAGGTTATGAGAGAACAAAGCGGGGGTCATGAAATTCTCAAAAAGAATCTGCATGCCAATTTTTGGGGACAGGCCATCACGGTTCTTCTTGGGGTTGTGCTTGTCCCCGTTTATCTGCATTTTCTGGGAGTTGAAGCCTACGGTGTGATCGGGTTTTTTACGTCGCTGCAGGTGCTCTTGGGCTTCCTCGATTTAGGCATCAGCCCTACCGTGACCCGGGAAATCGCAGAGCATAAGCTGCTGCCGCATAAAGCCGCGGAGTCCCAAAACTTTGTTTTAACCCTGCAAACGGTTCATATTTTTATCGGGTTGGTAATCGGAGCAGGTTTTGTGTTGACGGCAGACGGCCTGGCGCAGCATTGGCTTAATGCCGAGCAATTTTCTCCGGCGGTATTGCGCAAGGTGATTTTTCTGTATGCCGGCGTTTTTATGGTGCGCTGGCCGATCCTGTTTTTTGGCGCCGTTCTGCGAGGGTTAGAACGACAGGCCGTGCTCAATCAAATTCTTGCAGGCGCCGGGATTTTGCGGGGCATAGCAATCTTA
>MHFC01000099.1:4629-9356 GCA_001804025.1 Omnitrophica bacterium GWA2_52_8 | reverse complement strand
TCCGAAGAGTTTCAGTTTTATTTGAAAGAAGATTTGGCGAATCGTTTATAGCATGATGACCGTCCCCTAGAACGGTGTCTGTCACCTGAAATTTGAAATTCGTCGAGGTCTTGAAAATCTCTCTACCGTCAGTTAACTTCTTTGTAAGGCACTTAGTAAGGCAAAAAAAAATGTCAAGTTGAGCTAAAGGGGTAAAAAATGACACTTTTTAAAAATATTGGAATTTTGCAAGGCGCCGGACTTTTACTGGCGGTCCTCATTTGCGGCCCCATTTCTACGGGGTATGCAATGATGGGCGACGATATGGGACCCTATGAAAACACCGAAGCCCCTGCAATGCCTGCGGCAGAGGCAGACGGAGACTCGAACGATGACAGCAATACACCCATGTCCGGCGATGAATCTTTTCTCATGGGTGGAAGTGCCCTTAACAATGATGATGATGGCGGAGAAGAAGAGGAGGCGAGAGGGGACGATGGCGAGGACATGGTTCCTGCGAATGATCCGAATGCTGCTATACGCGAAAAATTGGAGAAAGAAATTCAACAGCTCGAAGAAAAGCTCATGGAGCAGGCCCTGCTGGAAACAGAGCAAGCCGCAGCAAAGGAAAAAATTAAAGATCTTGAAAACGGTATCACGGAAACAAAGGAGCAAATTAAAAAAGTAAGTAAAAAAATTACCCAGGCTGCAAAAAACGTCGGCACTGCAAAAAAATTATTTGGAATCTATTCTGACGAGTATAACGAGGCCATGGACGCCCTCGATTTACTCCGTACGGAAAAAGACATGTTAGAAAGCGACAGAGGCGAAAATTTAGCTGAAATAAAGAATCTAAAAAATGACATCTCTGAACGCCAAAAAAAAATTGTAGACGGTTTAACTCTTTCCGAGTGGAAAGATAAACTCAAATCTCTACAAGAACAGCTCGAAAAATTAGACGCTTAATGCAGAAATGGGGTCAAGTCTTGACATTTGACACATCTCATCTTCTCTGATAATCTCCTGCCTTGTTATGGCGCGTCCTCTGCGAATCGAATATCCCGGTGCTTTTTATCATGTGATGAACCGCGGTCTGGAACGCCGCGAGATTTTCCGTGATAAGAAAGACTACGAAGGTTTCCTCCATCTCTGCCTTGCAATCCATAAACGTTTTAAAGTGATCTTTCATGCGTACTCTCTGATGCCGAATCATTATCATCTGATGCTGGAAACGCCGGAGGGGAATCTCGCGCGAGCCATGCGGCATTTAGACGGGGTTTATACGCAGGGGTTTAACCGCCGCAAGGGAAAGAAGCGGAGAGTAGGGCCGCTTTTTCAAGGAAGGTATAAAGCGATTCTGATCGACAAAGAGGCTTATTCGCTGCAGTTGTGCCGGTATATCCATCTCAATCCTGTGAAGGCAAAAATCGTCAGCCGTCCGGAAGATCATACTTATTCAAGCTTTCAATTTTACGCGGGCCGGGGAGGGAAGAGGCCTGAATTTCTCGAAACGGATTGGCTGCTTGGCCAGTTTCACCGGAGGGGTTTGGAAGCGAGGAAGAGTTTTTATCAATTTACCTTGAATGGCCTAAAGGATAGCTGGAGTCCGGAAGAAGGGCTGCGGGGAGGGATGATGCTTGGGGGCGTGGATTTTTTTGAAAAGATTCGCAGTCAGTATCTGGAGGGTAAAGACGATAAAGAGATTCCGCATTTGAAAAAGAGCCGGCGAACGCCGGGGATGAAAGAAATCCATGCTTGTGTTGAGAGTTGTTGCGAAGGCGCCGGGATGAAGAAACGGCTCTTGGTTTGGGCGCTTAAACGGTATACGCCTTTGAAGCTCCGGGAAATTGCCGAGAGGATTCAAAGCCCCATCAGCTATTCGGCGGTTTCCCAAATTTGCCGGCGCGTTGAGAGAGAACGCCAAGGAAATAAAAAGCTGCAGAGGTTGATAGATCACGTCGAATCCAAAATGTCAAAAGTCAAGACTTGACCCCTTTAGCTTTCGCGAAGCGCTTGACCCCATTCTTAATCGCCGATAAGATGCTCCCTTATGGAAATCCAGGGGAAAACGGTCTTGATTACGGGGGCGGCGCTCAGGATCGGGCGTGAAATCGCGCTTGATTTGAGCCGCTGCGGTGCCCGGGTCATTATCCATTATTGTCAGTCCCAAAAGGCGGCCCGCATGCTGGCCGGTGACATCCGGCGCGAGGGCGGCGAAGCGTCGCTACTTGCGGCCGATTTTTCGAAACCCGGCACGGCCGTGCTTGTCCGCCATATTCAAAACCGGCTGAAGCGGGAAAAACTTGCGGTGGATGTCCTGATCAACAATGCTTCGGTGTTCTACCCGGCTCCCCTGAAAAAAATTAATGAAAAAAACTGGGAAGACATGATGCGCGTGAACCTGAAAGCGCCGTTTTTTCTGGCCCGCGAATTCGGGCTTGAAATGGCCGCCCGCAAGCAGGGGAAAATCATCCAGATCCTGGACTGGACCGTCCAGCGTCCGCACCCCGATTATTTGCCCTATATTATTTCCAAATCCGGACTGCTGACGGCGACGCTCGGACTTGCGAAGGCGCTGGCCCCGCATGTGCAGGTCAACGGCATCGCCCCGGGACCGATTCTGGAAGCCCGTGGGATGACGCCGGGCGAAAAAAAACGTGCGGTTGAGCGGACGGCGCTCAAGCGTTTCGGACATCCCCGGGACATTGCGGCGGCGGTGCGCTACCTTATCGAAGGCTCGGATTTTGTCACGGGGACGGTGCTTCCCGTTGAAGGCGGAAGCCTGATCATGTAGGAGTCCGCACCGTCAGCGGCCTGTTTGTCCCCGCAGAAAAAGGAATCTATTAGCCGGACTACCGCCATGCCCAATCGTCTCCTTCTCGTCGGCCCCGCAGGAGCGGGTAAGACCCATTTATTTCTCGATGCCTTTGAAGAACGGATCAAGAACGAAGACCCGCTTTCGCGCGACTCCTGTTTCGTCCTGCCCACGCAGGAACATGTGGAGCGCATCATCCTGCTTCTGGTCCAGCGCAAAATCCCGGGATTTTTTCATGCGCGCGTCCTGACATTTTCAAACTGGATGGAAAGCCTTTTCCCGGCCGCCGAAAAACCGGCCGCGGCCAATGTCACGAAATATCTTTTGCTGCGTCAAATTCTGCAGGCGCGGCCGTGGCCCGCTTTCGAGGAAGTGCAGCAGGGTTCCGGTTTTTTGAATGTCATGCTGCAGTTTATCGGGGAGCTGAAAGAGTCCCTGATTCCGGCTGAATTTTTCAGGGAACGCATGAATCGGATGAAGAACCTGGAGCCCGATCTGGCGGTCAAATATGAATCGCTGGCGGGGATTTACGAGGCGTATCAGCAGATGCTCGAGGCCCGCGGCCTTAGAGACCGTCAGGATGAATGGATGGAGCGGATCAAAAACGGATTTGCCGAATGTTCCGGAGAGCTGCCGGTCCGGAACGTCTGGTTCGACGGTTTTTTTGATTTTTCGCCCCTGCAGCTGGCATGGCTCGCGGCCGCGGCGCGTTTTCCCGTCAATATTTCGATTTCCATGACGGTTGACCCCGATCCCCGCCGCCGCAGCCTTTTTTCATCCGTCGAACATGTTGTCAGCCGTTTGACGGCGGCCGGTTTTGAGGTCCGCGAAGCCAAACGCCGCAAAGCGGCCTCAAAAGCGCTGGAGTCCGTCGAGCGCGGCCTTTTCGCGCCGCCAGGGCCGGCGCCCCTTCCGTCTTCGCCTCCGGAAATCCTCGTCTTTGAAGCTGTCGGAATGGAGGGGGAAATGGAAATGATCGCCCGGCAAATCCAGCATCAAATCCGCCAAGGCGGCTGGCGATACAGTGATTTTGCCGTCTTGCTGCGCCAGATCGGGGATTACCAAAGTGTTATCCGCTCCGTCTTTTCAAGATACCGTATCCCGCTTGAAATTCATGAACGCGAACGCCTGAGTTTTGCTCCGATGCTGCACGTGATTGTGCGCATGCTGAAGATTTTTCGCGAAGACTGGAAACGCAGTGATGTCCTCGAATTTTTCAGGTCTTCCTATGTGCGGACGCTCGGAAAGGAAAAAAAATTGCCGGACTGGGTGGACCGTCTGGATTTATGGGCCCGGCAGAAGGGGATTTCATCCGGCCGCAGCGCGTGGTTTGAAGAAGGCAGAAAAGAGACTGCTTTTTCGGAGGAAAAAAACAAAGGACTGAAGGCCCTTGCCGATGTTGAGGACAGCCTCCGGGCCGCGGGCTCGTTTGAGGAGATCAAGCGCCGCCTGACGGAAGCTGTCTTAACGGTGTTCGGAATCGGAGCGCTGCCGGAAATAGACGTTTCGGAAGAAACCGTTCCGGATGCGGCTCTGGGCGACATGCGGCGCCGCGACGGGCGGAGCGCCGGCAGATTTTTGGCGCTGCTTGATGAAATTCACGCCGGATTTGAACGCGAAAAGCAGGGCCTTGCGGAAAATCCGGATGCGCCGGCCGGTTTTGACGCGTTCGCCGACCGGTTTTTCAGATTGGTCGACCTTGATTTGTTTTCAATCCGTCCCCGGGACAAAAACAGGGTGCAGGTTTATGACGTGTCGCTGGCGCGTCAAAAACAATACCGCACCGTTTTTGCGGCCGGCCTGCTCGAGAAAAAATTTCCCGTTCAAATCCGTGAAAATCCGGTGCTTTCCGATTGGGAAAGGCGGCTTTTTAACGGGGAGCGGACCGAATCGTGTCTGGCCGAGCGGCTGCCGCGCCAGGCCATGGAGCGGT
>MHFC01000099.1:4019-4607 GCA_001804025.1 Omnitrophica bacterium GWA2_52_8 | reverse complement strand
GAGCAGCTCTTTTTGACCTATCCGAAGCTTGATCTGGAGGGCAAGGAGCAGCTGCCTTCCTATTATGTTCATGAGGTGAGCGCCCTGTTTAAGGGCGGGCTGGCCAAAAAAAAGCAGTTTCTCGCACGCCCTTTTCCGCATTGGCAGGAAGCCGTGACGCGCCGCGAATTGGAAATGAGCGTGATGGGGGACCTCTGGCGCTCGCCGCGGCCCGAAGAGAAGGAACAGAAAATGCTGGCTGCGCTGACCGGAGAACTGTTTGCGGACCCGGCTGCGCGGGCGCGTTTCGAACGCACCGCGTTCCGTGTCGAAGACCGGCTTACGGATGAACGGACGGCGGCTTTTAAGGCTTTTCAGACAGACCGTCTCAGCGCAACGCGGATCGAGGAATATGCGGGCTGCGCTTTCCGTTATTATGCCCACCGCGTGCTCCGGCTCATGGACCCCGAGGAGGACGTTAACAGCCGCACGCGGGGGACCGTGCTGCACGAGACGCTCGAAAAATGTTTTGCCTTGTGGTTCCGGGATCCGCGGGCCTTGCCGCCGGATACGGACAAGGCGGTCCGGAAGGCGCTTGAGGAACTGGAG
>MHFC01000099.1:3507-4011 GCA_001804025.1 Omnitrophica bacterium GWA2_52_8 | reverse complement strand
TGGAAGTTCGAATGGGGCTTCGGCGGGACCGAAGACGAATATCCGCCGCTGACTTTGAACGTAGAGGGGCGCACGCTCAAGCTTCAAGGCAAGATCGACCGGATCGATCTTGATGCCGGGAAAAAGATTGCGGCTGTCCTGGATTACAAAACCAAAAATGAATTTCAGGGCAAAAAACTTGAAATGGGCCTGAACCTGCAACTGCCGATTTACGTGCAGGCTGTCCGGGACCTGCTGAAGCTGGACCCTGCCGGAGCGGAACTCTACACGATCAAGACCCTTAATAAAAAGGGATTCTACCGCAATGTCCATGCGGAGCTCTATCCGGAAATCGGCAAACAGAAGCTGATCCTGACCGAAGAAGCTTTTCAGCACATGATGCGCCGCGCGTTTTTCTATATTGAAAAATTCTCGGACGGCATTGCGCAGCGCAAAATCGAAGTCCGGCCGCGCGACTGCCCCGACCATTACCCCTGTCCTTATTCGGCCGTTTGCAGGGTCGAG
>MHFC01000099.1:2843-3495 GCA_001804025.1 Omnitrophica bacterium GWA2_52_8 | reverse complement strand
CCCGTCATCAGCGAGGAGATCCGCAGCGAGGACCGTAAGGAGCTGAAACTCGCGGGTCTTGATGGGGTACCGGAAAAAGCGCCAAAACCGGAAAAGAAACCGAAGAAGGCGGTGAAATCATGAGTTCCGCCGCAAAATCCCATCTCCATCAACTGACGGAAGCGCAATTGCGTGCGGTGCGGGCAGACGGCTCCAACGTGCTTGTTTCAGCCGGAGCCGGGACGGGAAAAACCAGGGTGCTGGTGGAGCGCTTTCTTCACTGGGTGCTTGAAAAAAAGGTCCCGGTGACGGAAATTCTGGCCGTGACGTTTACGGACAAGGCGGCCAATGAAATGCGGCGCAGAATCCAGGACGAATTTAAGGCGCGCGGGCTTGAAGGCCCATTAAGGGAATTGGAATCGGCTTATATTTCGACACTGCACGCGTTTGCCGCGCGTGTCTTGCGCGAACACCCGGTGGAGGCCGGTGTGGACCCTGATTTTCGCGTGATGGAAGACGAGGAGGCGGGGTTTTTGCGGCATCAGGCCCTGGACTCGGCGCTGGAAGCCGAATGTGCGTTTGACCGGCCGGGATTTGTGCTGTTGAAGGCCTACGGCGAGGAAAACCTCCGCAAAGGCATCGTCAAAATTTATCATACGGCACGTCAGGAAGG
>MHFC01000099.1:2456-2738 GCA_001804025.1 Omnitrophica bacterium GWA2_52_8 | reverse complement strand
TTCTCATGATTTATTGCCGGAATGGAAACGCTTCGCCGCAATCGAGGAATGGAGCGAGGCCGATACCCTTGCTTATCAGGAATGGTACGCTGAGAAGATCAATTATAAGCGCGACCGCAAGGGCGGGGATTGCGTGAAGGAACTCAAGGTATTCCTGAAACATCATCTTGAGTGCCGTCTTGAGGGGAGTATGGGGCCTCTGCGGGAAAAGTTTGAATCCGCGGCCTATGCGTTCGAAAGCGCTTATGAAGCGGCAAAGGCCGAAAAGGGGTTTCTTGATTT
>MHFC01000099.1:1567-2413 GCA_001804025.1 Omnitrophica bacterium GWA2_52_8 | reverse complement strand
AATCTTTTTTTTGTGGGGGATTACAAACAATCCGTTTACAGGTTCCGGGGCGCCGAACCCGCGCACTTTCTTGACCGGGAAAAAAATTATGCCAAAGAGGGCGGCGGGCAGGTGATTTCGCTCGTCCGAAATTACAGGTCCGTGTCCGCTGTTTTGGGCTATATCAACCGTTTCTTCTCGCATGTTTGGACCGGAAGCGAAGTGGAATACCGCCATCTGGAGGCCCACCGGGAGGAAGACCCTCCGGCGGCCGTGGAAATCCTGATGGTCCCGCAAGAAGACCATTCGATCGATGCCGCCCGCATGCGCGAGGCTGAGGCTATCGCCGCAAGGGTTGAGGCCCTGCATGAAGAAGGTGTGCCGTACCGGGACATGGCGGTTTTGTTCCGGGCCATGAGTCACAGCGGGCTTTACGAGCAGGCGTTCAAGCGGCACGGCATCCCTTATTATCTGCTTTCCGGCGGCGGGTTTTACCGCCAGCCCGAAATCCGGGACATGGTCCAGCTGTTGGCCTTTCTGCAAAATCCGCTTCTGGACGTCCCGCTCGCGGCTGTGCTGCGGTCGCCGATTTTTCAGGTGCGCGACAATACCCTCGCCTGGCTTGCGCATGCGGCCAAAAAAGAGAATCCGTCGGCGCCGCTCTATGACGGCGTCAGGGATTTTGAACGGATTCCGGAGATCGAAACGGCGGAAAAACAAAAGCTCGAATTTTTCCGCAAACAGACATCGGCGTGGCTTGCCGAAAAAGACAGGCTGAAAATTACCGAATTGCTGGACCGTATTTTGGAAACAACGGCTTATGAAATGACCGTGCTTGCCGACAGCCACGGCGTGCGCCGTTATGCC
>MHFC01000099.1:0-1439 GCA_001804025.1 Omnitrophica bacterium GWA2_52_8 | reverse complement strand
CCGTGCTGGCCGGGGCCGGTTATGCGCTCAAACGCCCCGGAAGTGATACCGGAGAAAAACAGAAATTCCAGCCGGCCGGATGGCGCCTGCTTGACGAGCAGCTGAAGCAAAAAGATGAAGAGGAAAAAAAACGCCTGCTTTATGTGGCGATGACCCGGGCCGGAAAAAAACTGATCCTGAGCGGGGTCGCCGGCGAAGAAAAGAAACCGGAGGACGCGGAGCAAGACGCGGGCCGCGGGTCCTGGATGGCAAGAATTTTGAAAAACCCGGAATTGGCGGAAGGCGCGGTCAGGACCCCGGTTCCGGCGGAAGCCTCCGGCCGCAGAAGTCCGGCGCTTGCGGAGACTCAGTGGTTTGTGGACTTGCTCGCCGGCATTGAGAATAAAACGGACACAGACAGAGAGGGAGGCGGTGAATTGCGGGAACGGGCACGGGACATTATCCGCAGTTCTGAAATCCCGCAGCAAAAACCGGCGCGCACCATTGACCTCCCGGTTTCGGCCTATGCGGCATGGCAAAAATCAAGAGAGCACTACCGGCACGTTTATGAATGGGAATATCCGGACCGGTTTGAGGACGCGGAACGTTACCGGATGGGTGAGGAGGCCGGGGAAGGCGACGTGTCTGCGGCCGATTTCGGAACGGCGATGCACAAACTTTTGGAGCTCACAAATTTTTCCGCACCCGAGGAGCGCCTGGACGAGCGCATCGGGGCCTGTTTTTCGCGGTTTTCAGCCAAGGACCGCACCCGGGCACGTGCTCTCTATCTCGGATTTTGCGCGGGAAAGCTTCTGCCCAGACTTGCCGCCGCCCGCCGGATTTGCCGCGAAGTGCCGTTTGTGCTCAATGAACGCCACGGAATTGTTTACGGGGTGATCGATGCTTTATTTGAGGACTCCCGCGGCGACTGGCATATTGTTGATTATAAGACGGCCGAAGGAAACCCGGAGCGCGTGCGGCAAGCCGGCTATGACCTGCAGATTGAGATCTATGCCCACGCTTGCCGCTGTCTGACCGGTAAAACCCCAAAATCCGCCGTGCTCTATTTCCTGATCAATCAATGGGAGCACTGTATTTCTTTAAATGATAAGTCGATAATAGAAATCGCTAACCGGTTTCGTTCGTTTCAGGAACAGGTCTTGACGGGAACGTTCGGCGACGGGGGGTAGGGCCGGTCGTCCCAAGTAATCATTTAATAGTTTTTTGATATTTATGAGCGGTCATTCCCACGTGTTTCCGCCAACGCTGTTTAACGGACGGACGCAAGAGGGCAGGGTGAGGGGGCGGTGAATGTTTAAAAATTTAAAATGTATCCCCTCATCCCGGCCTTCTCCCGATGGGAGAAGGGAAATAAAAGAATATCGGTCGAGGTTTTCCTCTCCCAGAGGGAGAAGAAGAATAAGAAGTCATGGTGCTGTTTTTTTTGGACAGACTAATGT
>MHFC01000098.1:16262-25260 GCA_001804025.1 Omnitrophica bacterium GWA2_52_8 | reverse complement strand
TATGTTGAGATGCAAGAAAAGGAAGACACGGGACAAACGGAGTTTGAATGGTGATTTTAGTACCCCGCCTGTAAAGGCGGGGGTATCTATAAATAGAGCAATTTAGCATTAATTCTGAAGCATCGAAGGCGCCGGGTCACAGGGTGGCTTGACAAAGAGTCTACTTCCAAGTAGTCTACTTGCGAGTAGACTAATAGGAGATAGGGGGAATGCATGAAATTAATCAACCGGATTGAAGAGCTTGAGGGACTTGACGGGTACTGGGGAAAGAAGGATGCGCAGCTCATCGTCATTTATGGCAAACGACGGGTGGGTAAGACTTCTTTGATCAAGGCCTTTGCCCAGCTAAAGCCGCACATTTACTTTGTTGCTGACAAGACCACCGAGACAGAGAACCTGAAACTTTTGAGCGTGATCGTCGCTAAATACTTCAAAGACACGCGGCTGGAAAAGAACGGGTTGAAAGACTGGTATGATTTCTTTGAATACCTAAAACAAAATGTTAAAGAGAGACTGGTTTTGGCGATTGATGAATTTCCCTATCTCGCGGAAGGAAATAAAGGCGTCTCTTCTATCTTTCAAAAAGGATGGGATGAGATATTAAGCAAGCTGCCTGTCTTTTTCATTTTGTGCGGCTCCAGCATCGGGATGATGGAAAGCGAAACGCTTGCTTACAAAGCGCCGCTTTACGGCCGCAGAACGGCGCAGATATTGATCAAGCCGTTTTCTTTTTTCGATGCCTGGAATTTTTATCCGGATCTAAACTTTGAAGAATTCTTAAAAATTTATGGTGTGACGGGAGGCAATCCGGCTTATCTCCTAAAGCTTAAAGATGCGAAAAATCTCGAAGAGGCTTTGAAACAATATGTTTTTAAACCGATCGAGCTGCTTTTTGAGGAGGTCGAATTCATTCTCAGAGAAGAATTGCGGGAACCGCGACAATATATGAGCATCCTCAAGGCGATTTCCTTTGGCTGCCGAAAGTTTGGTGAGATTGTTAATGAAACGGGTTTCGAAAAAGGTTCCCTTCACAAGTACTTGTTTACTCTGGAAGATTTGCATCTGATTGAAAAAGAAGTTCCGGTTACGGAAAAGAATCCGGAAAAATCCAGGCGGGGACTTTATCAAATCCAGGATCAATTTGTGAAATTTTGGTTTAACTACGTCTATCCATACAAGGGTGAGATTGAGTTGGGTAATACGATCTCTGCATTTTCTCAATGGGGGAAGACATTCGGCGGAATTATCGCCCAGAATTATGAACTCATTATGCGTGAAATCGTTCGTAAGTATCAAAAAAATATTTTTCCATTTTCAAAAATCGGCCGTTGGTGGGAGGGGAACGAAGAGATTGATTTGATTGCTTTAAATGAAAACACCAACGAGATTTTGTTTGGCGAAGCCAAGTGGTCGAACAAACAGATCGGCACGAATATCTATGAAGACCTGAAAGCTAAAGCTCAAAAGGTCAACTGGGGCAAGAAAGGCCGCAAGGAATATTTTGCTCTTTTCAGCAGAAGCGGTTTTACGCCGGATATGAAAAAAATGGCGAAACAAGAATCTGTGTTTTTGTTTGAGAAGGACAAATTGATTCATTTATAGTGGCTGAATCGAATTGGGGTTGTGCGATTCATAGGCGAATAATGAGCGAATGTTGAGCGATTAAATTCAGGTGACAGACACCGTTTTTTTTAGTTTTTTTCAGTATGATCTTTCCGTTCCGCATCACATCTCGTGCTTTTCTTCCGAGTAATTCCCGATTTAACCCCCAGCATGGGCACGCATTTGGTTCGGAAAGGAGCGCCGCTCCGCTACATGCGGGAGCTGCTTGGCCATAAATATATCGTCTCGACCCAGATTTATACCCGCCTTGTACCGCAGGACCACCTGAGATTTCACCGGAAATACCACCCGAGAGTATGAGGACGAAGCTTATTCAGCGGTTTGATGAATGAGGCTTGGGATTTCCTGCCAGGGCAGGGCATGAATTCGATCGGCAAGTTTCATTTTGCGAGGGGTTTGGCAGATAACGTATCCGGTCTTGGCATTTTTGTATTCCGCCAAAAAGGTTTGAAGATGCCGGATATCAGTCTCGTTCGGAGAACTATTCCATTTGACCTCAATAGGAATATATTCATCTTTTCTCTCAAGGACCCAGTCAATTTCCGGGCCGTCCGGATCCCGCCAGAAGAAGATACGGACATGATGAGAGGATAACCGTGCAAGACGGATCAATTCCAATCCTGCGAATTGTTCAAAAAGATGCCCCCAATGTTCGCGGGCCGGTTTTGTTCCCTCCCGCGCCGCCGCCCGGCGGACTCCAAGATCGAAGAAAAGATATTTCGAACTCCGCGTCAATTTTTTTCGCCTCATGCTTTGGGTGATCGGATCGACCCGCTCGGCAATCATGCAGTCTTCCAGAATCTCGTAATAAGCCGCAACGGTTGTGTGGGCGACGCCGATCTCCTGGGAAATTTTTCTGAAATTGGAAATCCTTCCGGATTCCGAAGCCGCCAGTTCCAAGAACCTTGCAAACGAAGCAAGATTTCTTACCAAGGCTTCTGCCCGGATTTCTTCTTCAAGGTAGAGCGTGACGTAAGATTCGAGATCAACTTCCCGGTCCTGGAGCGATTCAACCGCGAGAATGCCGGGCAGAGCACCGTAAAGAAGCCTTTTTTCAAGAGCTTTCGGCATGGATTCTTCCAGAGTAAAAGGGTCGAGCCGGAGTGTGACCACTCTTCCTGGGAGAAGATTGAGGTCATGGCCCCGCCGGAGTTTCCGGGCGCTTGATCCGGTAAGGATAAAGATGGCCTTGTGCCGGTCAACGAGATCCTGCGCGACATTCAAAAGCTCAGGCACTTTCTGGACTTCATCGAGCACCACGACCGGGCGAGCTGTTCCTTTTGGCTCAAGCGCCTCAATTTCCTTGCGCAGGATGCCCGGTTCCTTTTCATAACGCAGGCGTATTTCAGGAGTCACCAAGGAAACGGTTAAGTTTGCCGGGAGACGCTGGATCAAAGTGGTCTTTCCTGTCTGCCGTGGTCCCAAAAGAAGGACGCTTTTGTTCCTTTTCAGGGTATGACGGATTTGCTCTTCTTGCCCTCGAGATATGTAGTTCATATGCTAAATATTCGTCGAAAATGAAGCATAAGTCAAATATTTTCTCACTGCTGTCCCATTAAGGAGTAATTCATTTTTTGTAACCCGAGTATTTTCAATATGTTACTGTCAAAAAATCCCATAATCGATTTGAATCGCCTATCTTTGAGAGACACTCACTGCCTTGGAGGCTCTCTCAATGAACACCGGCAAAACGGTTTTTTCTCAGGTGATAGAGAAATCAGTACCGGAAATCAGTACCGGTTCTCCCGGGGACGGGTTTGAAAGTTGCTGCTTGAATGTCCGAAAATTCCAATTAAAATAATCACCCAATGGGTTGCTTGATCTTTTGAAGACAGGTGCAAAAGTCGGATAAGGGCTGCGGCAGAACGCAGCCAGTATGGCTTGAGGCGAGCAGAGCTCCGGTCGATACGATTCACCCTCCAAAAAAGGAGGGTTTTTTTGTGCCCAGAAAACCGAGGAAATTGACGGAAGCAGGGGTTTATCATGTGGTGACTCGAGGGAATAATCGACAAAGACTGTTTCGTAAAACAGAAGACTATAAGCTCTATTTGAAGTTGTTTGAACGAATGAAAGAGGAGTACGAATTTGAAATTTATCATTATTGCCTGATGACAAACCATGTTCATTTGCTTATGAAGTTTTATCATGTTGAAAGTTTTCAGAAAGTGATGCAGCGAGTGAATCTTCGGTATGCGAAGTATTTTAGACGGGAATACCGGTATGCCGGGCATGTGTTTCAAGACCGGTTTAAAAGTTTTGCGATTGAAAAGGACAGCCATTGGCTGGAGTGCGGCCGCTATATAGAGCGCAATCCGCTGAACGCAGGGATGGTAAAAGATCCGCTTGAATATCCTTGGTCAAGCTATTCATGCTATGGGCATGGAGGCATAAATCGGCTTGTCACTATGAATCCGCTTTATTTGGATCTTGCGAAAGATGAAAAGGAGAGGCGGACCATTTACCGGAAATATATTTTAACCGAACGCCCTTACGAAGAGTTTATCGATCATGGTATTTTAGGTGGCCAATACCCGTCCCCGTAAGAACCGGTACTGAAACTGGTACTGAAACTCCGTAAGAACCGGTACTGAAACTGCAGTCTTCGGTTAAACGGGATCAGACAGTTCAGATTATGGCCAAAAAAGATGGTTATGTTACCACGCAGCGGGCTATCGGAAAGTCTCTGAACACGACAGGGGTTCTTGATATTATCGGAGGCGTTTTGATCCTGATTCCGTTATTTGGCCTCCTGGCGCCCGGGGCCTACAGCCTGGATGAGACCAACGTGCAGATTAGCATGGTTAAAGCATAAACCATTAAGTAGTGTTCCATGTGTTTATGATTTAAAAAGAGCCGTTTTTCAACAACGGCTCTTTTTTTTTGGAGTGAGGTGCCTGGAGCCCGCCTGCAGGCCGGAAAAAGGCTGTTATTTTCTGTGGCTTTGGTCGTTGACCCTAACCCCAGTCTTTCAAAGGACTTGAGCGCCCGCCGATATTTTCGTAGTTTATCTCTATAACTCATTGTAGAATATGGACTTGCAAATAATATGGATTTATATAATTCCATAATTAGCCGATACTGTTTTAGAGTACATGTACAGAAAAATCCAACCTAAGCAAACCATAACGACAGATTGGTCAGTGTATGCCTGAAAAGATCCTATTAGTTGATGATGACGCACTTGTTGTTAAGTCGCTAAAACGCGTTCTTGAAACTACAGGTTATAGTGTTGAAGTTGCCAATAATGCAGTTGAAGCGATTTCAAAAGCAGCGATGTTGGATTTTGACCTAGTCATTTCAGATATTCGAATGCCCGGGGACAACGGAGTTATTGCGGTTGAAAAAATAAAAAAAATTTACCAGGCCCGCAAAATAATTTGCGGGTTTATTTTTATATCGGGGTATGCGGAGGAAGATACGCCTGCTCACGCGATTCGCTTGGGCGTGGACAAATTTTTATACAAACCGTTTGATAATGCAGAGTTTATTCGCAGTGTTACAGATGAACTGGAAATAGTCCGCAAAGAGCGAGATTTGAAATCAGAACCGCGTGCGGCGGTTTTGCCAGTTTCTCATAAAACAGAGGAATTGAAGCAAAAAAGACGACGGGTTGTTATTACCGGTATCGGTGCAGTAGCCCCCAGCGGCATTGGGAAAGAGGCTTATTGGCAAGGTTTGCGAACGGGAAAAAACTGTGTCGACAAAATAACATTTTTTGATGTTTCGCTGTTCCCCTCAAAAATGGCAGCAGAAATTCACGATTTAAACCCCTCCGATTTTATTTCACAGCATTCTGAAGTTAAAAGAATGGGGCGGTCATCACATTTAGGTGTGGCTGCAGCACGACTTGCCATAGAGGACTCAAAACTAAATGACAAATTGATTTCCCCGGCTTCAGTTTTAATTGGCAGCGCAACTGCGGGGATCGAATATATTGTCCCAGAGGTAAGGGCGATGGAAAGAGGTGGAATTAGAAAAATGCGACCTTACCTGGGTATTGCTGGATTCGGCGGATCAATTTCAAGTGAAATATCTCGCGCGATTGGTGGCCACGCGGCCAGTCATACGATTTCTACAGGTTGTACCTCATCGACCGACGCGATGGGGTACGCGCTACGGCAAATTCAGTTTGGTTTTTCCGATGTTATTGTTGCGGGTGGCGCGGACGCATGTGTTAATGAGGGTATTCTTGGAGCCTTCTGCCAAATGGGAGCAGTTTCGACGCGAAGTTATGACTTTCATAAAGCTTCCAGGCCGTTTAACAAAGATCGTGACGGTTTTGTAATAGCGGAGGGCAGTTGGATTTTTATTTTTGAAGAACTAGAACATGCGTTGAAACGCGAAGCAAAAATCTATGGTGAAATTATCGGTTATGGAACGACTTGCGATGCTTGGCACATGGCAAAACCTTGTCCTTCTGGGGAGTATACCGCGAGGGCTATCGAGATGGCTTTGGAAGATGGTTCCATATTACCCGAACAAGTGGATGTGTTTGAAGCTTATGGTAATGCGACGCCGATTAATGATAGTTATGAAACAGCCATTGTAAAAAATTTTTTTGGACAACATGCTTATAAAATTGCTATGCCGTCTGTTAAATCAATGCTAGGCCACCCTATTGGGGCAGCAGGTGCTCAACAGATGGCGGCAGCGCTATATGCCTTAACTGAAGGGATTATTCACCCCACGATTAATTATGAAGTGCCAGATCCAGAATGCGATTTGAATTACATTCCTAATAAAGCCCAAAGCGGCATGTTTGAAATAGCTGTTTGTAACAGTCTCGCTTTTGGATCAAAAAATTCAGCAATCATTGTGGAAAAATGGCATGAAAATTAAACGTGCTATTTTAATCAATGCTCCTCTAAAAAAGGCTTATTCAATAGCTGAAAACTACCCACTATTTGTCAAATCTTTTCAAAAAAAAGAGATTCTATTTTGTTCGGAAAAGGCTTCAAAAGTTAGAATAACGAATGTCTTTTTTTTTATCCCATTAACCTGGGAGGGTGAGAGTAGAAAGATAAAAAATGAAAGAATGGAATGGCGACAGACAAGCGGGTTGCTCGAAGGACTTAAAGCTGATTGGATTTTTTGTCAAAAAAATAACGATCAGACAGAGGTAATAATTGAAGGTGAATATTCAGGCCAAGGTTTGCGAGGCATAGCGCTCAGCATTATCGGGCCGATGCTTATTCTTAAAGCACTTAGTAGAATTTTGAACTCACTTAAGGTCGCGGCAGAATGCTGACACTTGACATATTTAAAATCAGCGGGTTTGTTTCTCTTCTCGTTAATGGAGGGCTGGGATTGTTCGTGTATTTTAAGAATCCCAAAAGAGCTGTTAATATTCGCTTTGCTGCATTTAGCTTGTGTATCGCTTTATGGAGTGTCGGATCAGCCTACGTCAATATCATTCCCAATGAGCAAATTGCCTTGTTATTTTTGCGCCAGGCATATTTATTTGGCGCTTTTGTGCCGTCACTTTTCTTTCATTTTGTTGCGACTTTCATTGGTTGGCAGAAGCCGTTTAAGTGTGTTGTTTATTTGGGTTATGTAACATCTTGCGTTTTAACTTTTTTTGTTTTTACATCTTATTTTATCGAAGACTTTCGAGTCTTGTCAGCATATGATTATCGAATCGATGTTGCTGGTCCGGTTTATTACATTTTCGCAATTTTCTTTAATCTAGTTGTATTCGGAACTTTGTTGCTCTTGGTTTATTTTTATTTTAAAAAAGCGCGGCAGGCGCAAAAAAAACAATTGCAATTTATTTTTGTCGGATATTTTTTTGGTGCCGCTGCAGGCCTTGAATATTTTCTTGGCGTTTTTCAGTTTCTAAAAAGGCCGCCCATGGACGACTATATTTTAATTGTAACGTTTGCATTTATGGCCTACGGAATTACGCGGCATCACCTCCTCGACATTGAAGTTATTATCAAGAAAACGCTGGTGTTTGCCGGGTTGTTTGCGGTGGTGGCGGCAACGGTATCCGGCGTTACGGCGCTGACGCAGGGATTGGTCGGGCAGTTTCTGAAAATCCCGATGCCGGTGACGACGGCGCTCAGTGTGGCGGTGGCGATCTTTCTCTACGAACCGACAAAGAAGTTTTTTCTGACGGCGACGGATAAATTCCTGTTTCAAAAAAAAGAAGACATCCGCAGAGTCCTGGGACGGCTTTCTGAGGAAGCGGTCCGCATCTTTGAAATGACCGAGCTGAGTGCGAAGATTCTGGGCACGCTGCGCGAGTCGCTCCGGCTTGAATCGGCCGCGATTATGCTGCGGAGCGCAGACGGGAAGAAATTCAGCGCCCTGAATACATTCGGGACGGAGGCTTCGGGCCGGGTGTTTGCCGCGGATGATCTTTTGCTGCAGTTCCTTGCAGAATCCGGAAAGATTCTCAATTTTGAAAACCCAGAGCAGGCTGCCGGGTTTCCGGTCGAAATTCAGACCACGCTGGCGCCGTTTAAAGCCGTGATCGTGATCCCGCTTTTTTTACAGAATGAACTCACCGGTGTGCTTTTTCTCGGGAAAAAACTCTCTGACCAGGAATTTTCGGCCGAAGAGCTTGAGGCCTTTCCCACGATGGCAAACCAGATCGCGATCGGACTGAATTTCGCACGCAAATTATCGGAAGAAAAACAGTTTTATGCCCAGATGGCCCAGCAGGCTAAGATGGTTTCGCTCGGCACGATGTCGACGGGGGTTGCGCACGAAATGGGCAATGCGCTCAACAATATCCGGGGCATGGTCCAGACCTTCGGGCTCTGGCAGAAAATGGGGGCCTGGCCGAAGTTCTCGGAAGACGAAAAAGCCGAGCACTTTAAAGAGATCGCCGCCGGGGTCGAGACGAATGTGGTGCGCGCGCAGGGCATTATGAGCCGGCTCAATGCGCTGGCCAAAAATCCGGATGAACTCGCCGCCGAACCCGTGGACCTCAATGAATCTGTAAAAAACGGCGTCTGGTTTACCGAAAAAGACCTCGAGTGGGCGCAAATCACACTCAAGAAACATTTTGCGCCGGACCTTCCGAAAGCCATGGCCAACGACGGCGTCATTGCGCAAGCGATGATGAATCTGGTGATGAATGCCAAAGATGCGATCAAGATGAAGCCGTCCAAAAACGGCGCCGCGGAAATTACGGTGACGACTTTCAACCGCGCCGGAAAAGTCGGGGTCAAGATAGGCGATACGGGAGTGGGTATTCCGCCGGGGAACGCCGATAAAATCTTCGACCCTTTCTTTACCACCAAAGATGTTTCAAGGAATCCGGCACCCGACGCAGTCAAGGGCACGGGACTCGGGCTCTTTCTCGTCAAACGCCTGATCGAACACTGCGGCGGGGAAATCTCGGTCGAAAGCAAGCCGGGTGAGGGCG
>MHFC01000098.1:2696-16248 GCA_001804025.1 Omnitrophica bacterium GWA2_52_8 | reverse complement strand
GTGTTTCCGAAAGCGGAATTGACGACAGATGGCAGATAGCAGATCCCAAATACCCGCCAAGGTAATGATCATCGATGATGAGCAGGACATTGTCCGGGCATTTGAGCAGACCCTCTCGCTTTATCCGGGGACTGAAGTGGTGGTCTCAACGGAAGCTGAAGAGGCCCTGAAAAAAGCCGCAGATGAGAAACCCGGGGTGATATTGCTCGATCTGCGCATGCCGGGTATGAACGGTCTGGAAGTCTTGAAGCGGTTAAAAAAAATACTTCCGGAAACGCGCTTCATGGTCATGACCGGGCTTGATAACGATCACATTCGTCAGCAGGTCGAGACGCTTGGCGTTGCCGCCTATTATGTCAAACCCATCGATCTGGAAGCGGTCATTAACAAGATTTTGTCGCTGGCGAAAAGGTAAAAGCGCAGACGGTATCTTTTTTTTGCATTGTCATTCCCGGCTGGTTTTTCATTAAGCCGGCACGGGAGAGTGCGAGGGCCAATGAAGCCCTCGTCATTCCCGCACGTATTTTCCGCCAAAGGCGGATCAGCCTCAGGCTGAGGCGGGCAGTCACAATTTCGCGGATCCCCGACAAAAAATTTCGGGGATGACAAAAAACAACGTGAGCCATTGCCGTTATTGTCCCGGCTGGTTTTTCATTAAACCAGCACGGGAGAGTGCGAGGGCCAATGAAGCCCTCGTCATTCCCGCATGCAGTAAGCGGGAATCCAGAAGCATATCAAAAATTAGCTTTTTCAAAAAAATGCAGTTATGAATCACGGAGGATAACATGCCGGAAATCCCGCACAAAAGAGGAACGATCCTGATTGTCGATGATGAGCCGAACGTGCTTTGGTTTATCTCCAAGGTGTGTCAGCCGATGGGGTATGAGACGCTTACGGCGGGGAGCGGCCTTGAGGGGCTTAAAGTTGTCCAGGAATGCGGTGCAAAAATCGACATCGTGCTTCTTGATCTCAAAATGCCGGGTATGGGCGGTATCGAGGTGCTGAAATCGGTGCGCAAGTTTCAACCGGAGCTCCCGGTCATCATCCTCACGGCGCTGCATGACAAGCAGGCGCAATGCGAGGCCCTCGGTATCGAAGCCTTCATCAAGAAACCCTACGGCCTCGAGGATTTATATCAGCGTATCGAAGGTGTGATCGAGCGCCGCAACGAGGACCGCAAGGAAGCCGTGGTCGAGCCCGGCATGGAGCCGTCGGCAAAAGTCCTGATCGTCGATGATGAGACCGAGGTGTGCGAGCTTCTGACCCAGGCGCTTACGGAAGATTTCCGTGACGCCCATTATGATGTGAAATGGGTGAGTGATCCGGAAGAGGCGCTGCGCCTGTCATTGAAATTCGAGCCGGATATCGGGATCATCGATATTAAAATGCCGCACATGTGGGGCGATGAGCTGGTGCGGAGGTTCAAAGCCGGGGAGGGCAAGTCGCCGAAGGATTTTGTCGTTTATACGAGTGTCAGCGAACCGGCTGAGCTTGAACGGGCCCGGAAAATCGGGCATAAATTTCTCTCGAAACCTACGGATTTGGAGTCCCTTGCCGAAGTGCTGAAGAAGATCTGCGTACGCCATGGGTTGTTGAGGCGGGTTAAACCGCGCTAGCAAACCACGGATATAAAAGATAGCAAAATGGGCGGAAACTTAGGTATAATTTTGGCGTCACCGAAAGGTAAATTATGAACAAAGAACAACTTAAAGACTTGCTCGACAAGCTGAAAAAGGGATTGTCCGAACTTTACGGAACCCGGCTGAAGGGATTTTATATTTTTGGCTCCTATGCTCGGGGTACGCAAGAACCGGAGTCGGATTTGGATGTTTTAATTCTTCTCAACGACATTGACGACTATAATGCCGAAATTGACTGTACCGGGAAACTAGTTTCGGATTTGTCTTTGCAATATGACCTTTTGATCAGTACTGTTTTTGTGACTTGGAAAGACTGGCAGCATGGTCAAAATCCTTTTCTTCGAAGTGTCCGCCGGGATGTTGTTGCCGCATGAAAGAAGATACCCGCAAATTACTAAACAAGGCTGAGCAAGCGCTCCGGACGGCGCATGCTTTGCTCCAGCTTGCGGATATGGAATTTATTGCGGGGCGCGCTTATTATGCTATGTTTTATATCGCTGAAGCCTTGCTTCATGAAAAAGATCTGGTTTTCAGAAAACACAGCGGCGTCCATGGGGCCTTTGGGAAAAATTTCATTAAAACCGGAGAATTTGATCAAAAATATCATCAATGGATGATTGAGGCTTTCAACAAACGGCTTTTGAGTGATTATACCTTTGATGCGAATATGACTAAAAAAAATGCCGAAGAAATGATTGTTCGGGCTGATGATTTTTTGCGAGCAGCGAAGCACTATCTTTCAAAGTAAAATCCCCCTGCCTTATTATCAGGGCCCTTTGCTTTTCGGTGTATTCTTTAATCTTTACCGATGCACGTTTAAAACAGCGACGGTGAAGTGACAATAAAGAGTTTGGCTTCGATGGAATCGATGTTTTTAATTTTGTGCGGGACGCCGGCATCAAAATAAACCGCTTCATTGGCGTGCAGGGTATGTTTTTTGTTCCCGTAAACAATTTCCAGGGTCCCTGTTTCCAGAAATAGTCCTACCGTTGAATTTTCCCGGAACTGCCATTTTCGTAATTCGTGAAAAGCCTTGATCGTCATGCGTCCCCAGAAAAAATCGCGATGCCCGCGTGCCCGCGGCGTGAAGGTCTGGATGCTCATCCCGTGCTGGGGGTATTCGACGAACCCGCGGTCGCCGTACCCGCAGACGTGAAAATTGCCCGCCTCTTCCGCCATGGCCCGCGCGGCCAGCTGTGAGAATGACACGCCAAGGGCCTCGGCGATCCTGACGAGTTTGTCCGAGGACGGGTCCCGGACGCGCCCCGCAATAATATTATGAAGGTTTTTCTCGTTCAATTTTGCTTTTTGGGCGAGCCGGCTGACGGGAATCGGCTGCCCCGGCGTATCGGATTTTTCCGCGAGAAACGACCGGATGGCCCCGCCCCAGTGGGGTGCACGCCTTGCCGGTTTTGCCGGCCCTTGAGCCCCTAAGTCTTTGCTAATGTCGTCATACATGGAATGAATTCCCGCCGCTCCCTTTGTTTTTTTAATGCGAAAAACGGGTGCGTTTGCCTATTTAGGAAGATAACACCAGGTAATCAGTTTTTCAAATAAATGGTTATTTCTCCTTATAAGAACTTTCCGGACGCCTCTTGCACAGGCTTTTTGAGCCGGTTAAACATGAGGACAAGAGGGGGTGATTCAAAATGATGCCCACATTCAAACATCCGGCAGAAGACAAGCTGAAAGAGGAATTGTCGCGTAAATCCCGTATTCCCCGGAAGTCCTGGAACGCGGAAAACTGTCCGCCGCTCGGGGATGAGGGGGCCTGGACCTTGTTTAAGGCCTATTTCAATAACAAGATGACGGGTATTTTATTTCTTCTGCAATCCCCGCGGCCCGCTTCGGATTCAACGGGAAATCTAAAGGCCATTTTATTTATACAGGACATTTATCATCACATGCTTTGCGGGGAAGCGCAGCGCCGGTACGTGCGGCTGTTTCAATGGCTGCATTTGTTTTTTCTGCGTTATCCGGAAATTAAACCGATGCAAAGGCGCAAGGCTGTCGAATATATCGGAATTTTGTACAAGCTCTTCGGAATGGAATTGAAAATCAATATTTAATCCGGAATCCTGAGAGGGGATTAAAAAGGTCCATCACATGTTCAAACTTCAGCACAATGTCGTCAGTCTCTTATATACGATCAAGGGTCATATTGAGGCGCACCTCGGCCGCTATGAAGAAAAGCGTTTCGGGCCGGGCGAAGACCCGCTGACGCACGCGCATCAGGTAATGCGCAAGATCCACCGCCAGGCCGACAGGGCGCTTGCGATTACGAAGCGCATCAGTCTTGCCATGAAAGCGGAAGACGATTCGGCCGGGGTTATCGGAAAGGCCTCGGTGAAGGAAGTTTGGCGGGAGATGCTGCTGATTTTAGGAAAACGGTATTCTTTCGAGGCCGTTGAAATCATCGAGTATATTCCGGACGACTTCCCTCTGATCCAGTGCCGGAGGAATGACTTGCTCGAAATATTTTATACGCTGGTAAGGAATGCGGTACAGGCCATGTCTGCCGCAAAATCCGGCACAAACAGGAAATTAATAATCCGCGCCAATCTTCAGTATGCTCCGGGGGATCATATTCTTGCGGTGATCACGGTGTCCGACACGGGTCCGGGGATGGAGCGGGAAATCCTGACGAATATATTTGAACCGTTTTTTACAACCAAGGATCCCAAGGAAGGCAGCGGCCTCGGACTTTGTCTTGCCCGGAGCCTGGTCAGGCGCAATGAAGGCACGATTGCGGTCTCAAGCTTTAAAAACTCCGGTACTACGTTTATCCTTAATTTCCGCGTCGCTCCGGCGCCGGAGGGAACGTCTGCCGGCGTCCGTGTCCTTGCCGCATAAATCAGAAAAAACTTCATGACTTGATCCGCGTGCTCTAGAAGCGGTTTCATGAGTCATTCTAAATTTATGGCTCATTGTCATTGCGAGGAGGCCGGAAGGCCGACGAAGCAATCGCCGCAGGAAAACCGGGATTGCTTCGCTCCCTTTGGTCGCTCGCAATGACGGATAAAGAACTTACGCAGACTTATGAAACGGCCTCTAGAATTCGAGGACTAGATGAGAACCGGCTTGAAGGACTTTCGTTGTGGCCATTTGCGTCAATTCGGCGTAAAAGGCGTCGTCGACCCGCGTGATATGGTTCCATCCGGTGTTATCGGGATGGATGGGGTGTAAATCGACGGCGTTGGTGATGATGAGACGGCAGTCTTTGCGCGTTTTTAGAAGCCGGGCAAGAGCCAGCGTTTCATGGCGGGGAATGTGTTCGACGCTTTCGACAAAAATCCACGTGTCCGGAAAATCCGGTGAATTCTGGACTTCGGAAAGATATTTGAACAGAGTCATGTTTAAAAAGCGGATATTGCCGCCGTAGGAGGGAACCGTTTTTTTTGTAAATGTTTCAAGGGTCTTCGTGACTTGTGCCTGCGATGCCGGGGATGGATCGACCGCATCGACTTTCACTCCGCAGGCCAGGTAGAGTGCGGCAAGGGCGCCGAGACCGCAGCCCACGTCAGCCATGTAGCGCGGCTTTCTTGCCGCATGCTGCAAGACTGTCCGGACCTGGTCTTCGAACGTGGTTTCCGGAAAGATTTGCTGCGCCTGCTTAAACGATCCGACGCCGAAACCATAAAGGGCGGCGGACCCCATATCTTCCTTCCGGACGCGGCCCTGAAAATAATCGTAATTTTCAAAACGGACCGTGCCCTCAAGAAAATAAGCCTCCGTATAGTCGGAGAAGTTGCGGGCCCCGTCCGCACGCTTTTTTATTTCAATGTTTCCCCGCGGGGGATGTCCCGGGCGTCCGGCAGGGTTATTGGAACGGACATAACGGAGGTAATACACCGGAGGCGGGGCCGCCCAGCGGTTGAGGCTGTAATAAAACAGGACCCAATAATAATAAGCCTTCCTTGAAACCGGTATTAAAACGTCGTAACAGCGGCAGAGAAACCGGTAAAGGGGCGGTACATGGCGCAGATAATTTTTTATTTTTTCAAGGGCATGCATAAATAAATTAAACATTACCGGTACTGCCGGAACAAGGGTTGAGACTATTCAGAACCTAATACCTGTTTCGCAAAGAACCGGTAAGGAATCAAATGTTATTGTGCCAGCTGGTCGAGCAAGGCCTGGCGTTTTTCCGCTTCGGCGCGGATGTCGCCGACCTTGTCCTGCAGCTGTTTAGAGGTCTGATCGTAGCCGTCGAGCGGGTTCTGAACACCGGCCGCCGGGGGTGTCGTACCTGCGGCCGTTGCCGCAGAGCCCGGAATAACGTTTGAAGGCTTTGCGCTGCCGGAACTGAACAGGGGATGCAGGGCGTTCTCGCGGCGGACTTGTTCGATGTAATTGGTGATGGGATTGCTTGTCAATTGCTGCGAGGAGTCAATTTTTGATTTCGGAATGGCGGTAATAATGCCTTTGTAATTGAGCCGGATCTCGCTTTGCGTTTCCTGGACGAGCTTGGCCTCGAGCGTTTGCCCGGTTTTGAGGACGACCTTCAGCAGCGGTTCTTTTTCCGGCTGCGGTGCATAATATTTGAAATTTTCCGGATGAAACTTGTGCCCGGTCAGGGTCAGCCCCAAAAAGCCCAATCCCAGGGCCGCGGCAATAATGAGAATCAATCGCATCATGACTTTTCCTCCTGTTGCATCGTCAAGATTGAAGTGACGAGGTATTTAATTTAACCGCACAATGCCGCGTACCTGTTAACTGATCTTTTGCAAAATGGCCGGCGCCCATAGGGGACAGGCAGCGAAGTATTGCCTGTCCCCTATGGGAAGCACGCTGCCGACTGGCCATTTTGCAAAGGTCCTGTATTAAAACAGGATTGACACGGTGCTTGATGATCGCGGTCGTCTTTTGATTTTTGCAGAACGCGCTTCATAGAGCACGGGCTGTGTCCGCGGTGTACGGTGATGCGCCTTAGGATGATTTGCGCCTTGCGGTTCCTGCCGGGACGGCCATACGGCGTGCAAACCGGACCGGAAACGGGGCTTTATTCCTTCGGCCGTCCGCGGGCCTTCCTTTAACGGAAGGCTCACGGCGCAACGTAATAGGCGGAAAAAACGGTCAAATCTGTTTTAAAGTCGAAATATTGCGGTCAACGAGGAGGGCTGTGAGGCCGATACAAAAATGTGCTTTTAAATGGGATCAATGTCTCAAGCCCGCGTGTGTGTCCGCATGGAACTCTCTAAAACCAGGCAGCAAGTGACCGTTTATGCCCTGATCGCAGTTTTTGCCGGGCTTATTTGGATCCTGCACTTGGCCGCGGGAATGACGTATCCCATTCCGTGGTTTGACGAGGGCTGTTACCTTTTTCCGGCATACTCTTTCGCCAAATTCAATACCTTCCTTGGGCCTCTTTTCGGCCCCAAGATCGATACGATCCTGATGCCGCCGTTTCATACGGCGCTGATGGGCGTACTTTTTAAAATCTCAGGATTTTCGCTCGCCGCGGCGCGTCATGCCTCGGGCATTTTCATGATAGCGAGTTTTGTTCTTACAGCCCTGGCCCTCAAAAATTATTTTCCAAAGTATGCCGTGATCGTTTTGTGCGGATTGTTTTACACCAACCGGTTTTTTATTATCACGGGTAATAATGCGCGCATGGAAAGCCTGGTGCTTTTGGCAGCGGCCGCCGGTTTTTATTGCTTGCAAAAAAATCGCGACATCAAGGGCCTGGCCTGTCTTGCACTGATTCCGGTGATTCATCCGGCAGGGAGCCCGATTTTTCTGGCCGGGGTTTTCTATTACCTGCTTAAGCCCGCGCTGGGTCTTGCGCGTCAGCCGGTCCGGACCCTGAGCGCCTCCGACAAAATATTTGCGGCCGCCGCCGTGCTGGTCTGGTTTGCGACATGGCTGTATCTGGTTAACCATGTTTCTGCGGTCCGGTCGGGGCTGCTTGACGTCCAGGTGGCCCGCAAGCTGGGCCGCAATGTTTTTGCCGCGCTTTTTCACCGTCAATATTTTACGGCGCTCATGTTTATGGGGTTCACGGCCCTGGTCATTGCGGTGCATGACCGCAGAAGTTTTCTTCTGCTGCTCTTTGCGGCCGGAGCGTGGAGCATTTACAAAATCGGGCAGGAGCTTTGGTACGATATTTATGAGGCCTATGCCCAGCTGTTGTTTTCTGTACTGGTCCTTCATGCCGGCCGCCTGCTGATCGAGCGTTCGCAAATGTTTGCGCGCACACTGATGAAAAATTCGGCGGTTTGTGTCCTCGTTTTTTTTACGGTCTTCTGGAACTTTCAGCAGACGATGATCGTAAATCCGCTTGCGGGGCGCGTTTATTGGAACTGGTACGGCATGCATTTTCAGGACGGGACGCGGTATCTGGACACCGAAGATGTGCGCGTTGCCGAAGGCATCATCAAAAAACTTGAAAACGAACGGACGGGGGAAATTGTCGTGCGCTTTTATCCCGGCGGCGATGCACTTTTATTTTCTCACATTGTACAAGGCCGCGTCCGGATCGAGTATCCGTTCATTGCGGACTTCGACCGGGTGGATTTGTCGGTCTTTCATTTTTCAAAATACAACCCTTGGAACAACGATCAGTTCGAAGCGCTCAAGGCGCTTAATGTCGGTCCTGGTAAAGTCGTGGCGCGCGAGAAGAACGCGACGGAGAAGTGGCTCTATGTTCTAGGATAGCCGCCGCGGAATATTGCGGCGGTGACGGAACAGATTCCAACATCAACTCACTCCGCGGCGGTCTTTTTTTTAGCTGCGGTGTGCCCCAGCCGGTCTGGCGGCGAGTTTTTCATTCAGCGGGCCAGGAAACAACTCGTCAAAACCGCTTAGGGCGATGACGGCCACGATGTTGCGGTGTTCGAGGCCGTTCAGGCTTTTGTCCGGCAGGGTTGAGGGAATGAGCCCTCTTTTAGGATCAAACGCGGCGGCCAGATATTTTTGCACGCGCCGGACGACGGGATGGTTCTTTTGTCCCGCGAGTTTAAAACATATGGCCAGTTCCGCCAGGAGGTCGGGGTTGGTGCGGGCTTCGATGGTGTCGTAATGCCCGGCAAAATATTCCAGGACCCAGGCGTGCTTGGCCGCGTCCGGCTTCCTTTGATAAAACTGCGAATCCGCAATGATGAAGTGCGTCAGCCCGTAAATTTTGTTGAGGTAAGCCGTTTTATCCAGGGAAGCGTCTGCGGCATCCGGGAAAGCTTGTTTGAATGCCCGGGTGAATGGATCCTCATAGTCCGCAATGCCGAGAAATTTTAAATAAAACACTGCGTTGACCGTGTGCGATGCGTCGCTCAGGATGTTTCCGGGGTCGAACAAATAGTCTTCAAATGGAAGGCTGCGAAACCAGGCCATGGCGGTCTCGTAATTTTCATGCAGGGCGCTTTTGTCCAGCCCGTAGCTTTTTACCTGAAAGGCCCTGAAAAGAAGCCGGTTTGCGAACAGCATGCCGCGCCATTTTTTGCGGTGTGCGATGCGGCGCAGGATTTTTTCAGAGGCGTTGGGCGAGGGGGTCAGGAGCCGGTCTTCGCGCGCGCGGACGAATTCCGCGTTTTGCAGATTTTCGGCCTGGATCCTGAACGTCTGTGCGAGTGTCACGGAATATTTCCGGAGGGGGACGCGATAACGCGGTTCGCCCGAAATCCGGTAAAGTCTTTCATAAAAATGCCCCAGGCGGTAATGGTTGAGCTCGCTTGAACGGGACTCAAAAGTTTCGATAATGGATTGGACGATTCCAGGGTAGTTTTCCGGCGGCGGCGTCCGGGTACAGGCGAACATCAAAACGGCGCAAAGAAAAAAAATGACGGGTTCCACAATTTTTTTTGGGGAGGGATCAGGGACGGTTTTTGCAGCGGGGACCGCGAAGCCGTCTTCGCGCATCCAGATGTCGAGAACGTGATTTTCAGGGGCCGTGATGTTCAATGCTGCGCGGCCTTTGTCCATGGACGTTTTCGGCCAGCTGACGGCATTCTGGATTTTGGAATAAAATCGGTCGGAGGAATCCGTTTCATTAAAAGGATCGTTGCTGAAGGTTTCGACGGCTGAATTTTCCGGAAGTCAGGCCCGGTTCTTTGACGTAGGAAGACGGCTTTTATTCTATAGGCCGCCGATACCCGGCTCAAGCTTAATTTAGACCATCGGTTAGGTTGATCGCGATCCGGCAGGAGGCGCTATGACCCGCTACTTTATAAGAGGCTTGATCGCAAAGGAATGTGGGTGTTATACTTATCCGCTTTATGCGGAATAAGCGGGTCGAGTGCTTTAGAATCAGAGCAGCTTTCCTTATTGAGTATGGGCCTGTGTGACCGTTACCTTGAGTTGCGGTAAACCCTGAGCAAGAGGAGGCCACAATGCGGAGCCGGGATATCCTTGCAAGTAAGGGATCAAAAGTGTGGTGTGTGCGCGAAAACGCGACGATCCATAATGCCCTCGAGATGCTGACCAGCCGCAAGATCGGCGCCCTGGTCGTGCTGGACAAAAAGGACCGCGTTTGCGGGATTATTTCGGAGCGCGATATTTTGCACGCCTGCCATGCGGACCGCAAAAATTTTGACCGGCTGCCGGTGAAGGACGTAATGTCGCGCCCGGTGCAAACGGTCAAATCCGACGACTCGATTGATTATCTAATGGAAGTTATGACAAACAAGCGGGTCAGGCACCTTCCGGTGGTGGACGACGGCAAACTTCAGGGGATTGTGTCCATCGGCGACGTTGTCAAGGCGCGCCTCAATGAATTGACGGATGAAAACAAGCAGTTGACGGACTACATGTTTTTCCAATGACCCTCCGTAAGCTCCGGCGAATCAGCGGCTAAATTTATGAATTTAAAAAAACAAAATCAAAGGGGTCTCTATGACCCCCGTTACGAGCACGATGCCTGCGGTGTCGGTTTTGTGGCGCACATCAAGGGCAAAAAGTCCCACGAGATTATCGAGCAGGCCATTACGGTACTGAGAAACCTCGATCACCGCGGCGCCTGCGGCTGCGAAGTCAATACCGGCGACGGCGCCGGCATCCAGATCCAGAAACCCCACGCTTTTTTCCGGAAAGTCTGCAAGGACACCGCCGTTCAAATTCCGGAAAATGAAAACGACTACGGTGCGGGCATTGTGTTTCTTACACCGGTTGAAAAAGACCGGCGCTCGGCCGAAAAAGTTATCGAAAAAATCACGGCCGAAGAGGGCCAGGAATTGCTCGGCTGGCGCGATGTGCCGACCGACGGCCGTTCGCTTGGGCCGAGCGCGAAGTCTAAAGAACCGTTTGTGCGCCAGATTTTTATCCGGCGCAACCCCGCGAGCAAGGACGCGCTGGCGTTTGAGCGCAAATTGTATCTGATCCGCCGCCGTGCGGAAAACGCGCTGCGCGGGGCGGAGAAATCCGCGGGCGGGGAATTTTTCTACATTCCGAGCCTTTCATGCCGCACGATGATTTATAAGGGAATGCTGCTGACCGAGCAGGTCAAAAGTTTTTATCCCGATTTAAATGACCCTGACATGGTCAGCGCGCTTGCGCTCGTGCACTCGCGTTTCAGCACCAACACATTTCCGAACTGGGACCGTGCCCAGCCTCTGCGTTATATCTGTCACAACGGGGAAATCAACACCCTGCGCGGCAACGTCAACTGGATGCACACGCGTCAGGCGCTATGCGCCTCGCCGCTTTTCGGCGACGACATCAAAAAACTTTTGCCTGTCATCGACGAGGACGGCAGTGATTCGGCCATGTTTGACAATTGCCTGGAATTTTTGACGCTTGCAGGCCGTTCGCTGCCGCATGCCGTGATGATGATGATCCCGGAGCCCTGGTCAGGGCACGAAAGCATGAGCGACGAGAAGAAGGCTTTTTATGAATATCACGCTTGTCTGATGGAGCCGTGGGACGGCCCGGCCTCGATTGCGTTTACCGACGGCGTTCAAATCGGCGCCGTGCTGGACCGTAACGGCTTGCGCCCGTCGCGCTATTACGTCACCAAAGACGACCTTGTGATCATGGCGTCCGAAGTCGGCGTGCTGGACATCGATCCTGAGCGCGTGATTAAAAAAGGAAGGCTGGAGCCGGGCCGCATGTTCCTCGTGGACACGAAGGAAGGGCGCATCATCGCCGACGAGGAAATCAAAGCCAAAATCGTCAAAGAACACCCCTACCGCCAGTGGCTCAATCAGAATCTCATAGATCTGAGTTCCTTGCCCGGAGCGCCCCATGTTTTCGAGCCGGACCACAAAACTGTGCTGCAGCGCCAAAAGGCGTTCGGCTATTCCTTTGAGGATTTGAAGGTGCTTATGGAACCGCTTGCCCGCGACGGCGTCGAGGCTGTGGGCTCCATGGGCAATGACTCCCCGCTGGCGGTGCTCTCGAACCATGCACAGCCGCTTTATAATTATTTCAAACAACTGTTCGCCCAAGTGACCAATCCCCCGATTGATTGCATCCGCGAAGAAATCATTACGTCGACCATCACAACGGTCGGGGCCGAGCGCAACCTGCTCCGGCCCGAACCGGAAAGCTGCCGCGCGATCAAATTGCTCAGACCGGTCCTTTCCAACGAGGATTTCGAAAAACTGCGCCACGTCGATCACGCCCATTTTAAATCCGTGACCCTGCCGATTCTTTATGACCCTAAAACCGGCGGCAAGGGACTGGAGGCGGCGCTGAAAAAATTGTTTCAGCTCGCAAGCCGTTCGATCAAAAATGGCCACAATATCCTGATTCTTTCTGACCGCGGCATTGACGCCGCAAAAGCCGCGATTCCGGCATTGCTCGGTGTTTCGGGGCTGCATCATCATTTGATCCGTGAAGGCACGCGCACCAAAGTGGGGATTGTGCTTGAGTCCGGCGAACCGCGCGAAGTGCATCATTTCGCCGTGCTGGCCGGATACGGCGCCGGGGCCGTCAATCCGTACCTGGCCTTCGAATCGCTCGATGACATGATCCGCCAGGGCATGCTGAAGGGCGTTGACCATAAGACCGCAGTGAAGCATTTTACGAAGGGGATTGCCAAAGGCGTCGTAAAAACGATGTCCAAAATGGGAATTTCAACCGTGCAAAGTTATTGCGGCGCCCAGATTTTTGAGGCCGTCGGGTTGAATAAAAAAGTCATCGATAAATATTTTACGTGGACGTCTTCGCGCATCGAAGGCATCGGCATGGATGAAATCGCCGAAGAAGTCCGCCGGCGCCACGAAAATGCGTTTCCGCCGCGGCCCGTGGCCGACGTCCGCGCGCTGTCTTCGGGCGGCCAGTATCAGTGGCGCCAGGACGGGGAATACCATCTTTTCAACCCGACCACGATCCACAGCCTTCAGCGCGCGACCCGCGAGGGGGATTACGCCGCATTCAAGGTCTATTCCGGCGCCGTGAACGAACAGTCGAAACACCTATGCACGCTGCGCGGGCTGATGGAGTTTAAATATAAGGAAGGACAGCCGGTCCCGATCGAGCAGGTTGAACCGGCCTCCGAAATCATGAAGCGTTTCAAGACGGGCGCGATGTCTTACGGATCGATCAGTAAGGAGGCGCATGAAAGCCTTGCGATCGCGATGAACCGCATCGGCGGCAAAAGCAATACGGGTGAAGGCGGCGAAGACCCCGCCCGTTATACGCTTGAAGCAAACGGGGACTCCAAAAACAGCGCGATCAAGCAGGTGGCTTCGGGGCGTTTCGGCGTCACGAGTCTTTATTTGACGCAGGCGCGCGAACTGCAGATCAAAATGGCCCAGGGGGCAAAGCCCGGCGAGGGCGGCCAGCTGCCGGGAACCAAGGTTTATCCCTGGATCGCGAAAGTCCGCGGGTCCACGCCCGGGGTGGGGCTGATTTCTCCGCCGCCGCACCATGACATTTATTCGATCGAAGACCTGGCGCAGCTCATTCATGATTTAAAAAACGCAAATCACCGTGCGCGCATCAGCGTCAAACTTGTCGCGGAAGTCGGCGTAGGCACG
>MHFC01000098.1:1195-2663 GCA_001804025.1 Omnitrophica bacterium GWA2_52_8 | reverse complement strand
GTGGTTTTGATCAGCGGCTATGACGGCGGTACGGGAGCCTCGCCTCTTTCCAGCATCAAACACGCGGGCGTTCCGTGGGAGCTCGGGCTTGCCGACGCCCATCAAACGCTGGTGCTCAACAATTTACGCAGCCGTATTGCGGTTGAAACGGACGGACAGCTCAAGACCGGGCGCGATGTCGCGATTGCGGCCCTGCTCGGGGCCGAAGAGTTTGGTTTTGCGACGGCGCCGCTTGTGACACTCGGGTGCATCATGATGCGTGTTTGTCATCTCAACACCTGTCCGGCCGGCGTCGCGACGCAGAATCCGGAGCTGCGGAAAAAATTTACCGGCGACCCGGCCTACGTGGTCAATTTTATGAAATTTATCGCGGAGGAACTGCGCGAAATCATGGCCAAGCTCGGCTTCCGCACAATCAACGAGATGGTCGGACGTTCGGACCTTCTTGAGTCGCGTGCGGCCATTGATCATTGGAAGGCGCGGGGCCTTGATCTCTCAAAAATTCTGCATCAGCCGAAAACGGCCGAAAACGTAGGCCGTTATTGCCAGATCCCCCAGGACCACGGCCTTGATAAAGCGCTCGACAACACCGTGCTGCTCAAACTTTGCGAACCGGCCTTGACGCGCGGGGAAAAAGTCAACGCCTCGCTTCCGATCAAGAACACAAACCGCGTTGTCGGCACGATTCTCGGCAGCGAAGTGACGCGGCGCTATGGGGCCGCGGGACTTCCCGAAGACACCATCCATTTAAAATTTACGGGGTCGGCGGGCCAGAGTTTTGCGGCTTTTGTTCCGAAGGGGATGACGCTTGAACTGGAAGGCGATGCCAACGATTACTTCGGCAAAGGGCTCGGCGGCGGCAAGTTGATTGTATATCCGCCGAAGAAAGCGTCGTTTGTGCCGGAAGAAAACATTTTGATCGGTAATGTCGCATTCTACGGGGCGACGGCAGGCAAGGCTTATATCCGCGGGCTCGCGGGTGAGCGCTTCGGCGTGCGTAACAGCGGGGCCGAGGCCGTCGTTGAAGGCGTCGGGGACCATGGCTGCGAATATATGACCGGCGGGCGGGTGGTGATTTTGGGCAAGACCGGGCGCAATTTTGCGGCCGGCATGTCGGGCGGCATTGCCTATGTGCTCGATGTCGACGGCAGTTTCCCGAAAAATTGCAATATGCAGATGGTCGGCCTTGAAAAACTTGAGAACCCGCGTGAAATCGAAACGGTCCGCGGGATGATCCGCGAGCACGCCCGTTATACGGAAAGCCGGCGCGCCGGACAAATTCTGGATTTGTGGGAGGACATGCTGCCGAAATTTGTGAAAGTCATTCCGCACGATTATAAACGCATGCTGGAGGCGATCGAACGCAACAAGGAGGCCGGGTTGGCGGAAGAGGCCGCGATTTTGAGCGCTTTCGAGGAGAATTCCAGCAGTGCGGCACGGGTCGGGGGCAATTAAGATGGGAAAACCG
>MHFC01000098.1:813-1038 GCA_001804025.1 Omnitrophica bacterium GWA2_52_8 | reverse complement strand
GCGCCATTGCTAACGGAGGAAAAATCTACAAACCCTACGTCGTGCGGAAAATTGTCACCCCCGAGGGGAAGGTGGTCTACGAGCATAAACCGGAACTCGTCTCCCAGGCTCCGGTGAAACCAGAAACGCTAGACGCGATCCGCAAGGGGCTTTGGGCCGTTGTCAACGAGAGTGGAGGAACCGGAGGAAGAGCCCGGATTGCTGAATTGGGAGTGGCCGGCAAGA
>MHFC01000098.1:482-695 GCA_001804025.1 Omnitrophica bacterium GWA2_52_8 | reverse complement strand
GGCCATACATACTGTAGCTTCTGGCAAACAGAACGGAGAGAACTGAGGTGGCGGATCGGCGCTCACTGGGCAATCTGGACTGGACTCTCTTGATCACAACTCTTGCCCTGATCGGAGCCGGGATTCTTTCCATCTATAGCGCTTCCCGAGGAGTCAGTGGTTCTCTGGACACCCCCTTTTTCGTAAAGCAACTGTGGTGGTTGTTCTTTGGAG
>MHFC01000098.1:0-467 GCA_001804025.1 Omnitrophica bacterium GWA2_52_8 | reverse complement strand
TGGTCCTCCTGTTTGATTATCGGACACTGATCCGCCTTGCTTACCCGTGCTATGCGCTCTCCCTCCTCGGGCTCATTTATGTATTGTTCCTTGGCCGCGTCATCTCCGGAGCCCAGCGTTGGATCATTATCGGCCCTCTTACACTGCAGCCCTCGGAGTTCATGAAAATCTCCCTGATTCTTACACTGGCCAACTACTTTGAGCAGCACGAAAAAACCCGCCCCTGGAACCTGCGCGACCTTTTCATTCCCGCTGTCCTTACCGTGTTCCCGGCACTTCTCATCGCCAAGGAGCCGGACTTGGGTACTGCCCTCGTCATCTTGATTATTTTCGCCACCATGGCGTTTATTGCGGGCATGAATCCCAAATCCATCCTGCTGCTGGCAATCGTTGGCCTCGGGTTAATTCCCCTGGGTTGGTCCCACCTCATGGATTACCAGAGAAGTCGAATTCTCACCCTATTTAAT
>MHFC01000097.1 GCA_001804025.1 Omnitrophica bacterium GWA2_52_8 | reverse complement strand
CATTTTTTGGTCCATTACAGCCGGCCTTGTCGCCGGCGTGCTGATCAGCTTTGCCACCGAATATTTCACTTCGTCCGCGTTCAAACCCACAAAAAACATTGCGGACAGCGCGCTCACGGGGCCTGCGACCGTGATTATTTCGGGCATGGGTGTGGGCATGATGGCTACCGCCCTTCCCGTCCTCTTTGTTTCGGCCGCAGTCATGGCCGCTTATTATTTTGCGGGAGGCATGACGGATTTTGCCAAAGGCCTGTATGGCATCGGCATTTCAAGCGTCGGCCTGCTTTCCACGCTGAGCATTACGCTCGCATCCGATGCTTACGGACCGATTGCCGACAACGCCGGCGGGAACGCGCAAATGGCGGGACTTGATCCGAAAATCCGCGAAAGAACAGACGCCCTCGACAGTCTCGGGAACACCACCGCGGCCACGGGCAAAGGTTTTGCCATCGGGTCCGCAGCCCTTACGGCGCTTGTTTTAATTGTGGCCTATAAAGATTTGATTCTCAAGCTCGGCGGCGATGTCAATCTTTCGGTGACCAATCCCCGGTTCATCGTGGGCCTGTTTGTCGGATCGATGCTTCCGTTTGTATTCTGCGCGCTTTTGATGGATTCTGTCGGCCGCGCGGCCGGCATGGTCGTGATGGAAGTCCGCCGCCAGTTCCGGGAAATCAAGGGCATCATGGAAGGAACGGCAAAACCGGACTATGCCCAATGCGTTCAGATTGTCACAAAAGCGGCGCAGAAAGAAATGGTCCTGGCCGCGATTCTTGCGCTTGCCTCGCCGGCAGTGGCCGGATGGCTCCTCGGCATCGAAGGCGAAATGGGGGTGCTTTTGGGTTCGCTTTCAACGGGATTTGTGCTGGCCATCATGATGGCGGGGTCGGGCGGTGCGTGGGACAATGCCAAGAAATTTATTGAAGAAGGCCATCACGGCGGAAAAGGTTCCCCCGCTCACAAAGCCGCCGTCGTCGGCGATACGGTCGGAGACCCCTTTAAAGATACGGCGGGACCGTCCCTCAATATCCTGATCAAACTCATGTCGATGGTCGCCATTGTGCTGGCATCATTCCTGCTAAAACATTCGCTGTTCTAGAACGTATTATAAAAATAAACGGACACGGCACCAACCCTCAACGTCCCAGGACTTTCAAAAAAGCCCGGGGCAAAAACTCGATAAGATCACGGGCAATCAGCCCGGTCTGGCCTTTTTCCCGGGCCGCCAGGTCCCCTGCCAGTCCGTGAAAATAAACTCCGAACCGTGCGGCATCCCAAAGCGAGAGCCCTTGCGCCGCAAGGGCCGCAATGATTCCCGTCAGCACATCGCCGGATCCTCCGGTTGCCATTCCGGGATTTCCGGTACTGTTGACGTAGGGTTTTTTGCCGGTCGCGGCAACGACGGTTCGATGCCCTTTCAATACCAGAATAAGGCCGTATTTTTTGGCCGCTTTCTGGGCCGCATGAATCCGGTCCTGCAACCGATCGGATATTTTTCCTCCGAATAGACGCCGGAATTCTGCGGGATGGGGTGTCAGGACAATCCGGCCCTTGTTCTTTTTTAACAATTCCGGACAGCCGCTGAAGGCATTGAGTCCATCCGCGTCCAGCACCACCGGAAGACGGGTTTTAGCGGTCACGGCGCGGATCAATTTCTGCGTCTGGGGCTGCCTTGACATTCCGGGCCCGACGGCCGCGACATCCTGGGTACGAATCCTCTTAAGAATGGCGTGCAGCGCGGCATAGGAAAACGAACCCTGCTTTGTCGCCGGATACGCATGGGTCATCACTTCGGCGGACCGGCGTGCAAGAACGGAATAAACGGTTTGCGGTACTCCGAGCGAAACCAGTCCCGCGCCCGCGCGAACGGCAGCAGAAGCGGCGAGATAGGCGGCGCCCGTCAAACCTTTTGACCCCGCAAGAATAAAGACTTTTCCGAAATCGCCCTTATGCGCTCCGAGCTTCCGGGGCTTCCAGTGCCGCTTGATCTCCAGCGTCAAAGAGCCGCTCATTAAGCCCGCCTCACGCGTACCATCAGGCTTTTCATTTCGCAAACCGCAGGTTCCAATCCCGTAAAAACCGCGCGGCTGACAATCGCATGGCCGATATTCAGCTCCTCGATTTCGGGTATACTTGCAACAGCGGCAACATTGTCATAATCGAGTCCGTGCCCCGCATGGACCTGCATGCCGAGCGAGCGGATCAGCCTGGCCGCTTTCCGTATTCTGGCAACCTCACGTTTTTTTTTGCTTCCCGTGCTGTTGGCATAGGCACCGGTATGAATTTCAACCGCATCGGCGCCGGCAGCGCCGGCAATTCTTATAGCCTCTTCGTCAGGGTCAAGGAAAAGACTGACGTTGATCTTTCGCTTTTGAAATTGCGGGACTATTTTTTGCACGTTTTTTTTCCCGGTCTTTACGTCCAGTCCGCCTTCCGTGGTCAGCTCTTGTCTCTTTTCGGGAACAAGGCAGACGTACGCGGGACGAAGACGCAATGCAATGCGGATAATCGAGGGGCTTAAAGCCATTTCGAGATTTAAAGGCACACTAACCGCTTTGAGCAGACGCACGACGTCGCGGTCCTGAATGTGGCGCCGGTCCTCGCGCAAATGTACCGTGATCCCGTCCGCGCCGCCCCGAACGGCCGCTTCGGCCGCCCTGACCGTGTCGGGCATGTACCCTCCGCGGGCCTGGCGCAGCGTCGCCACGTGATCAATATTGACCCCTAACCGGATTATTTTTTTCATATTTTAAATTTGGATATTATGCGGTGCGGCGAAACAGCCGGCGGATTTATTTTTTAACTTCAATATCAGCGGTCAATTCGGTGCCTTCCTTGAGAAAAACATCTTCAGGCAGCACCAGCCGGACCGGAACTTTGTGTTCACCCGGTTCCAGTGCGGCCGTTTCGATATAGGCAAGCATGGTTTCCGCGGATAGTTTTTCCATCTGACCTTTAGAACCCTTGAGCGTAAACGAGATGCTGCTTTGCGCGATTTTAATAGGATGCGCGCCATCGACCGGGGCCATGATTTTCAAAGGGACCTGATCAAAAAACCGTTCTTCAAATTCTTCATGAATCGGCACATAGATATCAATCATGGTTTCGGTGAGCGGTTTAAGGTTCGCCGGAAGTCTGAGGGACATCGTTCTTCTGAGGGAGCGAATACGCCCGACAAGATCAATCGGGTCCGTTTTGACGCTTTCCTGTTTTTCCAACTGGCTCTTGGGGCCTTCGACAAGAATGGCGGTCGGGTCAATTTGAATTTCATTTTGCACCACGGTATACCCAAGGGCCGGCTCGCCGGCAAAATCCGGTTCCACCCTTAGCTTCTTGGCAATCAGTTCGTCCAGCACTACCTGAATGACTTCGGGCTGTATGCTGACGACGCGAATCTGAACGTTCGGAATGATAATTTCCCTCGGCTCAAGACGGAACGAATAATCCCCAGCCGTCTTGGCTTCAGCCCCGATTTCATGCGCAGCACGAATTTCCTCCGAAGTTAATTCGGAAAGAAGCGCCCTCGGTGCCGCAAGCGTGATCTGAACCATATCGGTTGAAGCTTTTAAAATGCTCATTTGCGGATTTTTGACGGCCAATTCGAGCGGAACAGTACGCGTGACTTCAATGTCTTCCTCACCCACAGCGTAATACCAGAGCCCGACGGCGAGACAAAGAGCGATGAATTTCAGAAGCCAGTTGCGGCTGAGCCAGGCTATCATGGTTTTTCACCCTGAAAACTGCGCCAGTTGCGCTCGAGAAATTCCTTGATGGTCTGCTTCGTTTCCGCGGATTTAAACAGGCTGACCAGGACGCGCCGCAGGCCTTCACCGTCCAAATCGCGCGTTAATTTCCCGTAAACCGCCACGGAAATAGTGCCCCGTTCTTCCGACACCACAATGCAGACCGCATCGGTCTCTTCGGTCAGCCCAATGGCCGCCCGGTGGCGTGTTCCAAGCGAGCGCGCGAGGTCCATATTTTGACTCAGGGGAAAAAGAGAACCGCACGCGGCAACCCGCCCCCCCTGAAGAATGACGCCGCCGTCATGGGTCGGCGTATTCGGCGTAAAAAGTGTGATGAGAAGTTCGGCGCTGACTTTGGAGTCAAGCGGAATGCCGCTTTCGATAAAATTTTTAAGCCCCATGTCGCGCTCAATCGCGATAATGGCTCCAATATGATTGCGCGACAAATATTCGCAGGCCTGGACAAGTTCGTCGACGGTGCCACCTTTTTTAAGAAACCCCCCGAGGAATGTGTTCTGGCCGATACGCGCGAGGCCGCGCCGCAGTTCCGGCTGGAAAATAATCAAAAAGGCCACGACACCGACCGCGAAGAGTTTCGTCAAAACCCAGTTGATCGTATGCAGTTCCAGGAGCTTCGCAATATTGAAGATAATCGCAAGGACGATCAGCCCCATCAGCACGTTGAGGGCGCGGGTGCCTTGAAAAAAACGGATGAGATTGTAAACCAGAATCCAGATGAAAAGGATCTCGAGGATCGGGCGCCAAATCACAAATAAAAGGTTCAACATAAGCGGTCCTTCATCCTTGGTTCTTCCGGCCGGCCGTTATTTATTTTCTTCCAAAAAGGTTCAACAAAACCGTCAGCAGCAGGCTCAGCAGCAAACAGGTCGCCAGGGGGAAATGGAGCCCCGCGCGGACATGCCGCGGTACCTTGAAACCCGCCTTCGCCCGTCCGGGCTTCGGCGAGGTCCGTCCTGCGCACCCGCCAGAGGTGACATCCCGCCAAACATCACGGCGAGGCTCGCCAAGATTTGTGGCGGCTCGTCCGAAGCAGAAGGCTTAGTCCGGTTTTCTTATCGATTAGGTGAATCGATAAGAAAACCGCTTTGGACGCATGGGGTTGCATCCAAAGTTTTGCGCCCGCGTTTTAACAGGGCGCAAAAGACAACCCCTGGGGTACAAATGAAAAAGCCCATTTGCACCACAGCCTCCGCGAGGGCATTTCTCATGGGTGATGAGAAATGCGAGTTAGCGCATTCATCCCCGTGCATGCACGGGGTCTTCTGCGCAGGCGGATAAAACGTCATGGTGTTTTTCCGGATATAAAAATCCCCGGGCAATTTTCCGATACCCGGGATTTTTGGCGCAAGAAGCATCACCGCTCCGCAGAGCATCAAAACACCGCCGAAAAAGACCAGTCCCTTCCCCATTTCCTGCATTTCAGCCTGCCTCATGCCGGATCATGCGTGATGATAACACAATCTAAATTTGCGTGGCAATGAACTTTAAGCGGGAGCTTCAACTTACCGCAAAGACCGGGACAACATCGGGGTCAATCCAGACTCGAATCGGGGAGGTCTGGGCCGGTCACAAAAACTCCGGTGTCTCGATTTTTGAGACAGGCACCGGTTTCCCAAAATGCTCATAACAGCGCTTGGTCACGACGCGCCCGGAAGGCGTCCGCCTTAAAAAACCGCGCTGGATCAGATACGGTTCATAAATTTCCTCGAGGGTCTCAACGTCTTCACCGACTCCGATCGCCAGGGTGTTGGCCCCGACGGGCCCGCCCTGGCAATGGTTCATCATGTATTCGAGGACCTTTTTGTCCATCCGGTCAAGCCCCTCGCCGTCAACTTCGAGCAGCCGCAGGGCTTCATCTGCGACCGTGACCGTAATCCGGCCGTCGGCACGGACCTCGGCAAAATCACGGACGCGTTTGAGCAGGCGGTTTGCGATTCTCGGCGTCGCCCGCGACCGGCGGGCAATTTCCTTTTCGCCCGCGGCGTCCATCTCAACTTTCAGGATTTTTCCGGCACGCCGGACAATGGCCGCGAGGTCTTCGTCCTCGTAATAATTGAGATGTTCTACGATCCCGAACCGCGACCGCAGCGGCGACGAAAGAAGTCCGCTGCGCGTCGTTGCTCCGACCAGCGTAAAATGAGGGATTTCAATTTTTACCGACCGGGCATTCGGACCCTTATCAATCATGATATCAATGCAATAATCTTCCATGGCCGGATACAAATACTCTTCGACGAGATGTGAAATGCGGTGAATTTCATCGATGAACAGGACGTCCCCTTCTTCAAGGTTGGTCAGAACGCCCGCCAGGTCTCCGGGACGTTCCAATACGGGCCCGGAGGTGGTTTTGATGTTCGCATTCATTTCTTTGGCAAGAATATAGGCAAGTGTCGTTTTACCCAACCCCGGAGGCCCGAAGAAAAGCGCGTGATCCAGCGGCTCGCTGCGGCGGCGCGCCGCCTCGATAAAAATCCCGAGTTTTTCTTTGAGTTTTTTCTGGCCGATAAAATCCCGCAGCGATTGGGGCCGGAGCGAAACCTCCAACTCCTCATCCCCTTCGCGTTTTTCACGGCTGATGATCCGCTGATTTTCCATCGATGATTTTCCTTACGACTTTGTTGGTTCCGCAAGCCCCGGAACTAAGGACCGATTGAAATGAACAACCCGTAATTCAATCTGGACGATGCCCTAAGTAATCATTCAAAAGTTTTTTCATATTTGTGAGCTGTTATTTCCCTCTCCCGCCGGGAGAGGGCTAGCCCGCATTTCTCATCGCCAATGAGAAATGCCCTCGAATGAGGCTGGGGTGCAAATGGACTTTTCCATTTGTACCCCAGGGGTTGTCTTTTGCGCCCTGTTAAACGCGGGCGCAAAACTTTGGATGCAACCCCATGCGTCCAAAGCGGTTGTCTCATCGATTCACCTAATCGATGAGACAACCGGACTAGGGTGAGGGGAAGCAGCCTTATGCTAATTAAAAAATATTCGACCCCTCATCCTCACCTTCTTGCATCCCGTCCGCCAAACAGCGTTGGCGGATCCGTCCTTCGGCGGACAGGGAGAAGGGAATGGTAATGGGCAGACCTCTTTCCCCCTCTCCCGCCGGGAGAGGGCTAGGGTGAGGGGAAGCAAATCAGGCTGATTTCACAAACAATATTGCAGTATCCCTCATCCTACCCTTCTTGCGTCCCGTCCTTCAGCGGAGAGGGAATAAAAAAAGAGGTCTTTGTTTTGGAAACATAATCAAATATGCCCAAAGAATCTTTCGAAAAGAAAAAAATCCGTGCGCAAAAAATTATAGCCGCGCTGAAAAAAGCGTATCCGGATGCGAAATGCGCGCTTACGTTCTCCAACCCCTGGGAGCTTTATGTCGCGACCGTATTGTCGGCACAGTGCACCGACAAACGCGTGAACATGGTGACACCCGCGCTTTTTAAAAAGTACCGCACGGTCGGGGACTATGCCCGCGCGGACCTTGCGGAGTTTCAGGAAATGATCCGCTCGACGGGCTTTTACAAGAACAAGGCCAGGAATATTCTGGCGGCCGCGAAGAAGGTCAGGGAACAGTTTCACGGCCGGGTGCCGGATAACATGGCGGACTTGGTGACGCTGCCCGGTGCGGGGCGCAAGACGGCGAATGTTATTTTGGGCAATGCCTTCGGGGTGCCCGGGTTGACCGTGGATACGCATATGATCCGCATCAACCGCCTGCTCGGTCTGACGGCTGAAAAAGATCCGGTAAAAATCGAATATGAGCTGATGAAGCTGATTCCGCAAAAGGAATGGACCGAATATTCCCACCGCATGATTCACCACGGGCGCGCCCGCTGCGTGGCCCGCCGTCCCGATTGTCCGTCGTGTGAGATCAGGGTTTTGTGTCCTTCTGCGGGAAAGAGGTGAGTTCCGGCCGAGCGCCTACCACGAATCCAGTTCTTGCCTCTTGTCATCCGAAGGGTTTTATCGGAGATCTTCGAAATTGTGGCTGCCCGCCTCAGCCTGAGGCT
>MHFC01000096.1:6507-11184 GCA_001804025.1 Omnitrophica bacterium GWA2_52_8 | reverse complement strand
GGGGCATCCGCGGCCTGGATTGTGGTGGGCGTGATCTGGATGGGCGCGGTGAGCGATTTTTCCTCCCTGATCATGAGCGTCCGCTCCAAGGGCGATTCGATTTCCAAAATCTCCGGCGATGAAATTTCAAAAAAAATGCAGCTTTATTTTTCGATTTTTCTCTGGATCTCATTGATCCTCGTGATTGCCGTATTTTCGATTTTTGCAGCCAAAACCTTTATCGAAGAACCTGACGCGGTCCTGCCCTCCGTGGGGCTGATTCCGCTGGCCGTTCTCGTGGGCTGGCTGCTTTATGTGAAGCAGTATTCGAATGCCTGGGTGACGGGGGGCGGAGTCATCGCGGTTTTGCTGCTCCTGGTTTGGGGCAAAATCCTGCCCTTGAGTCTTCCGGCATTCGCCGGGTTGAGTTCCCAGGACCTTTGGATTGTCCTCCTGCTGATCTATTGTTTTATGGCGTCCGTTTTGCCGGTACAGATATTGCTTCAGCCGCGGGATTACCTGGCTAGTTTTATTTTATTTGGTATGATTGCCCTCGGTGTGGCGGGTGTTTTTGTGACACGTCCGGACCTTCAAATTCCTGCGGTCACGCAGTTCCGGCCGTCCGGCTGGCCGCAGGCCGGCCCGCTTTGGCCGATGCTTTTTGTGACGATCGCCTGCGGTGCTATTTCGGGATTTCACGCGCTGGTGTCATCGGGCACGACCTGCAAACAAATTGCCTCCGAGACGCATGCCTGCCGGATCGGTTACGGGGGAATGCTGGTGGAAGCTCTGGTCGGGATTCTGGTCCTGATTTGCGTCAGCGCCGGACTTAATAGCGAAAGTTTGCGGGGGCTTATTATCCAGGGCGGCCCGATTTCCGCTTTCGGCCAGGGGTACCAAAATATCACGCAGCCCATTCTCGGAGGATACGGGAAAACGTTCGCGATTCTGGCGCTCAACGCATTTATCCTGACGACGCTGGACACGGCGGCGCGTATTACGCGTTATATCACTTCCGAATTATTCGGAATTAAAAATAAATATGCCGCGACCGGGGTCGTGGTGGCGGCCAGCGGCGCGTTGGCATTCAGCGGTAAATGGGCGATCTTGTGGCCGGCATTCGGTGCCGCCAATCAGTTAATCGCGGGCATGACACTGCTTGTGGGGAGCTGCTGGCTTTTGCGCCGCGGGAAGAAGTCGAGAATTGCGCTCTTTCCGGCTTTTTTTATGATCCTGACGACAACGGCGGCTTTCCTTTATCAAATTTACCGTGCGGTCACGGCCGTGAATCATGGCGGTGTTCGCACGCCCGACTGGGGATTGGCGGCAGTGGCTTCTTTTCTTGTGGTTCTGGCCTCCCTGGTTTTGTCGGAAACAGTCCCGGTGATTTTGTCCACGCGCCGGCAAAGGGAGGGAAAAAACCATGCTTGAGATGTTCCCTAATCTTGGAAACGAATATTTCGGAAATTCCCTGTATGCTTACGGCAAATCGGGCATTATCTTCCTCAGCGCGGTTTTTGTGCTCTATTTGCTGAATCTGTTTGTGATCAAGCGTCTAAGGGCTTTCACCCAAAAAACAAAAACATTGATTGACGATTTTGTCCTGACATTGTTCGCGAACCGGGTGCTGCCGCTGATTTACCTCGGGGCTTTTTATTTTGCTGTTTATCAATTGAAGCTTGCGCCGTCTATCGCCAAGACGATTAACATCGCGGCCCTGGTTGTTTTGGTCCTGCAGGTGACCCGCATGATGACGGCCATTGTTTCGGTTCTGCTCCATTACTACTGGAAGCAGGGGAAAGTCATGCAACAGGACTCGATGGCGGCAAAGACTGTCACAACAATCGCCAAGGCGGTGATTTGGGGACTTGCGGCAGTATTTGTGATGGACAACCTTGGGTTTAACATTTCGGCCGTGGTTGCGGGGCTCGGGATCGGCGGCATTGCGGTCGCGCTCGCGGCCCAAAACATCCTTGGGGATTTGTTTAATTATTTTGTGATTTTTTTCGACACCCCGTTTGAATACGGGGACTTTATCATCATTGATGACCACATGGGCGTGGTCGAGAATGTGGGGATTAAAACGACCCGGATCCGGTCTCTTGGCGGGGAACAGATCGTGATCGCGAATTCGGACCTGACAAGCAGCCGGATCCGGAATTTCAAGCGAATGCAGCAGCGGCGTGTTTTGTTTAAGCTCGGGGTTGTCTACGGAACGTCATATGAAAAGATGAAAAAAATTCCGTTGATCCTCAGGGAAGTCATCGAAAGCATTAAAGACACCCGTTTTGACCGCGCCCATTTCCAGGGGTACGGGGATTTCAGCCTGAACATCGAGGTCGTGTATTACCTCCTGAGCCCGGATTATAACGTCCACATGGATGTTCAGGAAAAAATCAACCTGGCCATCCTGGAGCGTTTTGCGGCGGAGCAGATTGAATTTGCCTACCCGACGCAGACGCTTTATGTGAATAAAGTTTGACGCCGCATCCGTTGAATTTTACTGGATTTCCAAGACCTTTCGCGGCAGCGTTTTCACCCATGATGCGAAGATTCCGCGAAACCGGTGTGCGCGGATAAGCTTTGCCGGCACTGCGGTTCAGGTTCTGAAAGGAGATTTGTGTTTTCTGTTTTGTTGACAGCCTTTGTTGTTGTCCCGCTTGTGGAACTGGCGCTCCTGATCAAAATAGGCCAGTGGATGGGTGTTTTTAATACGATAGCGCTGGTACTGCTGACCGGAGTTTCCGGCGCCTGGCTTGCCAGGAGGCAGGGGTTTCAGGTGATTCAAAATATGAACCGCGAGTTTGCAGCAGGCAGGATGCCGGCCGAAACGATGTTTGACGGCATCCTGATCCTTTGCGGCGGTCTTCTGCTTTTGACGCCCGGAGTTTTAACCGATATGATAGGGCTCATTCTCCTGGTTCCTGCCGGCCGGCGTTTCGTTAAAAAGTGGATTCGCCGGAAAATTGAAACGGCGCAAAAACAGGGGAAAGTGATTACCCTCGGGCGGTATTACCGCGCCCAATAAGGCGCACAGGATTGTTTCGGGGCCGTCATTTCCGCAGCCCGAGCGGTTATAAGAAGACACGCCATGAATCCTTCACCGGGAGAAACAACGGTTGATGCCCGGCCGCTTGTAACCCCGGATCACGCATCCGTTTTAAATCGCCGGAATGTACCGGTTTCAGACATTTGTTTGAGCGATAGGATGTGCTTCATCGGCTTATGAAAAGGGCATAAAAAAGGACCGTACCGCATGGATTTGGAAAGCCGCTGGGAAAAAGCGTTAAAATTTACCGAAATCGTCCGGCCGAGGATCCAGCCGCTTTTGACATTTGCGGCCACGGACCTCCCTTATGTTTTTCTGGCCGAATCGGCCGTGAATACCGGCGATACGGTTGTGCGCAAGGGGCACGTTGTGGTGGAAAAGCCCGCCATTTTGCTGCCGTCCGACTTTCCCCAATTTCTCGGATTTCAGGCAGAAAACCAGCCGGAATTTAATGCGGACTTTGTCGCGAATTATCTTCTGGTCCGGGGCGTGCGCTTTCCTTCCCTGAAATATCAAAACGTGACCGACTCTCTGGATGTCTGGGAAGGAAAACTGTCCCAGGCCGCCGAACATCATTCCCGCCTGCTTGAACAGCAGGAAAATACGGCGACCGGGTTGGTCTTGGGGCCCGAAGACTGCCTTCCGCTGTCGCTTCTCATCTATGTGTGCAGTGCCGTATCAAAGTCCGCGGACAACGATTTGAAGCGTCTCCTGGAACGCTTCCGGCGGGGCGAATCCCCGTAACGCTGATGCTGGCCGGGAGGCTAACCCGCATTTCTCATCGCCAATGAGAAATGCCCTCGAAGAGGCTGTGGTGCAAATGGGTTTTCCATTTGTACCCCAGGGGTTGTCTTTTGCGCCCTGTTAAAACGCGGGCGCAAAACATTGGATGCAATCCCATACGTCCAAAGCGGTTTTCTCATCGATTAGACGAATCGATGAGAAAACCGGACTAAAGTTTCCGGACCGTTCGGACGTCGTTTGGTGGGTGAATTCAGACGGAGCGGACGCAACTTTAATGAGCAAGTCTGCCCGCCGTACCGGACCGGCCTTCAGTCGCGAAGGTCGGGGCCTGCAAATGGGCACCGCTTCCGACGGATAAAGGCGTATAATACCGGCCGCCGGTCAGCCGCAATTTTGAAGATCCCCGACACAAGCATTCGGGGATGACGAGGGCTAATGAAGCCCTCGCCATTCCCGCGGATTTTTTCCGCCAAAGGCGGATCAGCCTCAGGCTGAAGCGGGAATCTCCGCCGGAGGCGGACCCGCCGCGAAATTTGGCGGGCAGAACCAATGTCAGATCCCCGCTTAATACATGCGGGGATGTCTAAAATATTAAAAGATTTAGGCACTGATACTCAGGGTTGTCTGGGGGCTCGGCATTCTATTAATTAAGGTTTTCCGAACGCACGGAAAGTTATTTTAATGGGTTCCTCAAAAAAATCGTCACGTTCCATTGTTCGAAATGCAAAGAAGCTGTTCCGTTTTTTGGAGCAGAAAAAAACGGAACTTTCTCCGCTCCTGATCCTGACACACGATTATCCCGACCCGGACGCGCTGGCGAGCGCATACGCCCTGCAATATTTGGCCGACAAGGTTTTCGGGATCCAGTCCCGCATTGTTTACGGGGGCGTCATCGGACGCATGGA
>MHFC01000096.1:3614-6459 GCA_001804025.1 Omnitrophica bacterium GWA2_52_8 | reverse complement strand
GCCGGTCAGCAAGCCTGTGGCCGATTTGGCGATTATTGATACGGAATGCGGCGCGACTTCGGTGATCCTTTCACAGGCGCTCCTCCTGGCCGGCTGCGAGATTCCGGGAAAACTGGCGACGTCGCTGGCCTACGGCATTCTCACGGACACGCTGAATCTGTACCGGGCGCAAAGCCCCGGCATTATTAATGTTTATAACGCCATCCTTCCGAATTGCGATATGCGTTCGCTGGCCCTGATCCAGAACCCGCTGCGGTCGCGGCGTTTTTTCGCGACGCTGCGCCGCGGCATTCATCAGGCGATGGTGCGCCGCGGCCTTGTGATCTCGCACTTGGGGCCCGTTGAAAGCCCGGACCTTGTGGCGCAAATCACGGATTTTCTTCTCACTTATAAGGGGATCCGCTGGGCCTTTTGCACCGGGCGGTATAAGTCAAAATTGTATGTGTCACTGCGCTTGACGCGCGCGGGGATGGAGGCGAGCGATGTTCTCCGGGACATTTTCGACAACCGCGGGGATGCGGGCGGCCACGGATTGATCGGGGGAGGCAGTTTTAAAATCAGCCGTCCCGAAGATGAAGCCCTTTGGGAGGAAGTTGAGCAGACGTTTGCCGACCGTCTGGTGAAAAGACTGCGCATTCCCGCAAAAAGCGAATTTTATTATCCTTTCCGTAAAGCGTGAGGAAGCCGTGCCGACCGACGCCAAATTGCTGCCGTTGATCCAGAAATATTTCGAGGAAGACCCCGTGCGCACGGCGCACATGCTGGAAACCCTCCCGGAAGAAGAGGCCGTGGATGTTTTGAAAGGGTTTCCCAATGAAATGGCCGTCCGGCTTGTGCGCCATTGCAACGCGCATTTCGCGGCGGCGCTGCTGCAGCGCCTGGATTACCCGCTTTTCCGCCGGATTGTCGAAGATCTGGACCCCCAGCAGGCGGCCGCCATTTTTTTCGAATTCCCGAACCACCTGCGCGAACTTCTTCTGCTTCAGCTGGAGGACCGCAAAAAAAAGCAGATCCAGGAAATTCTGACTTTTCCGGAAGACAGCGCCGGCCGGCTGATGACCACCAAATTTATTGCCTTGCGCAGCGATTTCAAAGTCAAGGACGCCATTCAGAAAATCCGCATCCTTGCCAAGCAGGGGGCGCCCGCAAGTTATGCCTACGTCATTGATCCCGAGAGCCGTCTGGTCGGCGTTATGAACATGCGCGACGTAATCCTGGCCAACGAAAACGACACGGTCGAGAGTGTGATGCGTAAGGACGTGTTCGCGGTTGAGGCTTTTATGGACCGCGAAAAAGTCGCGCAGGAACTTTCGAGCCGGCATTTTTTTGCGATGCCCGTCGTCGACAGCGAATACCGGCTCCTCGGCGTGGTGCACGCCGAAAAATTGATCGGTGGCATGCAGGAAGAGGCCACCGAAGACCTGCAGCGCATGTTCGGCGCAAGCGGGGACGAACGCGCTTTTTCACCCGTCCGTTTTTCACTCAGGACCCGTCTGCCGTGGCTGCACGTGAATCTGGTCACGGCCTTCATGGCGGCCGGTGTGATTTCTCTTTTTGAGGACATTATTTCAAAAGTCACGGTCCTGGCGGTCTTCATGCCCGTGGTCGCGGGTCAGGGGGGAAATGCGGGGGCCCAGTCGCTCGCGGTTGTGCTGCGCGGGCTTGTGATGCGCGAAATTCCGGCGCAAAAAGCGGTCAAATTTGTAACCAAGGAAATGATGATCGGCGTGATCAACGGCGTTGTGATCGGCCTCGTGACGGGGGCCGTGGCCTGGCTGTGGCAGGGCAACCCTTATTTGGGTTTGGTGATCGGCCTCGGCATGCTGGTGAACCTCATTTTTGCGGGCATTTCCGGGGCGGCGATTCCGCTGATGATGAAAAGCATCGGCCAGGACCCCGCGCAATGTTCAAACATTATTCTCACGACGGTCACGGACATCGTCGGATTTTTTGCTTTTTTGGGGTTCGCCGTTTTATTTCAAAACCATTTAATTTAACCCCCGCCGGTTCAATTTATGCCCTTCTCAAAAAAGCCGGAATCCGGACACCCTGCCGTCAGCGCCCCTCCGTTTGATTACGAATCCTTCCTGCGTTCACCGGCGCACCGCCAATGGAAACGGATCGGCATCCGCCGGCGCGCGGGCATTACGGTCCCTCTTTTTTCTATTTATACGCGGCGCAGTACCGGCATCGGGGAAATTCCCGACCTGCAAAAAATGGCGGACTGGTGCCGTCTTGTAAACGCGGGGATGCTGCAGCTTTTGCCGCTTAACGATACCGGTTTTGATTTCCGCCCCTATGATGCCAAGACGTCCTTCGGGCTCGACCCCGTCCATTTGTCGCTCAAGGCTTTGACCGGTGTTCCGGAGCGGAAATACCGCGGCGCTGTCGCGGCGCTGAGAAAAAAGTTTCCCTTGGCAGGGAGGAAGCATGTTGACTACGGGATCAAGCGCGCAAAACTCGAATTGCTGCGGCGCATTTTTGACGATCTGGACCATCCGGGCGGGCCTGCCTTTGAGGCTTTCCGCGAAAAAAGCCGGTACTGGCTGCGGGATTATGCGCGGTTTATGGTCCTGCAGGAACACCATCAATCCTCATGGGAGTCATGGCCGGAGCCGCTCCGGCAGCACCGTGAGGACGCGCTGCGCGAGACGGACGAAAAATTCAGCCGCAATATTTTCTTCAGGGAATGGCTGCAGTGGCAGCTCTATGAGCAGATGCGCGCGGTGCAAGAGTACGCGGAGAAGCAGGACGTGCTCATGATGGGGGACCTGCCCTACCTTGTTTCGCGGGACAGCGCGGACGTCTGGGCCCATCAGGAATTATTCAAGCTCGACGGTCTGGC
>MHFC01000096.1:3107-3589 GCA_001804025.1 Omnitrophica bacterium GWA2_52_8 | reverse complement strand
CGCATTGACCACTTTGTGGGCCTGTTCCGGATCTGGACCATCCGCGCCGGCGAACCGGCCGAAAGCTTGGGGTTGAACGGTTGGTTCGACCCGCCCGATGAAAATATGTGGGAAGCCCTCGGCCGCAAACGGCTGCAAGTGATTCTCGACAGCACCCTGATGCTTCCGTGCGCCGAAGACCTCGGCGTCGTGCCGGAATGCTCCTTCCGGACCCTGGCCGATTTCTCCGTGCCGGGGCTGGACATTCAGCGCTGGATGCGTGATTACGGCCGGAGTTTTAATTTTTTACCCCCGTTTCACTACCGCAAGCACGCGGTCACGATGGGTTCGACGCACGACATGTCATCGCTCGCAGCCTGGTGGGAGTTTGAAACCGGCACGGTCGACGGCGCACGTTTTGCGCGTTTGTGCGGTCATTGCGGCGTTGATTTCAACGCGATCAAGGACCGGCTCTTTGACCCGGCGCGTTCGCACCACGGGCG
>MHFC01000096.1:2693-3097 GCA_001804025.1 Omnitrophica bacterium GWA2_52_8 | reverse complement strand
CGCCGCGAAATTCCGGATGTTTCAAAACTTCTCGAGATCCTCGGCAAGGCGGAGCATGAGGCGGCCGATCTCGTTTATGATTACCGCGCCTCGTTTGACGAGAAAGAAATGTTTTACGATTTTCTCCAGAAATCCGGATTTCCCTCCGGACGCGAAAGAATCCTTGCGGCGCTCCGGCGGGCCAATGAATCCTGCTCGATTTTTACCCTGCAGATGCTGCATGACTGGCTCTCGGTCTCGAAAAAATGGCGCGAGGACACCTGGACGTACCGGATCAATTTTCCGGGAACAGTCAGCGATGCCAACTGGACGCTCACACTGCCGTTTTCGGTCGAAGAGCTTTTTAAACTGGACATCGTGCCCCTCATGCAACAAGTCCATCAGGAAACTTACCGGGCCTGACC
>MHFC01000096.1:0-2667 GCA_001804025.1 Omnitrophica bacterium GWA2_52_8 | reverse complement strand
GCAGAGCACCCGGGCTATGCCCGTGGGTGAATGCGCAGGACGGATTCTCCGAAGCTCCGCCGGCAAGGACGGAGCGAAGGAGGAGTTCGTTTTGCTTCGGCGGATTCCGCCGACAAGTGAGGTACCGCGGGCTATGCCCGCGGGGCTCCATTCAAGGAGGCCGCCGCAAATCCGGGTGTCTCAATAAATTCTTGTCATCCGCAAAACGGCGTTATATTCTCATCCGATGTTCAAGCCCAAAACCCTTATTACCGGCATCGTTTTAATCGGCCTGTGTGCGGCGGCCGTGCTTGTTTCCCGCCATGTTCTTCAACGGGACATGGGCGGTCCTCAAACTTTGGGGGCCGTCAAAGTGCGCGGAGATCTGCGCGCGCCCGTTGAAATCGTGGAGTTCAGCGATTTTCAATGCCCGGCCTGCCAGCTGGTCCAGCCCTTACTTAAATCCCTGGATGAGAAATATCCGGGTCAGATTCGGCTCGTTTTTAAACATTTTCCGCTTGCCGGCCACGCCTGGTCCGGGCAGCTGCATTTGGCGGCGGAATGCGCCGGCGAGCAGGGCCGCTTCTGGGAATATCATGACGCGCTGTATGCCGCCCAGAAAGAACTGGGCGGGACGGAAGACCCCACGGTCCGCCTGCTTGGGTTCGCAAAAACACTCGGGCTTGATCTGGATATTTTTGCCGTATGTGTGACCGGTCCGGATGCCGCCAAAAGGGTCACAGCCGAAAGGGCCGAAGGCGAAAAACTTTTGCTGCGTTCCACGCCGACCTTTTTCATCAACGGAACGCGTGTGGTTGGTCCGCGCGAAATGGAATCGGAGGCCGATAAAATTATTGCCAAGGCCCTTGAGGAGAAAAAGAAATGACGGGAATGTCCCTGCCGGCCCGGATGATGGTGGGCGGGCTGTTTGCCTACGCCGGTTTCATGAAACTGGTTTACCCGGTCGAGAATTTTCATGCCGTCCTCGCCGAATACCCGCTCGTGCCGCACGCCGCCATCCCCTTGATCGCGCTGACGCTGCCGTGGGCGGAACTCGTGCTCGGCGTTTTTCTTGTCACCGGTTATTTGACCAGGCTCAGCGCCGCGGCCTTGCTCGGCCTGTGCGCGGCCTTTGTTTTATTGCTTGTGACGCGCTATATGATTGAAGGGACACTGCCTGCCGATTGCGGCTGTTTCGGCACCGGCTGGCTCCATTTTTCCGGTGCCCAGATATTAGCGATGGATGTCGTCAATGCCGGGTTGTGCGTCCTCATCCTGCGCTGCCGGAAATATTTTCTTAGCCTGGACTCGTGGCTGGGCCGCTGATCCGCAAAGCGGCAGCGGAGAATGCGACAGCAGGGGGGCCGGGCCTCATGTCCCGCCGTTGACAATCCCTAAAACCTTAAGTATCATGCCTTTCCTCTGTCTTCACCCGTGTCTTGGGCGGGCAGTCGGTTACCCGAAGTGATTAGAAGCGGTTTCATAAGTTTGCGTAAGTGCAAACACCCGCGTCATTGCGAGGAGGACGTAAGGCCGACGAAGCAATCTCCAAGGGGAAACCCGGATTGCCGCGCTCCCTTCGGTCGCTCGCAATGACGAATAAGGGAGTTGCACAGACTTATGAAACCAGTTCTAGTACCGAAGGCCTCGTATCGCCTTATGATCCGTTGATCATGGGCAGGTAGCTCAGTCGGTAGAGCAAGGGACTGAAAATCCCTGTGTCGGGGGTTCAATTCCCTCCCTGCCCATCTTAATCTTCCAGATTAAGTTAAGTAACCGTGCATAAGTCTTTTAATATTTTGTCATCCCCGCATGTATTAAGCGGGGATCTTTGAAATTGTGACTGCCCGCCAAATTGCGCGGCGGGTCCGCCTCGGGCGGAGATTCCCGATAAAAACACTCGGGAATGACAGCTTACAAATATCAAAAAACTTTTGAATGATTACTTAAGGGCCCTGCCCATCTTAACCTTCCGGGTTAAGCAGGGCCGTTACCCGCAAATTTCTATGCGCTTCTTTTTTCATGCATTTTGCAAAAAACGCTTCCTTAAAAAACAGCACCCAATCCTGCCGCCGGAAAATCATTCATGAAACGCTATGCGCTCGGCATTGATATCGGCGGGACCAAGGTTGCGATGGTCCTCGGTTCGCGGTCCGGAAAAATCATCGGCCGGCGCGAAATCCTGACCCAAAAAGGCCCGAAAGCCGGCGCCTGCCTGCAGGACATTTTTTTTAATGTGCGGGCGCTGATGAAGCAGGCCAAGGTCCGCACGCAGGACCTGGCCGGCATCGGGGTCGGCATCCCGGGCGCGGTCAATACCCGCACAGGCATCGTACCGCGTTCGCCGCACATGACGGGATGGCAGGGGCTGCCCCTCGGTAAAATTCTTTCCCGCGAGCTGAAACTCAAGGTACGGATCACGAACGACGCCAATGCCGCGGCCCTGGGTGAGAACCGCTTCGGCGTCGGCCGCAACGAGAAAAATTTTATTTACATGACGATCAGCACGGGGATCGGCGGCGGGCTGATTTCAAACGGCCGTCTCATCGAAGGGGCAAGTTATGTGGGGGGCGAGGTCGGGCACATGATTCTCGTCCCGGACGGAAACCCGTGCAAGTGCGGGCATGCCGGGTGCCTGGAAGCTTACGGCTCCGGAACGGCCATTGCGGGTTATTTCCGCAATCAAGT
>MHFC01000095.1 GCA_001804025.1 Omnitrophica bacterium GWA2_52_8 | reverse complement strand
TTGTTCGGTACGGCGCAGAAAAATTCGGAAGTTTACCTCGTGAGCCCTTATGCGCCGGGATATGAGGACAATATTCTGATGAAGGCGGACAAAAATCCGAACTCGAAGGGCGCGGAGATGCTCGGTTACCGGCAGGACCTCAAAGCGCTGCACGGGCTTTTTGAAATGTGCCGGCAGGGGAAAGTCGAGGGGCTGGTTGTTTTTGGCCAGGATCTTTTGACGTTGCACGGCGAGCATCTCAGCAAAGAGGCCCTGAACCGGATTTCCTGGAGCGTCTTTATCGGCAGCAACCATAATCTTATGTCGGAATATGCAGCCTATGTCCTGCCGTCCGCGACCCATTTTGAAAAACAGGGGACCTTTACCAATTTTGAGGGAAGAACGCAAAAATTCGAAAAAGTCCTGGAGCCGCTCGGCGAGGCGAAGCCTGAATGGCAGATTTTGACGGCGCTTGCCGGGCAAATCGGAATGCATATGCATTTTGATGAGGCTGAAGAAATATTTTCTGAAATGGCTCTGGCTTTTCCGGCTTTTAAAGGCATGACCTATGAGGCGCTTGGGACCGGCGGCTTGGATATCCGGAAATTTGCGGCGCCGATGATTCCGGCGCATACGCAGGATTCAAAGCTGATTTTCTACACCACAAAGTAAACAAAAAAAGACGGCGGAACCTGATTATTATGTTAATCACCATTATTCTTGCGGCAGTTGTCTACTTTTCGGTCCTGAATTTTGCGGCGCTCCATACCTGGATCGAGCGCAAACAAAGCGCTGTGATGCAGGACCGCATCGGAGCGAACCGCGCCGCGATCATCCTTCCGTGGAAATGGGCGGCCCCGGTCAATTGGCTGCTCAGACCTCTCAATGAGCTCGGGCTGTTCCATCCGATTGCCGATGCCATTAAAATGTTTACGAAGGAAGATTATGTCCCGCCTTACGGAGACAAGTTCCTGCATACGCTTGCGCCGTTTCTGGCCATGACCTTTGCGATGGTCGGATTTGCGGCCATTCCGTTCGGCGATGTGCTGATCCTAGGCGGCCAGACGATCCGCCTGCAGGTGGCCCCGATCAATGCCGCGGTCCTTTTTATTTTTGCGATGGCCTCGATGGGAGTTTACGGAGTGGTTTTGGCGGGATTCGCCTCGAACAGCAATTATGCGTTTCTCGGCGGCATGCGTGCCGCAAGCCAGATGCTGGCCTATGAGATTACGCTCGGCGTCACGCTTGTCGGGATCGTCATGATTTTCGGAACGCTGGACCTGCAGGAGATTGTGCGGGGCCAGGGAGAACTGCTCTTCGGCTGGCTGCCCAAGTGGGGGTTTGTCGTGCAGCCGGTCGCCTTTTTTTTATTTGTGACCGCGGGCTTGGCCGAAACGAAGCGGATTCCGTACGACATCCCGGAAGGGGAGTCGGAAATCGTCGGGTACTTCACCGAATACAGCGGCATGAAATTCGGGATGTTTTTTTTCACGGACTTTATCGAAACGATTATGATTGCCTGTCTGGCAACGACATTCTTTTTCGGCGGCTGGCAGGTGCCTTATCTGACGGCCAACGGTTTTAATTTTCCCTGGGGGGCCTTTGCGGCGGTCCCTCATCCGGCTGTCGTAGCACTTCAGATTTTTTCTTTCACCCTGAAAGTTTTTTTCTTCTGCTGGCTGTTTATGACCATCCGCTGGACGCTCCCGCGTTTCCGTTATGACCAATTGATGGCGCTCGGATGGAAAGGGATTTTCCCCGTAGCGCTGGTGAATGTGGTGGTTACGGCAGTAATCGTACTGATATTTCAATAAGCCAAAGTAAAATCAAACCTGCGGGATAGTGCCTTCTCGAGCCCATGCTGAAAAACCGGGTTAAAAATAAACTTTTATTCGGCATTTCCGATCTGCATAAGCGAATCGCGTTATCCATCGCGATGTCCCGCCTCGCGCTTCCAATGATTACGGCGACGCTCGTCGGCATTTTAACCGGCTATATCATTGTCTTTTTCATCGAATGTATTGGTCGCAGCGAAAAGCTATTCATGCAAGATCTGACCGGGACACTCAGTGCTTTGGGTCCCTATGCGATTGTTTTGGTTCCTGCCGTGGGCGGATTGGTTATCGGAGCGCTCGTCAACTTTCTTGCTCCCGATGCGGGAGGAAACGGCGTCCCGGCGGTGATGAAAGCAGTTGCGCTGCGCGGCGGAAAAATACGGCTTTTGACCGTACTGGTGAAAGGGGTGGCGTCGGTTGTGGCCATCGGATCGGGTGCTTCGACGGGCCGTGAAGGTCCCGCGGTGCAAATTGGTGCGGGCATCGGCTCGTTATTGGCGAGGTTGTTCCGGTTGAGCGAAGCACGTGTTAAAAATCTTGTGGCCTGCGGGGCGGCGGCCGGTATTTCCGCCGTATTTAATGCGCCGATTACCGGCGTTATGTTTGCGCTGGAAATTATTTTAAAGGATTTTGGAGCGCGGGCATTGAGTACGGTGGTGGTCTCATCGGTCTCGGCCGGGATTATCAGCCGGATTTATCTGGGGGAATCGCCGGCATTTTCGATTCCGCTTTACAGGCTCCGCAGTCCCATGGAGATATTCCTGTATCTCGGACTCGGAATACTGGCGGCTTTAGCGGCGCTGCTATTTATTTTTATTTACGACCGGACAGAAAAGCAATGGACGCAATGGCGTTTTCCTGTATGGTTGAAGCCGGCGATCGGAGGGTTGGTCGTCGGAGTCATGGGGCTTTATTTTCCGGAAGTCTTGGGCATGGGGTTCCATACGATTGAAAAAACGCTCCATGGAAATTTTACCGTCACTTTTCTTCTCGCTCTCCTCGTTTTTAAAATTTTCGCGACCTCAATATCACTCGGTTCCGGCAGTTCAGGCGGGACTTTTGCTCCGGTTCTTTTTACGGGGACTGTGCTGGGAGGAGCGTACGGAAAACTCTGTTATGGACACTTTCCGTTTCCGATGGCGCCGCCCGGAGCGTATGCCCTTGTCGGCATGGCGAGTGTCTTTGCCGGAGCTTTTCATGCTCCGGTAACTGCAATTTTGCTGATTTTTGAAATGACCGGTGACTATTCCATGATTCTTCCGATCATGATGGCGGCTGTTGTCTCGGTCACGATAGCCCAAATAGCATGTTCGGAATCTATTGATACCGTCAAACTTAAAAGGGAAGGAATCGACCCCGCCTCCATGGAGGAAGTCAAAGTTTTGGGGGCGCTTCAAGTACGCGATGCTATGACTCGCGAATATGAAACCGTATCGCGGGAAATTTCCGCAAAAGAACTTATTGATTTTATGGCGCGTGAAAAAGATAAAAGTTTTTTTGTCCTCGGAAGTCAAGGGGAGTTGACCGGAATTATAAAACGCAAGGAAGTGCAGGAGGTCTTGCTTGAAAAAGATCTCACCGCGATTATTGCCGATGATATTGCCGTTCCGGTTGCGGATTATTGTTTTCCTGACGAAGCCCTGAGCGAAGCCGCCGGGGTCATGATGGCGCATCATCTTACACAGCTTCCTGTGGTCAATCCATCCGACCCGAGAAAAATTGTCGGAGTCTTGAAATCAGAGGATATTTTTCGTGCCTATGCCCAAGAGACGGTTAAGCGCGAGGAGTTGTTGAGCAGGATCGAACAAGAGGGGGTTCAAGCCGGCGGAACGATACAAATCCGGTTCCTTATTTCTTCGAAATCCCTGCTAGCTGGAAAGTTCATCCGCGAGCTGGACTTGCCGGATGGCGTAGTGTTAACGTCGATTCAGCGAAAGAAAGCGACGCTTATTCCCGAAGGGCATACGGTTCTTGCTGCAAGAGACAGGGTTTGGGCTGTTATTCATCCCGAAGCGGACGGGCCTTTTAAAGAATGGCTTAAGAGAAATAAACTGGATCGAAGTTTTGTTTTGGAATAAAAAAAGCCAGGAACGGATGTCCGTTCCCGGCCTTTTTGCAAAAACAGGGTGTGAGGCGCTTTAAATCTTTCCCACCAGATCAAGGCCGGGTTTCAGCGTCTTGCCTCCGGGTTTCCAGCCGGCAGGACACACTTCGCCTTTGTTTTCGCGGACAAACTTGGCCGCTTGTACGCGGCGCAGAATTTCAGCGGAGCTGCGGCCGATACTATTATCATGGATGTCGGCGGCTTTAAGTACGCCGTCCGGGTCGATGATGAACGTGCCTCTGAGCGAAAGGCCTTCGGCCTCGATCAGCGTGCCGAATTGGCGGCAGATTTTTCCGCTCGGATCGGCCAGCATGGGGAAATTGATCTTCTTGATTGCCGGTGAAACATCATGCCACGCTTTATGGACGAACACCGTATCGGTGCTGACGGAAAGAATTTCAGCGTTAGCTTTTTGAAATTCAGCGTGCATTTGTGCGGCTTCTTCAAGTTCGGTGGGGCAGATAAAAGTAAAGTCGGCCGGATAAAAAAACATCACAACCCATTTTCCTTTATAATCCGAGAGTTTTAACGGTTTTACATCATTTTGATAATAGGCCTTGGTTTCGAAGTCTTCGACCTTATGTCCTACTTGCACCATAAAATGTCCTCCATTAGTAGTGTTTTTGACGAACATCATCTGACGAAACTGGGGTATCAGCTAACCCGCATTTCTCATCGATTCGCTTAATCGATGAGAAAACCGGACTAATAATGCGTTGAGTTGCAGCAGGGGGATTCGCCGGACAATTCTGGGAGTTATTATAGCCAGAGTTAACAGTGCTGTCCATCACGAGTTCTGATCACGAGTTCTGAATCACGAGTTCTGAACATCACGAGTTCTGAATAAGGACCAGGGGGGTGCCTGCCATTTGATTGATGCCGTTGTTTTTCATTCCCGGCTGGTTTTTCATTAAACCAGCACGGGAGAGTGCGAGGGCCAATGAAGCCCTCATTCCCGCATGTATTTTCCGCCAAAGGCGCCTGCCTGCTGCAGGCAGGGATCAGCCTCGGGCTGAGGCGGGCAGCCACAATTTCGAAGATCTCCGATAAAACCATTCGGATGACAAGAGGCAAGAACTGTATGAAGTGGTAGGCGTCCGGACCAGGGAAACCAGTTGAAACAAAGGCTGATTGAGGCTATATTGGCGCTCTTCCGGTTTTAGGAGAATAAATCTCATGGCCATTACGACAAAAGTTATCAAGAGACCCAAGCTTAATTTCTGGCATATGATTTATATCCCGGAAATTATCCGGGGTGTCATGATTACGGGCGGCCATTTCTGGCGCAATATGTTCTTTCATACCATGCATAAACTGGGGTTGTTCAAGGCCGTTCAGGCTGCCGTCACCATTATGTATCCGGAGCACAAAAGGCCTGTGGCGCCGCGGACACGCACCCGCCACCGCCTGACACAAAGAGAAGACGGGTCTCCGCGCTGTGTGGCCTGCATGATGTGCGAAACCGTGTGCCCGGCACGGTGCATTTATATCGTGGCCGAGGAGCATCCGGATCCGACCATTGAAAAAAGACCCGCAAGTTTTGATATCGACCTTGGCAAATGCGTTTATTGCGGATTTTGCGTGGAAGCTTGCCCCGAAGATGCGATACGCATGGACACCCGGATTTTGAATATCTCAGCTTACAGCCGCGAAGGAATGAAACTGGATATTCGCGAGCTGCTGAATCCGAATCCCGATTACACCCTGGTTCTAACCCGCATTTCTCATCACCCATGAGAAATGCCCTCGCGGAGGCTGTGGTGCAAATGGGCTTTTTCATTTGTACCACAGGGGTTGTCTTTTGCGCCCTGTTAAAACGCGGGCGCAAAACTTTGGATGCAACCCCATGCGTCCAAAGCGGTTTTCTTATCGATTCACCTAATCGATGAGAAAACCGGACTAAGTCAAGACAGCCCGGCCCGCTACCGGGCCTCGCAAACATTTTAATCCGGTCTGCGTCGAAAATAAAAACCCCGCTCTTTTTAAGAGCGGGGTTTTTTATTGATCCCGGCGGATTTGGAACTATACGTTCGTACTCACCTTTGTTGACAGCATATACGCGCCTTTGGCGGCCAGCATGCCGATAGAGATGGCAACCAGGAGCGTGACCCAGTTAGCCGCACCGTAATTAGGGGCTCCGATCATTCCAAAAAGCATTGGGCCGGACATGAACGTATTGGCACGGGAAGCCTTGGCTGCCAGCGTGCGCACTCGGGTAAGTTCATCGCCGGCGACCGTTTTACGCAGGATTTTTTTCTGCGCGGGCCAGATGACGAACCATACATTGAACCACATCATGGTGCCGAAGGCCATCCCCATCAAAATCCACGCGGCGCGTCCCGTAATGCCGTTTTCATCCGAAAAAAGGGACGTGGGGCCGAAGCCGGCGCCCGGCGTGTACATGTATTTGATCGTAAACAGGACCCAGCCCGCTAAAAAGGTAAACATGGCCCCCCAGCGGAACCAGAAAAGGGCGCGGGGCATGAGCTGGGGATTGACTATTTTTTTCCCGTTATCATCCAGAGCACCCTGCAGGGGAATATTGACGAAATTAAAAAAATACAGCAAACCGACCCAGGTAATTCCCGAGATAATATGGAGCCAGCGGAAAAGCAGATGAAAATTACTATAGAAGTCTTCCAAAGCCATAATGCCCCCTTTCCTTGCGTTGCAACGTGTGACCGATATGACGGGAAAGTATTGTAACACTCCGAAATTTACATTGCATCCTGAAAATCTCCGGCATGGACTCAAGTAAAAAGAGAGAAAATCGGACTAAATGATTCGTCAAAACGGACGTTTTTCGTATTATATGTCTCACATGACAAATTCCACGTTCTCACTCGATCGGCACGCCAGGGCGCTCTTATTTGCCTTTTTCTTCATTTCCGGTGCCTGCGGCCTGATTTATCAGGTGGTTTGGCTGCGCGTCCTGGGATTGATCTTCGGCAATACGACTTTTGCGGCCAGCACGGTTGTCGCGAGCTTCATGGCCGGACTGGGCTGGGGGGCGCTTTATTTTGGGAAAAAGACGACGGCGGCCAGGCATCCCGTACGCTGGTACGGGATGCTTGAAGGCGGCATCGCGCTTTATTCGTTCGCGACGCCCATTTTATGGAAGCTCATCGAAATTGTTTATGTCCAGTATTACCGTGCTTTTGAGCCGTCGTTTTTTCACTTCAGCCTGCTCAAATTTCTCCTGTCTTTTTTGGCACTTCTCTTTCCCACATTTCTGATGGGCGGAACACTGCCCGTATTGAGCAAATATTTTGTCAGGGACGGCAAAGACATCGCGCATTCGGTCGGGCTGCTCTATGCCTGGAACACCCTGGGGGCTGTTTTCGGAGTTTTGGCCAGCGGTTTTTTTGTTTTATATTTTTTTGGTGTGTGGCAGACCGTCTATTTGGCAGGGCTGTGCAACTTAATCATAGCCTGGATCTGCTGCCGTCATCTGGCGCAAAATGCGGACAGGGACCAAGCGCCTGCTCCGGACAGTGTCGAGGAACCGGCTGCGGACAAAGCGGTTGTGACGGTGTCCCAAAAGGCTTACCACGCGGCGCTGCTCGTTTTTTTTGCCGTTTCGGGTTCTGTTTCGATGATTTATGAAATCGCATGGACGCGCATTCTTGCCATTGTGCTTGGGAGTTCGGTTTACGCGTTTTCCGTCATGCTGGCGACTTATCTGTCAGGGATCTCCCTCGGCAGTTTCCTGTTCAGCAAGTATGCGCAAAAACGCCCTGTTTCGTTGACGACCTTTGCGGCCTTTCAAATCCTGACGGCTTTTTTTGTACTGCTCGGGCTCAATCACTTTGACGAAATGCCTTATTACTTTGTGAAGCTGTATGAAATGTCGAAGGGGTCTGTCTGGATGATCGAGACCGGCAAGTTTTTCCTTTGCGGCATGGTGATGTTTCTTCCCACGCTGCTTATCGGAGCCATGTTCTCATGTTTCATGCACATTTATCATCACACCTCCAGCATCGGAAAGGAAGTCGGGACGGCGTATTTTGCCAACACCGTCGGGAGTATTGCGGGGGCTTTTAGCACCGGTTTCTTTATTATTCCCTGGATCGGGATTCAAAATACGCTGATCCTCGGGGTGCTGCTGAATACCGGAACGGGGATTGCGGCGTTTCTCATGATGTCCGGACGCCGTGTCCGGACCCTTGCGGCCGTCGGCCTGTCGCTGGCGCTTCTTGCCGTAACCGCCCGCGGCGTGCATTCCTGGGATAAATCCCTCATTACGAGCGGCGCGATGGTGAAGCCGTACCAGGCCAAAGGGATGAGCCGCGAACAATTCAGGAACACGATGGGTGAACGCGAGACGCTGTTTTATAAGGAAGGCGCCAGCGGTACGGTCAACGTGATCAAGATGAAAGACAATATATCGCTGGCGGTGAACGGAAAAGTGGACGCCTCCAACGGCTTTGATGCGTTTACGCAGTTTTTGCTGGGACACCTGCCGCTTTTTTTAAATCCCGGCGCCAAGAGCGCTCTGATTATCGGGCTTGGCAGCGGGTCGACGGCCGCGGCCGTGGCCGCGCATCCGGTTGAAAAAATCGATGTCATCGAAATTGAAAAAGCGGTTGTCGACGGGGCCCGTTTCTTTCCGGACTTGAACCGGAACGTTCTGGAGGACCCGAGGGTGCGGGTGATTATTAATGACGGCAGAAATTATCTTTTAATGACGAAGCAGAAATACGACGTGATTATTTCGGAGCCTTCCAATCCCTGGATGGCGGGCGTGGCGAATTTGTTTTCCTATGAACATTACCGCAACCTCAGGAAAAAGCTCGCGCCGGGCGGAGTTGTCTGCCAATGGCTGCACGCCTACAGCATGTCGAAAGAAGACCTGCGCATGATTATCGCCACCTTTAAGGCCGTGTTTCCCGAGGCAAGTCTGTGGATGGCTTATTTCCCCGACCTGATGCTGATCGGCCGCGAGGAAGGCGGCAAGATCGACTTCACGGAATTCAAACGGCTTTTTGAGCATCCCGAAATCAGAAGGGACTTCGAACCCTACGGAGTCCGCACGCCCGAGGGGGTTTTGTCTTCCTTTTGGATCGGCAATGAGGGGCTGAAATTAATTTCAGGCGGGGCCAGGATCAACCGGGACAATCATCCATATCTTGAATTTTCTGCGCCCCGTTATCTTTACCATACAGATACTAAAGAGAACTTTGATTTTCTCAATGCTTTCCGCGAAGCGTCCGATTTGCCGGTGACCGGCATGGACCCGCCTGCGGAGCGGAACCTGCAGTTCCAGAACTCCCTGACCTACGCTTATATCCATAAAAAGCTTTATGCCGAAGCCCAAAAGACCCTGTTGAAGGCCAAGGCGATTGATCCGCAAGACGCGGTCTTTAATCTCAACGTCGGGATTTTATTTTATCTGCAGGAACATTATAAGGAAGCCGCTGCGGCCTTGCTGTCAGCCCTCGAAAAAAATCCGTCGCTCGGTGAGGCGCGGCACTATCTTGGTTTAACTTATACCAAGGGCCTGAAGTGGGACTTGGCCGTCCAGGAACTTGAGGCAGCAGTCCAATTAGCCCCCGAAAACGAGGAGTATAAAAAATCACTCGGCGAAGCCTATTTTCAAAGCCGGCAGTATGACAAGGCCGCTGCCCTGTATGACGGGCTCATAGCCGGGAAGCAGGAGAGTTTTGATGTTCTCAACCGTCTTGCCGATTCTGTTTTTAAAACGGGAGATTTGCAGCGGCAAATGGCGGTTACGGGCCTTTTCATCGGGCGTTATAAGCTTTCTGTGGCCGTTTATGAAAAGCTCGCCAGGTATTTTGAAGAACAGAAAAATTTTGCGCATGCATCTAAAGTCTACGAAACGTTGATCGAGAACGTTCCGGACCGTCCCGAAGGGTACCTGGGGCTGGCAAGCCTTTACGGCCGCGCAGGAAAGAACAAAGAAGCCAAATCCATGATCCTCAAAGCCATGGCGCGGAGTCCGCAGGTTAAAAAAGATCCGCAGTTAAAGGCCATTCTCAAGACGCTGTAAAAAAATAAAAAATAATAACAGAACCTTTGCAAAATGGCCAGCCGGCGGCGTGCTTCGGGCGCCTACCACTTCATACAGTTCTTGCCTCCTGTCATCCGAATGGTTTTATCGGAAGATCTTCGAAATTGTGGCTGCCCGCCTCAGCCTGAGGCTGATCCGCCTTTGGCGGAAAAAACATGCGGGAATGACCGAAAAAAAACTGCATCAAATGGTAGGCACCCGCGTGCTTCCCATAGGGGATAGGCAATATTTCACTGCCTGATAATCATAAAGAGGCACCCCCGTTGAGGGAATCTGGTAAATTGTAATTTATGAAAAAACCAGAACCCAGCCCCGAAAGGGCGA
>MHFC01000094.1:3896-5035 GCA_001804025.1 Omnitrophica bacterium GWA2_52_8 | reverse complement strand
TGAATAACCAATGGCAGCAAGTCGTCGAAAGCCAGAAAAATTAACTGCCTTTTGTGGGATGCACCCCTTTATAGCGGCCTCTTGACTTTGCCCGTGTCCTTGAGTAAGCTAAGCGGCCTATAAAATTACGGTCATCCAGGGTTGGGACCATTAGCCGTCTAAGGAGAGAATGCATTAAATGCCGAGCGAAATTATTACTTTAAAGAGCACCGAGAGCGATCACTTTTATATGACCCGGAAAAACAAGAAGAAGAATCCGGACAGGATCGAGATTAAGAAATATGATCCCGTCGCGCGCAAGCATGTGGTCTATAAAGAAAAAAAATAAAACCGGGTTCATGGATAGTTTTAATTTGAACAGAGCCATCGATCAAGTTATCGGTGGCTCTTTTAATTTTCAGCGAGCGCGGTGAAGTCCTGGATATTCTCCCGGTTGATACCCGGGGTGCTTCTGATCGGAATGGCATTTTTTGCCGGGGCTCAAGAGAACGCCGCATTGGGCTTGATGAGCTTTCTTTGCTTTTTTGTTGTGGGGGTGCATTTGATTTTCGGGGGCTCAGGGAAACGCTTTGGCCGCAAACCGTAAAATTAAATGAACGGCGAAGGCCGGCGTATGAGGGCAGCATTTCGATGACGAACCGGAAAGTTGAAATTGAGATACAGGATGTGCGGGAAGATCCCAATGATGATTCCGCCTACGGCATTACGTGCGAGGTCATGAGCTCCGATGGGTTGGTGGAAACGGTGAGGGTTTCTTTCGGCGAGGATTTTATCAAGGCTTATTTCCGGATTGCCTGGCATAAGGATATTGCGGCGGAAGAGCATCAACTGATTGGAAAAAACCGCGATTTATTTATTCTTTGGGCTTTGGTAAAGCTGGAATCCTGGATTGACCGCGGTGCGAAGGAAGAGGACAAGCGGATGATCCTCACGGCGGATAGGGACCTTCAGTGGGCGCAGAAAATAGGCTCGGGTAAATTCAGGCCTGCCAGTGAACCTGCGGGGCCGAACCGGTATGTTTACAAATTATAAAGGGCGGTGAATTTATGAAAAAAAATTCAACCAAAGTGTCGGCGGGTCATTGGGTATGGATTGATCTGGAGATGACGGGGCTGGACCCTGAAAAAGAAAGGATCATT
>MHFC01000094.1:0-3846 GCA_001804025.1 Omnitrophica bacterium GWA2_52_8 | reverse complement strand
TCCCAATCTGGTCATTCATCAGCCGCAGAAGATTTTACGGGCGATGGATGACTGGAACCAGAAGCAGCACAAAAAAACCGGTCTCGTGGATGAGGTGAAAAAATCCAAGGTGACGGTGAAAAAGGCCGAGAAGCTGACGCTGGATTTTCTGAAAAAACATTGTGTTGCCGGAAAAGCCATTTTGAGCGGCAACGCCGTCCACCATGACCGCAGGTTCATCATCCGGTACATGCCGCGTTTGCACAAGTTCCTGCATTACCGTCATCTTGATGTCAGCGCGATCAAAACATGCATCGAGCGCTGGTACCCGCCGTCAAAGCTGCAGCCGAAAAAAGAAAATCATCACCGGGCGCTGGACGATATCCGCGAATCGATCGAAGAACTCCGTTTTTACAGACGCTGTTATTTCCGGGAGCAGGCGGTTGAAGCCGCACCGCATTAAAAATCAGGCGCTTTCGAGGATGAATTGGAAGAGGAGCGGTGCGACAATGCTGGCATCGGATTCGATGATGAATTTTGGCGTCGAAATACCGAGCTTGCCCCAGGTGATTTTCTCGTTGGGATGGGCACCGCTGTAAGAACCGTAGGAAGTGGTACTGTCGCTTATCTGGCAGAAATAATCCCAGAGACGGCAGTCCAGCTTGAGGTCCTGCTGAATCAACGGGACAACGCAAATTGAAAAATCTCCGGCAATACCGCCCCCGATTTGAAAGAAGCCGATGGATTGATCTTTTGAATTTTTCAGGTACCAGTCAATCAAGTAGTCCATTTGCTCAAGACCGCTTTTGACGAGGCTAAAGGATCCGGCGGCTTTTTTGCGGACATTGCTGACAAAAAAATTACCGATCGTTGAATCTTCCCAGCCCGGCGTAAAGACGGGGATACCCTTTTCGCAAGCCGCGACGACCCAGGAGTCCTTGGGGTCTATTTGGAAATAGGGTTCCAGCGCTTTCGTCTCAATTAATTGATAAAAATATTCGTAAGGGAAGTAGCGGTTGCCCTCCGCTTCCGCTTTTTGCCAAAGTTTAAGCATAGGCTTTTCGAGCCGGCGCATGGCTTCTTCTTCGGGAATGCACGTGTCGGTGACCCGGTTGAACTTCCTCTCGTGTAAGGCGACTTCCTCTTCGGCGCTGAGTGTGCGGTAGCCCGGGATGCGGCGGTAATGCTGATGGGCGATGAGATTAAATAAATCCTCTTCGAGATTGGCGCCGGTGGTGCTGATGCCGTGAATTTTTTCACTCCGGATCATCTCGGCAAGCGACAGCCCCAATTCCCCGGTGCTCATGGCGCCGGCCATTGCTAAAAACATCTTTCCGCCGCGGTCGAGGTGTTCGACATAGGCCTCGGCGGCGTCTACAATCACGGCGGCATTGAAGTGCCGGAAGTGATGTTTGATGAAGCTTTTTAGGGTCTGGTCTTTGGCCGTTTTCATGCTGGAGCAGGTTATCTGGCTACCTTATAGAGCTGCCGATTTTTGTCGGAATCCGGACAGGTATTGTTTTTTAGTACATTGTTTCATTAAGGCGCATTAGAAGGTTTTTTATAGGGAGACAAGTACTGTATTCTGATTCATAAAAACTAATGACCACACTACTAGCAAAATATGATGCCGGAGTCAATATCTTAATAAGGCGGGGGTGCCTGTCATTTGATGCCGTTGTTTTTCGGTCATACCCGCATGTATTTTCCGCCAAAGGCGGATCAGCCCTTGGCTGAGGCGGGCAGCCACAATTTCGAAGATCTCCGATAAAACCATTCGGATGACAAGAGGCAAGAACTGTATGAAGTGGTAGGCGCCCATAAGGCGGAGAGGGGAATCGGCAGCGGGCAGCTTGAATCTCCTTAAAAAGGGCGTTAAGCTTTGCATTAAGCCTTAACCTTTAAGGAATTCCGGACGTATTTAAAACAACGAAATCAACCTTTTATCTTAAACTTAAGGAAATCAATGCATGAAAAAAATATTCGCAGGGCTTATGTGTCTCGCGCTGGCGGTTCCTTACGCTTCGGCGGTAAGCGACCCGGTCAGTGCTAAAGCGGAAGCGGACGGTACGGTGCGGTATGCCATGGAAATCTATAGCAAAGCGGCTCAAATGCTGCAGGGACCCGTATCGCAGGAACGGCTCCGGGGCGCGTTTCAGCTTTATATCCAGGCCGGGCAGTTGTTTGAAAAAGCCATGAAGGCTTATCAGGCATTGGGCCCCACTTATGCACAGCCGGCGGATGTTCAGAATTCGGCGCAGTTGATGCAGCAATGCGTCGAATCCGCGCAGAAAATCAAAGTCCAGCTTGGCGCCGGGCCGTGACGCAACTTTTTTGCAGTTTATTTTTTTAGAGTTTGACCCGATGGAAATCTGTCCGCTTTGCCGCGGTATGCACACGGCTATAAGTTTTGTTGACCGTGCGATTGAATATCGGACATGCCCGGATTGCCGTCTTACTTACCTTCCGAAAAAATTTCATCTCTCTCCTGAAGAGCAAAAGAAACGTTACTTCCTGCATCAAAATCATCCCGGCGACAGGGGATATCAGGATTTTCTGCGGCGGGTCATGACACCGCTTTTATGCAAACTGCTGCCCGGCGACCGGGGGCTTGATTTTGGATCCGGCCCGGGACCCGTGTTGGCGCAGATGATCCGGGACGAGGGCTTTGAGATGGCCGTTTATGACCCCTGCTTCGCAGCGGACCGTGCGGTGCTGCAACCGGATTATGATTTCATCACTTGCTCGGAGACGGTCGAACATTTTGATGACCCAATCCGGGAATTTGATCTTTTGAACAAGCTCTTGCGCGCCGGCGGCTGGCTCGCTATCATGACCCAGATACTGGAGACGGCGTTAAATTTCGAAACCTGGTATTACCGCAAAGATCCGACACATATCGCGTTTTATCGGCCGGAGACATTTGACTGGATCGCCAAGAAATATGGGTGGGCGATGGAGCGGCATCCGCAGAACGTGGTCTTGTTTTATAAGGCCGTCATGGCAGGTAAACCGGTTGGCCCATAAGGACAGTGATGGACTTTTCAAATTTAGACAAGCTTGTGCCGCAGCTGCGGCGCGAATACAGATCCGGTAAATTAGACGAGAAAGATATGGCCGCGGACCCGTTTGCGCAGTTTGGTCAATGGTTCCTGGAGACGGTTAAGGAGGGCTGTGATTTGCCGAATGGGGCGTTTCTGGCCACTTCGGGCGCAGGAGCGCGGCCGTCCGGACGGGTTGTGTTGGTCAAAGGGTTTGATAAAGCCGGTTTTGTTTTTTTTACGGATCAACGCAGTCTGAAGGGCCGGGACCTCACATTTAATCCGAAAGCGGCGCTGGTCTTTTTTTGGCCGAAACTGGACCGCCAGGTGATTGTCCGCGGTGCGGTGAAGCTGTTGGAGGAAAAAAAGACAAAAAACTATTTTGCGGGCCGTCCGCGTGAAGCGCAACTTGCCGCAGCTGTTTCCGTTCAGTCTTCAGTCGTCCGCGGTCGGAAGATGATCGAGGATCAATATCAAAAGCTTGTAAAAAAATTGGCAGGAAAACCGGTACCCAAACCTGCGGAATGGAGCGGATACAAGCTGGCACCGCAATGGGTTGAATTTTTTCAGGGCCGGCCGAACCGGCTTAATGACCGTCTGTGCTACAGCCGGCGGCGTAAGGGGCTTTGGACCCTTCAGCGCCTTGCTCCGTAAAATCATGCCGGACGCGCCCCCGGAAATGAAACAAAATCGGAAAGTCATAATTGTCGGTGCCAGTTCGGGTATCGGTGCCGAATTAGGGTCTACTGAAAAATGTTTTTGGGTTGATGGTTAAAATTTTTAGCGGTCGGGGTGGCCTGATTTTTCTTCTTCAGCCTTCGCTTTC
>MHFC01000093.1:4878-6393 GCA_001804025.1 Omnitrophica bacterium GWA2_52_8 | reverse complement strand
AAATTGTGGCTGCCCGCCTCAGCCTGAGGCTGATCCCTGCCTGCAGCAGGCAGGCGCCTTTGGCGGAAAATACATGCGGGAATGGCGAGGGCTTCATTAGCCCTCGCACTTTCCCGTGCCGGTTTAATGAAAAACCGGCCGGGAATGAAAAACAACGGCATCAAATGGTAGGCCCCTTCTTCGGAATAACGCTTGAGATTAAAGCTTTCCGGGGCGATAATAACCCTCCTTGGACGTCCATCCGGCAAGGGCTGCAGGTAATAACCCGCATTTCTCTATCGCCAATGAGAAATGCCCTCGAAGAGGCTGTGGCGCAAATGGGTTTTTCCATTTGTACCCCCGGGGTTGTCTTTTGCGCCCTGTTAAAACGCGGGCGCAAAACTTTGAATGCAATCCCATGCGTCCAAAGCGGTTTTTCTCATCGATTTGTCTAATCGATGAGAAAAACAGGACTAAGCACGGATCCGCATCAATACTGATTTTCGGTAACCAACATGGATTTTGAGTCCTTTCCGGACATAGAAAACTTTCAAAAGCTTCCGCACCAGGTCCTGATCAAAGGCGGTGTTCCGTCCTATGAATCAGGCAAAGGGGCCGAACTGCGCGGAATCGTCATCAATAACATTGGAAATCAAATCGGGCAGCTGCGGGTGCATTTGGTGCTGTTCGATGAAAACCGCATCCCGGTTTTCAGCACGAGCGCGGTTCCCGAGCCGAGCGTCCTCCCGCAGGGCGGAATCGGGGCCTTTATGTTTGAGCTCAAGGACTATCCGAAAGCCATCGAAGACCACTACCTTTACACCAGCTGGAGATTTCAGGATGAGTAAAATCCCGTCGAAGGCATCCATCGAGGTCTTGCTTGAGGAACAGCGCCGTTTTGTCCCGCCGGAAGTTTTTCAGAAGCAGGCGAATGCAAGAGATGCGTCTGTTTATGCGAAAGCCGAGGCCGACCCCGAAAGTTTTTGGGCCGGGTGGGCCGGCGAACTTTCTTGGTTCCGTCCCTGGAAAAAAGTTTTGGACTGGAAGCCGCCTCACGCCAAATGGTTTGTCGGAGGCAAGCTGAACGCCTGCGTCAATTGCGTGGACCGGCACGTTTTCAGCCAAAGCGGTTTTCATGCGCGCAAAAACAAGGCGGCGATCATTTGGGAAGGCGAACCGGGAGATACGAAGACGATCACCTATTGGGACTTATACCGGCAGGTCAATCAATTTGCCAATGTTCTCAAGAAACTCGGCGTCAAAAAAGGCGACCGCGTGGCCGTGTATCTTCCGATGATTCCCGAAGCCGTGGTGGCGTGCCTGGCCTGTGCGCGGATCGGAGCGGCGCATACGGTCGTTTTCGGCGGGTTCAGTGCCGAGTCTCTGCGCGACCGGATCCAGGACGCAAATGCCAAGGTTCTTGTGACCGCGGATTTCGGCTGGCGCCGGGGAAATCAGGTCCCGCTGAAGCGGGCGGCCGACGAAGCGATGAGGGAAACGCCGGGGCTCAAGCATGCCGTGGTTGTGCGGCGCGGC
>MHFC01000093.1:1385-4801 GCA_001804025.1 Omnitrophica bacterium GWA2_52_8 | reverse complement strand
GGAAAGTTATTGCGAACCGGAAGTCATGGATGCCGAAGACATGCTTTATGTTTTATATACCTCCGGGACGACGGGAAAACCTAAGGGCATCGTGCATACGACCGGCGGTTATTTGACGGGTGTTTATGCGACGATGCGGTGGGTCTTTGATCTCAAGGAAGAAGACGTTTACTGGTGCACGGCGGATGTGGGCTGGGTCACGGGTCATAGTTACATTATTTACGGGCCGCTTTCCAACGGGGCGACGGTGTTTATGTACGAAGGCGCTCCCGATTGGCCGGACAAGGACCGTTTCTGGCGCCTTGTCGAAAAATATTCTGTCAGTATTTTTTATACGGCGCCCACGGCAATCCGTGCGTTTATGAAGTGGGGCAACGATTGGCCCGCAAAACACGACTTGTCTTCCCTCCGGCTTCTGGGATCCGTCGGGGAACCGATCAATCCGGAGGCCTGGATGTGGTATCACGAGCACATCGGAAAAAAACGCTGTCCGGTCGTGGACACCTGGTGGCAGACCGAAACCGGTGCGATCATGATTACGCCGCTGCCCGGTCTGACGGTGACCAAACCCGGGTCGGCAACACGGGCCTTTCCGGGAATCAAGGCCGAGGTCTTGAATGAAAAGGGCGGCAAGGTCGAAGCCGGCGGCGGTTATGTCGCCATCACGCGCCCTTGGCCGTCCATGCTGCGGACTCTTTTAAACGATGACGAGCGGTATGTTCAGACGTACTGGTCGAAGTGGAACAAAAAAACTTACTTTCCCGGAGACGGCGTCCGTCTCGATGACGAGGGGTATTTCTGGTTCATGGGCCGGGTGGATGATGTGATGAACATTGCCGGACACCGGATCGGGACCGCGGAAGTGGAAAGTGCGCTGGTGGACCATCCGGGCGTGGCCGAAGCCGCCGTGGTCGGAAAAGCGCATGAGCTGAAAGGCCAGGCCATCGTGGCTTTTGTGACCCTTAAAGGGAATGCCGTGATGACCCCTGCGCTCAATCAGGAATTAAAACAGCATGTGGTGAAAAAAATCGGGGCTATCGCGCGGCCCGAGGAAATTCTTTTTTCGGCGGACCTGCCCAAGACCCGTTCCGGGAAAATCATGCGCCGGCTGCTGCGCGACATTGCCGACGGCAAGGCGATTGGCGACACGACAACGCTTGCGGACCCCTCCGTAGTCGAAAATTTGAAACAGAAATACGAGGAGAAGGAAGGCTGAACCGGAATTTGGCATCTTGTATCTGGTATCTGGTGAAAAGGTGCCAGGGCAGATGCTTGCTAAGTAATCGTTCAAAAGTTTTTTGATATTTGCGCGCTGTCATTCCCGGCCGGTTTTTCATTAAACCGGCACGGGAAAGTGCGAGGGCTAATGAAGCCCTCGCCATTCCCGCGGATTTTTAGCGGGAATCCAGACTATTGGATCCCCGCTTATCCGCCGAAGGACGGATCCGCCTTGGGCGGAATACATGCGGGGATGACAAAATATTAAAAGACTTATGCACTGTTACTTAGTACTGTGTTTCATTAATTTTTATGAATCGGTACACAGTACAGTACTTGTCTCTTTATAAAAAACATCCTTAATTATTAATGAAACAATGTACTTCGTAATATTAAATTTAAATTGTAGGGAACGGTTTCAAACTTTTCCCTGACGAAAAACCAGCACCTAAAAAATTATGTTCCGATGTACCAGATACCAAGCACTAGATACTCTTTATGACTTTATTTGCCGAAGCCCAAAAATACATTCCCTCCGGAGTCAACTCGCCTGTGCGCGCCTTCAAGGCCGTCGGCGGGGAGCCGGTTTTCATCAAGCGCGGTAAAGGCCCGTATATTTGGGATGAAAAAGGCAGGCGTTATCTGGATTTTTGCGCTTCCTGGGGGCCGCTTTTGTTCGGACACGCTCCGGACGGCCTTTTGCGCACTCTGACCCGCGAACTGAAAAACGGCACCAGTTTCGGGGCCGCGACCTCAAAAGAAATCAAACTGGCCAAAAAGATCTGTTCGCTGGTGCCTTCGGTCGAAAAAGTCCGGCTGGTTTCTTCCGGCACGGAAGCCGTCATGTCGGCCGTCCGGCTGGCGCGCGGATTTACGGGGAAGAAAAAAATCCTTAAAATTGACGGCGGATATCACGGGCATGTCGACAGCCTTTTGATCAAGGCGGGATCGGGCGGCGCCACATTCGGGATTCCGGATTCGGCGGGGATTCCCGAGGAACTCGCAAAACTGACACTTTCAATTCCGTTTAACGATGCGGCGGCCCTGGAACAAATCTTTGAACGGGAAGGTTGGGACATCGCAGCGTTTATTCTGGAACCGGTGCCGGCCAATATGGGCGTGATCCCGCCGCTTCCGGGGTATCTTGAAAAAGCGCGCACGCTTACGAAACAGCACAATGCTCTTTTAATTTTTGATGAAGTCATCACGGGGTTCCGCCTCGCGCCCGGAGGGGCCCAGCAATATTTCGGGGTCACGCCCGATTTGACCTGTCTCGGAAAAATTCTCGGCGGGGGATTGCCCTTGGCGGCCTTCGGCGGCCGTAAAGGAATCATGGATGTGCTGGCGCCAAACGGGCCGGTTTATCAGGCCGGAACATTGTCGGGAAATCCTCTCGCGGTGGCTGCGGCGCTCTGGATGCTCGACGAAGTCGAAAAAGCGGCGCAGCCGGTCAAGGGGTTGACGGGTTATGACAAACTCAATCTTAACGCGGAAATATTTTACGCCGCCCTCGAAAAGGTGGTCCGTAAAAAGGGCGCTCACATAACGCTAAACCGGATCCAGTCCATGTTTACTTTGTTTTTTTCCGGGAATCCCGTGGTTGATTATGCCTCGGCCAAAACTTCCGTCACAAAACATTTTGCCCGTTTTTTTAATGATTGCCTCAAACACGGGTTATACATCGCGCCCTCCCAATTCGAAGCCAATTTTGTCTCAACGGTCCACTCTTCCTCGGAACTTGCCGCCGCGGCGGCGAAAATGTCCAAATCTTTTTGATCGCGGCTTGGGTGAGGGTAGTTATCGATCACCTTAATGTGCGGTTTGTTGATTTGCATTTTCTGCCTTCAAACAGCTAATTTAATCAATTTGTAGCGTACCTCACCTTCGCATTGACAGGAGATATAATTTAGACTAGTTTTTAAATAGTTTAATTAAGTTGTTAATTTAAGAAACGCTTATAATGATTTGCGCTCTAAAATTCAGGATTACGGAGAAATCATAAAATGAACCTTTCCAAAACAAACAAATGCGGTCAAAGCGGTAAAAAGAGTGTCGGGGTGATACTTGCGCTCGTTATGGTTTGGACGCAGGCGGTCCCTGCAGGATGGGCCGGAGCGTTGACCCTGCCGGACGACAGTTATACGAATAGCGAGAATGAAATGGCCGCCGTTAATCCGCCTGCGGAAGCGCAGGCCGGT
>MHFC01000093.1:0-1372 GCA_001804025.1 Omnitrophica bacterium GWA2_52_8 | reverse complement strand
AAAGGTTCGGAGGAGTCTCCGTTCGGCTCAAACGAAGCGGATGAAACCGGAGCCGTGCCTGCCGAAGAGAACAAGCCGGAAACGGTGACTGAAGACTCCGAAAGGGCCTCGGATGTCGTTATTTTTGACCCCGAGGTTGTGTATGACCATCTTTCCGAAATGACCGGCCTTTCACGGGACGAACTATCCCATTATATTGAGTCTGTTGATCAAGATCTCCGTGGTTTGATTACGGTAACTTTCAAGGAAGGCATGATGTCGGAACACCGGTTGATCGGTGTTTTGGACGGCAGTAAACTGCCCGCGACAGCCGTGTTCCGGCTGGAAATTCCTCAGACTTCGGACATTTCGGTATCTGACAGGCTTGTTTTGAGCGCCACGTTAACATGGCCGGAAACCGGCGGAGCAAATCTTGTCGCAAACATTTCTTATGAAAACGGGCAGATCGAAACAGTTAATTGGATCCGCGAAATTCCCGGGACGCCGCCGTGCCGGGACGGAGAAATGTGCCTAGCGTATGAACGGCCGTCTATGGTGGCGCTTCTTTATCAAGATACCTATTCGTATGCTTATGATGGAGATGGCGTAAAGATTGAACGCAGGCCGTGGCTGATCACGGAGGCTGTGCCGATGGTTTCGCAGAAAGATTCCACCGGGAGTTTTCCGTTAAGTTGGCCGCAGCCGGGAAAAGTTTTGCCGTCCGTTATGACCCTTCAAAAAATGGCGGACGGGAAACATCATATTGTGCATCTTGAGGAGCAGGGCGACAGCGGCAGGGTGGTCACCACGTTTGAATACATCGAAATTGCTGCCGCGGAAGGACTGTGCGAAGGCCTTCCTTGTGATGGAAGCGTTGTTGTTATCGAATTGGCAGGGATGGTGCGCATAGACAAAGACGGTAACGAGCTTTCGCGCACAACGATTGACGGGAATACGGCCTATGTGGTTACTGCTGGCGGGAACGAGACCCAGGTAACGTACAAAACCCTTGGCGAACTGGTCGCTAAAATCCGCGATCTCGAGAAAATCAGCAAGGAAGCCATCCGGATACGCAATATTGTCCGCAATGACCTGATTCAAAATTTTGCTCTGAACCCCGCGGAGCTTGACCGCTGGCTCCGCGAAAAGAAAGTCGAAATCCGGGTTGACCTGAAAAGTCTAAAAGTTGAAGTCCTTTTTCACGTAAAACCCAATGATTCAGGAGTTAACGGTTCCGCTGCCCTGGTGGACCCGCTCGGAAATGTCCCGTTCACCGAGTTGATTACCTATCAGCTGGGGAAGGGGCCGATTCCGATGATCGGTTGTCTTAGCTTGTCCGGGGGCGAAGATAATTGCCCCGTATTTGTTCCGAAGCATTTTCTGGTCTCCGCCG
>MHFC01000092.1:1465-6371 GCA_001804025.1 Omnitrophica bacterium GWA2_52_8 | reverse complement strand
CCCTCCGGCGCCTTTTTTTGTCAAAAGAGGACTACGACGCCTATTACTACGGTTATTCCAACGAAGGTTTATGGCCGCTCTGCCATATCGCCTACACCCGCCCATTATTTCTCGATTCGGAGTGGAAAGCCTATCAAAAGGTTAACCGGATGTTTGCCGGCGCCGTTTTGGAAGAAGCCGGAAATGAGCACGCCTTTGTCTGGATCCAGGATTTCCATCTTATGCTGGTCGCTAAATATCTGAAAGAGGCAAACGCGTCAAATATTATTACCGCATTTTTTTATCATGTCCCATGGCCGAATCCGGAAGTCTTCAGGATTTGCCCGCAAAAAAAGGAAATTCTGGAGGGATTGCTGGCCCACGACCTTCTGGGGTTTCAAATCCGCTACCACACGGACAATTTTTTAGCGGCCGTCGACCAGGAGCTTGAAAGCCGGATTGACCGGGAAAAAATATCGGTGAATTTTCAAAACCGGGAAACCCTCGTCCGCGCATTCCCGATTTCCGTCGATTTTGAAGCGATTTCCTCTTTGGCGGGTTCCGAAACATTCAAAGAGCGGGGACTGAAATTACGGGAGGAATTATCCCTGGAGGATAAAAAAATCATCCTCGGCGTGGACCGGATTGATTATACAAAAGGGCTTCCCGACAAACTGCGGGCCATTGACCGTTTCCTTGAAAAATATCCGGATTTTAAAGAAAAATTTGTTTTCTTTCAGATGGGGCAAATCAGCCGGCTGCATGTCCCCCGCTATAAGCAGCTGAATGACGAAATCAATGCCCTGGTCGAGGAAATCAACTGGAAACACTCTCAAGGAACGTGGGTGCCGATTGTTTTTACCCGAGCCTATATGCCCTACCCGGACATCCTGGCACTTTACGGGATTGCGGATGCCTGCATTGTAAGCTCTCTTCATGACGGAATGAATCTTGTGGCCAAGGAATTTACGGCCGCCAGACCGGATTTAAACGGTGTCCTGATGCTCTCACAATTCACGGGATCTGCCCGGGAACTCACGGATGCGCTGTTGATCAATCCGTTCGATATCGAATCTTTTGCGGATACGATTCATCAGGCGCTTGTCATGCCGGCGGACGAAAAAGAAAAGAGGATGCGCAAATTGCGCGAGGTCGTGAGCCAGAATAATATTTACCGGTGGGCGGGAAAAGTCTTGTCCCAGCTTCTTAAATTTGAGTTTCAGGAAACCTGATGCCCCGGCATCTTTTCGGCGGCTGGGAAGAAATTGCAAAAGCTCTGAGAGACCGTTATGTCATTCTCTTTCTGGACTATGACGGAACCCTGTCTCCTATCGCAGAACGTCCCGAAATGGCCAAATTATTACCCGGAGTTCGAAATGTTTTAAAAGAGCTGTCGCGCCAGAGGGGCGTCAAAATTGCAGTCATCAGCGGCCGGGCCTTGAATGATTTAGAACAACGCGTCCGGATTCCGGGGCTCACGTATGCCGGCAATCACGGATTTGAACTTCGCGGGACTAAAATCCGTTACGCGCATCCTGCCGCGGAAAAACTTAAGCGGGTTCTTCGAAAAATTGCCGGCAGATTAAAAAATACTTGCGCCGCTTTTCCCGGCATCATTTTAGAAAATAAACTTTTTACAATCAGCATTCACTACCGGCAAGCATCCCCAAAGATAGTCAATTTAGCCAAAAAACTTCTGCTCAAAACAATCGGTCCGCATCTCGAAAAATCGCAAATTGTTTTACGGGAAGGGAAAAAAGTGTGGGAAGTCCGGCCGGCAGTCGCATGGGACAAAGGGAAAATCGTTCTCTGGTTTTTAGCTCAGTTTCCTTTGGGGGTACGAAAACGCATACTGCCTGTTTACATCGGGGATGACCGTACCGACGAGGATGCCTTCCGTGTATTGAAACGCCGCGGCCTTGGTGTTAAAGTGACGGAAAACTTCAAGAGATCAACGCAAGCCGGGTATTGTCTTGATTCCCCCGGCGAAGTTTTTGAATTTCTAAAGAGGCTCGCGCGCATTAAGGCCGCCGGCAAATACAAGGTAGAAACTGTGAAACCTAAAGGAAATTAAAACGCATGCCCGCAGACCCTCTTTGGTATAAAGACGCCATCATCTATGAGCTTCATGTCAAAACTTTTTTCGACAGCAATCAGAACGGTTACGGCGATTTTCCCGGTCTGACGCAAAAACTGGATTATCTTCAGGACCTTGGCATCAACTGCATCTGGCTCCTGCCTTTTTACAAAACGCCTTTGAAAGATGACGGCTACGACATTTCCGATTTTTACGAGGTTTCTCCCGAATACGGGACCATGCGGGATTTTCAGGACTTTGTCAATGAAGCGCACCGGCGGGACATCAAAGTTTTAATCGAACTCGTCTTAAACCACACCTCCGACCAGCACCCCTGGTTTCTTGAGTCCCGCTTCTCGAAAACATCAAAAAAAAGGGATTTTTATGTCTGGACCGACGACCCCAAAAAGTTCAAAGACGTCAGAATTATTTTTTCCGATACGGAACAATCCAACTGGACCCATGACCCCGTTTCCGGCCAGTATTACTGGCACCGTTTTTTCAGCCATCAGCCCGATTTGAATTACGACAACCCCGAAGTTCAAAAAGCAATGATGGAGATCCTCACCTTCTGGCTGAACACGGGGGTCGACGGGTTTCGCCTGGATGCAGTGCCTTATTTATTTGAACGCGAAGGAACGAGTTGTGAGAATTTGCCTGAAACGCATGCCTATCTGAAAAAACTGAGAGCGGAACTGGACAGGCTGTATAAAGACAAGATTTTCATGGCGGAAGCCAACCAATGGCCTGCCGACGTGAGGCCTTATTTCGGCAGCGGCGATGAATGCCATATGGCCTTTCATTTTCCGCTGATGCCGCGTATTTTTATGGCCATTCGAAAGGAAGACAACACCCCGATCACAGAAATCATGCAGCGCACACCCGTGATCCCCGAATCATGCCAATGGGCGCTCTTTCTGCGCAATCACGATGAGCTTACGCTCGAGATGGTGACCCAAGAAGAACGTGACTATATGCACCGGGAGTATGCGGCGGACCCCAAGGCCCGTTTGAATCTTGGCATCCGGCGGCGTTTGGCGCCGCTCATGAACAACGGACGCCGGCAGATGGAACTTTTAAACAGCCTTTTATTCAGCCTCCCGGGAACACCGGTTATCTATTACGGCGACGAAATCGGCATGGGCGACAACATTCATCTCGGCGACCGCAATGGAGTACGAACCCCCATGCAATGGAATGGGAACCCGAATGCGGGCTTTTCAGAGGTCTCGGCCGAAAAATTGTATGCCCCGGTTATTTCGGATCCGCTTTACGGTTATCAGGCCATCAATGTCGAGGCCCAAAGCATGACGCAGTCATCCTTCCTGCATTGGACAAAAAGAATGATCCGCGTCCGCAAAAATTTCAAAGCCTTCGGCCGCGGAAGCATTGAGTTTCTTGAACATAAAAATCCGAAAATACTGGCCTATATCCGCGCTTATGAGAATGAAACCCTTCTTATTGTCAATAACCTTTCACGCTATGCCCAAGCCGTGGAACTTGATATGAAAAAATATAACGGCCGGGAGCCGGTGGAACTTTGGGGGAATACAAAATTTCCAAAAATCGGTGAGCTTCCTTATTTGCTGACACTGGGCCCGCACAGTTTTTACTGGTTCCGTTTGTCGAAGGTTTAAAAGGGCGCCAACACAACGGCTCCCTGCATGGACGGCGGGCGGACGTTCGCTTTTTTATGGCAATGCCGGCGGCCTTTAATTTCAGAAGCCGTGATTGTTTACAAAAAATTCCACTTTGTAAACGATCTTGCCGCCCGTAAGTTTTTCGGGGTTCGGCTGAAATAAAACGGCGCCGCTCACGACAGCTGTTTCCGTCTGCAAAGTTGCCCATGAGAAAGTTTCAGAAAACCCATATCCTGCATCCCTGGACGTGTCAAGGCCGGACATGAAAACATTTTATTTTTGAATTTTGACGAAAATCCGGGGCGAAAGGAACGATAAATTGCCGTGGGGAATTCAAGATCCCACTAAAAATATACGGCCTGCATTATTCCGCGGTTCTTTTTTTTACAATCCACGTCCCTATAGAATATTTTTTACGGTTCCCACCAGGCAATCATGTTGACGGCCGTGTTCCCATCTCCGCCGCCCAAATCGGAAAGGGCCTCATCGTAGTAAGCACCGCCGCCTCCGGGCAAGTCAAGAACGACATGTAATCCGACGACAGCTCCATAGAATTCTTGAGAGCCGGCAATGGACACGCTCGTTTCAGGAGCGTAGATGGCTGCGTACAGAGGGTTTACCGTATAAATATTAATAGTTCCTGTGGGGTCGCTATTAAAGGGATGCTGAGCGCTTGCATTAATAATCAGATTTCCCGGTAAATCCGAGGCGGTTTTGATATTGCCAGCATAAATATTGATTGAACCATCGACATATAGCGTAACGGGGCCGGTAAATTCAAGGGTAGAGTCTGAATCCATCTGAATACTGTCAAACCGGTAAGTCCCGCCGGGATGAACTACCGATTCTCCGCTGGGAATCACCAAACTTCCTAAAGAAGTTCCTTCAGGAACGACCGGAGGCAGCTCTTTGGGCTCATCTGCGACAATGATTGAACCTGTATAAGATGAATTTGTCTCTTCATGCACGTGAACAATGGTCTTTGGATCGCCGCCTGGTCCAATCGTGATATCGCCATTAATGACGGTGTCCATATTTAATGTTATTGCCCCAGGAATGGAAACATTATTTGTTCTGATATGTCCATTACTCCCTACGTTGTCGCCACCGTACGGACCTAAGCGGGAATCATAACTGCTGGTTGGCGATTCATTCATTTTCAAAGAGTAAGCTCCCATAGCCACACCTTCAAAAATACCGCCTCCAGAGG
>MHFC01000092.1:0-1406 GCA_001804025.1 Omnitrophica bacterium GWA2_52_8 | reverse complement strand
ACCCGCCCCGCACAAATGTCCCGCTGTTCATCGCAACATACCCGCTGCTTCCGGTATAAGCCGGATCGGCCGCAAGCTGAGTGATCGCATCATCCAGTCCCGATTCCGCCATATTGAATGCCGTCATGCGGTTCTGCGTCCTTTCGACGAGATTAAAAAAAACATTGCCGCGGGCAAAATACGCCAGCGAAAACGTGGCGAGCACCGAAATCACAAGATAGCTCGTGATCAGCAAAAAGCCGCGCTGCTTACCTTTTTTCTGCCGCAACAGGTTTTCAGTTTTGCGAGAAATCATAAAGTCTCAGAGTTCCTCTGCTTCAATCACCGCTAAATTAACGGCTCCCACCAGGAGATCATGGTTGCGGTACCGTCTGCCACCGTGTCGGACGACCCGCTTCCACCGAACCCGGGAACATCAGACAGGGCTTCATCGAAATGCATTGCCCGATTACCCACAAACCCGATCGTCTCACCGATGACAGCTCCGTACACATCGCCCATTCCCGCTATCCAAACTATAGACTGTGGCGCATAAATGGCTCCGTAGAACGCTGTCTGGGAACTGTAACCGCCGCTATTGACGACCACCGTTTTTCCTTCCGTTCCCTCTCCGGCGGCATAGATGATCAAATTTGTAGGCAGATCTCCGGCGGTTTTGATTGTGCCGTAAAGCTTCACGCCCTTTTCTACGTATAAAACTGCTGGACCGGTAAATTCAAGGGTTCCTCCCGACGGCACAAGCATATCCGTATAGCGGTAAGTCCCCCCCGGCATTGTTAAAGTTCCGTTATCGGGTGCATTGAGCGCACCCTGCATCAACCCTTCGATTTTAATCTTGGGCAATTGCGTTTTTTCAGTCGCAACAATTTTCTGACCGTTGTGGACATTGCCGCCCCATTGAAAATTAATTGCGGTATCAGGGTCGCCGCCGGGCCCGATCGTAATATTGCCGTTGATCGTAACGCCGTATCCCTGTACTGCCCCGGCAGTAGCTTTGTTTGTCAGCATGTGGCCGTTGGAATTAATATTGTCACCGCCATAAGATCCTTCTCTCGAGTCATAGCTGTCCACAAGAATTCTTTCAAGGCCGATATTTCCATTCGCAAAAAGCGCATTGCCAAACAGACCGGGCGGCTGACCTATTTGCACCGCACTCATGACGATGCGTGATTCGTAATTCCGGTCGCTTGTTTGATTGCTCGGCGACATGCCCATTACCTGAATGATGCGCACACTCGGGTCCGTCGAAAGCGTCAGATTACTACAAGCCGCAGCATTATTAGCATTGCCCTGCTCGGCACACACAACCACATCATACCCGCCCCGCACAAATGTCCCGCTGTTCATCGCAACATACCCGCTGCTTCCGGTATAAGCCGGATCGGCCGCAAGCTGAGTGATCGCAT
>MHFC01000091.1 GCA_001804025.1 Omnitrophica bacterium GWA2_52_8 | reverse complement strand
AAAATTTTAACCATCAACCCAAAAACATTTTTCAGTAGACCCTAATTACACAAACAAAATAATGCTGCGTATATTGCGGGCCTGCCCATTGGATTAAAGTAGATAAATCCTAAAATTACCACGATTATAAGGGTACACATGGCGACTTCGCTTTGGCACCACCGACTGCCCTTTGGCAATTCGATATCAAATTTCTCGGATAATTTTTTTCTATAGGCTCGCCAAGCTTGCAGATTCTTTAAAATAATGAATATGTGCCCGACTCCGACGCATATCAGAAGCAGATCGACAGGCCACCAATAATCTTTGCTTTCAGTCGGGTACGTAAATTTAAGATAAAATGAGCCGCCGATAATTGCAGTAGCAATTTGGACAAAGGACAGTGAAACCTGAATAATTTTATCGTTCAGGTGCCGAAGATGATTAGTAAAATTCTCATACTCCTTGTCTGGGCATACTTTATGTTTTTCAGTATTCATTTTATATTAACCGCCGACGCGTTTACCGTACGCCCCGCCATAATGCCGATCGGTACCCCTTCTATTTGTGCGGGGTTCATGCCGAATCCCCGCATTTTGGACAGAATGTCTTTATATGCCCAGGCACCTACGCCGCCCGGTCCTGATAGCGGGAGGCATAGCGGTCGAGAAGTTCCCGGATCATTTTTTGATATTTGGCATGGTGCTTCCGGGCCTCTTTTTTAAAAAATTCGACGCTTGATTTTTTGAGCGCGATCGTCACCTTGACCGTCTCTTCGGGCAGCACCAGCTTTTCAGGAGGCGGCAAAAAATCCGCCACCCGGCTCAATTTGCCCGCCGGCATTTCATGATCAGCATTCCTCTTCTTCATAATAACTTCTCCCTTTTCGCCAAAAACCCGCTCCGATAATGCGGATCTTCCGTTCCCTGTATGTAAACCGGACCGTCAAGATGCGGCCTGCGACACAGCCAATGCAATAAAACCGCTCCTCCTGCCCGCTGTGGCCAATGTCTTTGAAAATTTTACGCCGCGGATCTTTGAATACCCCGGCTGCTGTCGAAAAATTAATACCGTGCTTGCTCAGATTCAGGGCCTCCTTTTCCGGATCCCAGACAAAATCACTCACTCCCGCACCTCGGAAAGATAACATAGATATGGCTAAATAGCAATATATTATGCCATATAATAAGCCAATCGACATTCGTAATATACCATATTTTATTTATATAATCTGCAACTGCTTAGCTGAAAAAAGCCTCCCTTCAGGACGTCAGACAAACGTCACCAGATACGAGATACCATCGGACATCTGCTATCGATTATCTACTTCATTTCAAATAAATACCGGTACTGCCCATAGCCTTCTTTTTCGAGGTCCTCGGCGGGGATGAACTTCAGGGAGGCGGAATTAATGCAGTAACGCTGCCCGTCTTTTCCGGGGCCGTCGTCAAAAACATGCCCCAGGTGTGAGTCCCCTTCTTTACTGCGGACTTCAACGCGCGACATGTTGTAACTGTTGTCTTCTTTCTCTACGACCCGGGCGGGATCAATGGGTTTTGTAAAACTCGGCCAGCCGGTGCCGGAATCAAATTTATCGGCGGAACTAAAAAGCGGCTCGCCGGAAACCACATCCACATAAATTCCGGGTTTTTTGTTGTTCCAGTATTCATTTTGAAACGCCGGCTCCGTGCCGCACTGCTGCGTCACTTCATACTGCCTGGGAGTCAGTTTTTCCCGGAGTGTTTTTTCGTTTTTTTTTACCGCGGCCTTTTTTTCCGCGCTCCGGATCTTTTCGTGATTTCCCCATATTTTTTCCAGAAATCCGGAACGGCCTGAACCCATCTTGTACATCTCATAGTGGGCAGAGTTCGTTTTATAATAGTCCTGATGATAATCCTCGGCCGGGTAGAATTTGCCGGCTTTTTCAATCCGGGTCACGACCGGCTTGCTGAAAACCCCGGAAGCGTCCAGCTTCTTCCTGGACGCTTCCGCGGTTTTGCGTTCGGCGTCATTTTGATAAAAGATGACAGTCTCATACTGGCTGCCGCGGTCCGCAAACTGCCCGCCGTCATCGGTCGGGTCGATCTGTTCCCAAAAAAGCTCCACAAGTTCGCCGTAGCTGATTTTTGCGGAATCGTAAATCACCTTGACCGCTTCGACATGCCCGGATTTTCCGGACGACACTTTGTCATAAGTCGGCGAACCGGATTTGCCGCCGGTATATCCGGCAATCGCATCGATAACCCCGGGCGTTTTTTCAAACGGGCCTTCCATGCACCAGAAACAGCCTCCCGCAAATAAAACATAATCGGTTTGTGCCCCGGACTTTCCGGCCGGTGCCGGTTCGGATGAATTGGCGGCCATGACGTTATATCCTCCAGTTAGAAAGAAAGCGGATAAAAAAAAGGTGCCTCGGATAATCCTCATGAGCAGGAATTGTATCATGACTCGGGAAATTCTTCGAACGGACATCAGGATAGAAAAAAATCATCCGCCGGGATTCTCCGCCTTCCTAACCCGCATTTCTCATCGCCAATGAGAAATGCCCTCAAGGAGGCTGGGGTGCAAATGGACTTTTCCATTTGTATCCCAGGGGTTGTCTTTTGCGCCCCGTTAAAACGCGGGCGCAAAACTTTGGATGTAACCTCATGCGTCCAAAGCGGTTTTCTCATCGATCCGCCTAATCGATGGGAAAACCGGACTAAAAGCCGCCTCAACCGCCCGCACGTCATAATCCATCATGCTCCGGTAATCCCCGGCTTCCGGGACTTCTCCCACGGCCTGGGCAAAAATCACAATCAGGGCACCGGTGTCGTTCGCCACTTTTTTTGGTGTGCTGTTTTCATGAAACGTTTCTTTCAAGATGACTTTAATCTGATCCTCTTTCATGATTTTTTTCAGCGTCGCCAAATGCCTGGCCGTCGGCGGAATACCGGGCTTCGGTTCAATTTCTCCCGCCGAAACCAGACCGAACCGGCGCAGAAAATAGATCATACTTTTGTGATAGCTGATAATCTTTTTCCCGGCATAAGGTGCCAGTAATGCCGTCCATTTTTTGATCTTGATATCCATTTTGGCCTCAAAGATACCGGCATTTTTCAGAAAAAAATCCGCCTCTTCCGGATAAAGCCGCGCCAGACCCTCGGCAATATTACGGGCAACCCTTTTCCCGTTTTCCGGATCAATCCAGTAATGCGGGTTTCCATAGGCATGGATATCTCCTTCGGCCCTCGATAAACTCGGCGGAATTTCAAGAAGCTCAATCCCCGCAGAAACGTCGATTTGCCTTTTCCCGTTCGGCCACATAAGTTCGGGCTTCCCCACAGCATCGAGCAGGGGGCCGCGCCAGGTTTCCAAATCCAGCCCTCCGTGAATCAGAACATCGGCTTTTTTGGCCTTGAGTACGTCCCGGGGCGTCGGTGAATAAAAATGAGGGTCCCGCTTCGGCTTGGCGATGGAATAGATTTCCGCTTCGGTACCGGCAATCTCTCCTGCAATGCTTCCGATGACCGTGGTTGTCGCCACGATTTTTATTTTTCCTTCAGCTTGAACGTTTCCGGATCCTATCAATCCTGTCATCCCCCATAATAAGAGGGCAGAAAAAACATTTTTGGCTTTCATAACACGCCCCTCCCTATTGGACCGGGTGCTTATGCTGACCGATCAAAAAATCAGCCGTTACAAAAATCATGTCATCTGATTTGGCGTCCGATAAGGCCGGATCAAGATGCGAATACTGGAGTTTGAAATCCGCAAATTCGCTTTGCCAGAAAATAATATAGGGCGAAATTTGCGTTGAACGGCGATGCTGGCCGGCCACATCCAGCGGCTCCAGGGAATCAAACCGGATTCCCGCACTGAACTTGGGCGAGAACCGGTAATCCACGAGCGAATAAAAACCCCAGGGCCGCTTGTTTGCATGAACCCGGTCTGTCCGGTTCTGGAAGTAAAGTTCATTTTGCCACTGGACTTTTTTGCCTTCCGGCAAATTCCAGGTCAAGGTCGCATCCGCGCCGTAGACTTTTACGCCGAACCGGTCCTGGCCTCCGGCCCGCGTAACTTGAACCGTTGTCTCGTCATCACCGTCAATCGTGACCGGGGGATTTTCGTCGCCAAAGAGCGTCGTCCAGCCTAGTTCCAGGCCCGTATCGTCCGAAGGCTCAAAATAAGTCTTGGCATGCAGGTTAAAAATCGGCCGCCTGGAAATCCCGGAAAAACTTGTGCCGTTATTGCCGCGGAGCACTTCCCCCGTGATTTCAAACGGAATGTCCCAGGGATTCGGAATCATGTTCTGAAGCCGGACCCCTGAGGCCGCAAGACCCTCCTCGCCGAAGAAATCCTGAATCACAAGCGGATAATCCGCCGTCGGCAGCTGGTGCACATGCATTAAATTCTGCTTGCCGATCTTCGAGCGGAATTTCCCGATTTGTGCCGTAAACCCAAGCGGCAGTCCCCATCGTGTGTAATACGCCTCTTCAATGTCAACGTTCTGCTCTTCCAAGTTATCGTTAAAAGCGATAATCGCATCAAGGCGGGAATAGGGATCCACGACCTGGGCAAAATTAAGCTCCAGCTCCTTGAGCGCAATCGTATCGTTCCCTTCTCCGTCCCCGGAGTTTTCGGTTAATTTGGCCTGAACGGTACCGGCGACGCCGATTTCGGGATTGAATTTTTGAGCAATTCCGGCCGTTGCAACGGGGCCCGCAGCTTCCGGTTGAGCCGCTTCATTATCCCCTTCCAGCATTTCGATTCTCAAATGCTGGGCACGGATCACCTCATTCTGATTTTCTACCGTGATTTTCAAATCGCGGACAGCGGCCTGCAAAACCCCGACCCTTTGGTCCAGCCGCGCAAACTCGGAAGACGATACGGCTCCCGCTTCGGCGGCGGCAAGCACGGCACCATTAATTAACCATAGCGGAAAAAATAAAAAAATTATGAAAAGATTTTTTTTCATGAGACACCCCTTTCCTGAATTGATTTATGGAATAAAACTTTTCAGGAAAAAACGGGCGGCGCGCGAACGGGTAAGACGCGGGATAAAACGAGAGATAATGGGACTAGATTACGGGAAGCAAAAGCAATGACTGATTTTTTGACCATGAGCGAAAATGCGGCAAGAAGCACGACGGTTCCGAGCACGTGCAGAAAATGGCAAACAGCGCACGCGGAATGGCTTTCATAGGAGTCTTCTTCGTGGGCATGAACAAAAAAATGAACGGCCGCTCCGGCAAATGCGG
>MHFC01000090.1 GCA_001804025.1 Omnitrophica bacterium GWA2_52_8 | reverse complement strand
GGCTCATTTTTCACTGCCTAAAGTGGGATGCACCCTTACAGTCAAGTCAGATTGACACACTGCTTCCCGTATGGTACATTGTGCCCCGTTTTTAAAATGTTAAAAGGAGTCTTACATGCCTAATATTGCTTCTGCAAAAAAACGGATGCGCAGCGACGCCCGAAAAAAACTACGCAATCAAATGGCGCTTTCTGAACTCAAAACACTCGACCGCAAACTCGTACAATCCGCGGGAAACCCTCAAGAGGCCGATCTGATCGCCAAGAGAGCCATTTCCCGTTATGACCGTGCGGTTTCCAAGGGCATTATTCCCCGCGGCCGCGCCGACCGGAAAAAATCCCGCATTCAAAATTTTCTCAGGAAACTCAAGAAGTAACCCTGATTGCCCAAGCTTCCAGCAATTCGGTTCCTTCGGCCTGTCCCGTCTTTTGCCGGCAGTCAAGCTCAAGCAATTGCTGGAGGGCTTTTTCGAGCCTTTCGCGGCTCAAATTTCTTATCTGCCTTAAAAAAAAATGGGCCTGCCGCGGCGACACGCCGCATTTCTTCAACATGGCATCTTCCGACAGACCCTCTTCAAGCAGGACCTTGCCTTTCCAAAAACGCCTTAATTGCCAGTGCAAAACTCCTAGCACCGAACCCATTTCCTGATCACTGCTTAAAAGTTCGGTAAGAAACATGAGCGCGTCAGACCTTTTGCGGTCGATAATCGCATTGGTGAGTTTAAAAACATCCGCAGGGGCCCAGTTTTCCTCAAAAGACTCTACCATCTGCGCCGTTATTTCTTTTTTATCGGCGGCATAGAGCACCAGCTGGTCGAGGACCGAATCGAGCATGCCCGGCGAACCTCCCATCTGGTTCTCAAGGTGCATGCGCGCCTCGTCTTCGATGGTTTTTCCGTGTCTTTTCAGTTTGTCCCGGATAAGCTTTGTCCCGAGCGATTTCTTAAGGTCATCTTTCAGAATAAAGACCTGCGCATGCTGCTGCATCAGCTCTGCCAAGCCCTGTTTGGCAGACAGGGCTTCGGCTTCAAAAATAAGATAGGTCGTGCGGACGGGCGTCTTAAAATAGGCTTCCAGCATCTCCAGCTCATGCTTGCGCAGACCGTCGGTTTCGCGCATCCGGAAGATTTGATATTGGATCAAAAAAGGGAGGGTTTGCGCATCCCTCAGGGCTCTTTCAAGCATCCCTTCGGAAAGCCGGTAGCCGGATTCTGCGATCTCTCCCGGCACGGAATTCCTGATTTGCGAAATGATTTCAGCGCGTTTTTGATCGATCAGATAAGAATCGCCGGCAAGGCAAAAAACAAATGGAAGGCTCATAAGGAGAGAACTGTAAAAACCAGGGTCAAAAGGTTGTTATCATAAGGCACTGTCCGCCGAGCGCCGGGCGTCACCAGTCTTCGACAATACGGTCCACCACATTGCGGGCCAAGCGGTCAATCGCCCTTCTTGAAGCTTCTTCCCGCGCCGTCGACCGAACCCCGCTGACAAAATATTCCGCATCCCCGGAAAACGAAGGCTCTTCCCAAATCGTTTCTCCGGTGTTACCGTCAATCAACCGCAGAGCCAAAATAACATAGAGACGGAACTCTTCGACGCGTTCCAACTGATTAAATCTCACGCCCCCCTGTTCAAAACCGACCAAATGGGATTCCAGGATTGCGTCCGCATTTTCTTTTTCGGCAACTTTCAAATTGCCGTCTTCCTGCACCTGCTGGATAATCGCCTGGGTAATGTCCATTTCCAGCCCGGCCTGATAGGCATAGACCTCCTGGACGGGAATGGAATTAATGACAGTGTCGATGTGGATGCTTTTGATGTCTTTAGGAAGGGTCGTTTTTTGCGTATAGCCGCACGAAACAATCAGACAGCACAGCGCCAGTCCGGCAGCTGCATCGAAAAAAAAACGCTTCATCGCGCGCCTAAACCTTTGGAGTTGTGTCCGTTAACTGAAACCGTTTGAGTTCTTCCGCCAAAAAACTTCTGCGCGCCTGTATTTGCGAGAGACGGTCAACCATTCTCTCCCGCTCGCTGAGAAGGTCCTGCTTTTCAACCCTGGAATCGACCTTCGGAATCACGCGGTCAATCTCCTGCACACGCTTTTCAAGAATCCGGACCGCTTTGTCCTCCAACCGGTCTTCTTTTTGAATCAGCTTGGCCAGTTCATTTTCGATGTCGCGCATGCGGCCGGCATAACCTTTTTCTGATGCCCGCGGACCCGCCTGGACTTTCAAATACTGGCGTATCTGCTCGACGCCTTCGCTGTTTTCCGCGTGATCCAGCTGTTCAAGCAGAATGGACTGTTCCTGCCTATAAATATTCCGCTGAATCTCAATATCGGAAGACAGTGCCGCAAGCTCGGACTTAAGATGCTCGGCCTCTTCACGCTTAAGTTCGGATTCCTGCTCCATTTTTTTGGCTTGCTCCTGTAACGCCTCCGGCGAAACGCTTTCAGACGCACCTTCTTCCTTGGAACCATTTTGGCGTTTTTCCAACTCCGACTGCATACGCTTGAGGCGGACCTTTAAGGCTTCGAGATCACGGGTTTCCTGATCAAGCCGGTCGATAAGGACTTCCTGGCGTTCCTGCTTGGGAATCACGCTCTTGGCGTTTTCCAGCGCCTCCTGAAGAAATACATACGGGACCTTCACGAGCGGTGAGCGGAACTCATACCCCCCCGCCAAGGAGGCGTGCGCTTTCATGATCTCAACTTCTTTCTTAAGCCGGGTAATTTCCACGTGCTTCGCTTCGATCAGAAGGCTTTGCAATTCAATTTCCTTCTTCAAATCAAGAATTTCCGCGTGCCCGGGGCTATCTTCGCTCAAATTCCCGGCCGACTCGGTGACGTTACGGTCATGGGATTTAGCCCCAAAAAGAAAAGTCCGGCTGAAATTTCTGACACCCTTTAACGGCGCTACGATCATCTTCTGCGTGCGTCCCAAAACAGACAGCTTCTGTTCGGAGGCCTGCATCATGCCCTCGAGCTGTTTGACGAGCTCTTTTTGCTTCTGATTGTGGTCGTCGATCTCCTGGTACCGGATCCGTATCCCGCGCTCAAGCTGTTTGATGGATTTGCGCAATTCCCGCGGGTCATTTTTTTGCCCTTGTTCGATCTGGGCCAAAAGCCGTTTTTGTTCCTGGACCGCCAGTTCCGTATCAAATGCCTGCGTCAACGTATCGACAAGCGTTTGCTGGGCGGCAAGCTGCTCTTTGAGATGCATCTGCATTTCCAAAAGCTCCGGCATTTCCTTCTTTTCCAGCGCTTTGTCGGAATCATCAAAAGGGTTCATGCGGTCGAGAGATTTGTCGATCGCATGCGCCGACTCCGTTACGATATTGGCCGGGATTTGCATCAGCGTCAGCCAGGCCGAACGGCCGTAATGTTTCTCGTAAAGATTCCGCTTTTCCTCGGTTACTTTTTGCAGTTCTTCGATTTTTTGCCGCGTCTGTTCAAGTTTCACCAACTGGTTTCGCAAGGCATCGTCCTGCACGGAAGCAAACTGCTCCCAGGACGAAGACTCACCGGCGGTGATCGGAATCACGGCAGGCGGCAAATCAACCGCTTTGATTTCGCCGTAAGACTTGTAGAGAGATTCTTTCTTGTCCAGCAACTCTTTCATTTCGGCGGAGACTTTAAAAAGGTCCTTGGCGTCGATTTCGCGAATTTTCTCGACGGGAGCCGGCCCCGCTCCCATAAACGGCAGGTATTCCAGCGGTGACTTTTTCTCCGGGACCCCGAGTTCTTCGCGCCACGTACTTAATTGCTGCCTCTCATGGACCAATTCTTCCTTTTCCTTAAGCAGCGAAACGTACCAGCGGTCCATGGCATTTTTAAAATCGGCGGACGGATTGTTCCCCATTAATTTCTGCTTTTTCTCAAGCCGCTTGAACTTCTCTTTCAGTTCGCGTTCGCGCCGGTCAATATCCTGCTTCCGGCTTTCCAGAGTTCCCGTTTTTTGCTTCTCGATCTCATTACGCCGGTCTTTCAAACGCTCCATTTTATCCGAAACTTCTTCATATTGTTTTGGATCCGCTTTCTTATCGAGAGAGGCAAGCTCCGTCTCCAGGGACTTGATCGTCCCGTCGATTTCCTTGTCCATTTGCGCATGGTACGCGCTCGGATCCTCGAGCGCTTTCAAGCGCTGCGCCGACTTTTCACCCCATTTTGTATGAGGGTAGCGCGCCGCAACGTCCGAGTAGTAAATAATAGCGCTGTGCAAATAATCCGATTTTTCATAGTACTGGCCGATGGAGTAATTTTTCTCGGCATTTTTTTCGTCAATAACCTGCCGGATCCGCGCAGCTTTTTCCGACGTAGGGCTGTCCGGATGATGTGTTAAAAAGCGGTCGACTTGCTTCATGGCGTCATCCAGCGCTCTCTGATCACGGAACTCGCGGGAAGACCTCATGTAGGAAGATTCGGCGATTTGATAGCGGGCCTGCGGCACCAGTTCGCTCTGGGGATACTGATCAATGAGCGCCTGGAATGCTTCTACCGAGTTCTCAAACTGTTTTGCTTCTTTATAGGCGACGCCGAGATGAAACTGGGCGCGATCACCGAACTCACCGTAGGGGGCATTTTTGGCAATGTGTTGAAATACTTCGATGGCTTTCGGAAGGGCCGGCAGAATCGCAACCCCCATAAACTTTGCTTTCTGGCCGGACAAAAACAAATTGCCGATGCGGAACTCGCGTTCGATCACCTCATTAAATCGCTCACTTTGGGGGTAAGACTCAACTAACTTTTTGTAAACCTCAAACGCTTTGAAGTAATCACTTTTCTCTTCGTAAACAATCCCTAAACGGTACTGCGCTTCACTCGAAATAGGTGCGCTCGGATATTTGGCCAGCAAACTCTCAAACTGCTTGATGGCCTCGTCCCAATTTTTTTCGTTAAAAAATTGCATCGCGTAATCGTAAAGATGTTCCGCCGCATTTTTCCCTTCGCCTTCCGGATTCACAAATTCCCCTTTTTCAGGAGACCAAACCCAGTAGGCATTTCCCATCATGGGAGAAATAAAAAGCCCGAGCACAATCAGAATAGCCAATGTCATTCGTCTATTCATAACTCTTTGTCCAATCTTATGTTATGGATTTACAACGGACGTCAATATAGCACGGCCGAATGAAGGCTGTCAACGGACTTCTCACGGAGGGGTGCATCCCACAAAAGGCAGTTAATTTTTCTGGCTTTCGAC
>MHFC01000089.1 GCA_001804025.1 Omnitrophica bacterium GWA2_52_8 | reverse complement strand
CACCTTAAAAAAAACATGTTGATCGTGCTCAATGACAACGAGATGTCGATCTCAAAAAATGTCGGGGCGATCAGCAAATACCTCAATCAAATCATCACCAATCCCCTCTATAACCGCGTCCGGGCCGAAGTAGAACGCCAGCTGACGAAATTTCCAAGACTCCGGCGTCTTGCAACGAGCAGCCTGGAGGGTATGAAGCACCTGCTTATTCCCGGGATTTTATTTGAAGAGATGGGGTTCCGGTATTTCGGGCCTGTGGACGGCCATGATGTGATCGGGCTGGTGAAGACGCTCAAGAAAATTCTCGCGATTAATGATTGTTCGCTCTTGCACATTGTCACTCAAAAAGGAAAAGGCTGTTCCTTCGCGGAACAGGACGCCGAAAAAGGTCACGGGGTTGTACCGTTTGATGTCAAAACCGGCGAAAAAATCAAAAGTCCGAATGAGCAAAAAAAGCAGGGGAAGGCTTACACCAAAGCATTTGTGGACGCGCTGATCCGCGTGGCAAGAGAGCGTCAGGATGTGGTCGCGATCACGGCCGCGATGCCGACAGGAACGGGATTGATTGATTTTCAAAAAGAATTTCCGGACCGGTTTTACGACGTCGGAATTGCCGAACAGCATGCGGTGACTTTTGCCGGGGCCCTGGCCAAAGGCGGGCTCAAGCCGGTGTGTGCGATCTATTCGACGTTTCTTCAGCGGGCGCACGATCAAATTATTCATGATGTGGCGCTTCAAAGGCAGCCGCTGATTTTGGCGATGGACAGGGCCGGTTTGGTAGGCGCTGACGGCGCTACGCATAACGGAGTTTTTGACATTAGCTTTCTCGGCCATATTCCCGGAACGGTCATCGCCGCTCCCGTGAATGAAGCGGAAATCGAACACATGCTCCGGCTTGCCATGGCCTATCCGGATGTCTTTGCTTTCCGGTATCCCCGTGGGAATGTTACGGAAAAAATGGAGGCCATACCTTTCCGCTCTTTCAGGATCGGGGAAGGGGAAATTGTCAGGGAGGGTGCGGACGCCGCAATTTTGGCTCTTGGCACCATGCTGGAAACGTCTCTGGACGTGGCTGATCGATTGAAAAAAGAAGGGATTGATGTGCGCGTCGTGCATATGCGTTTTGTCAAACCGCTGGACAGCGGGATCCTTTTGGACTGCGCGAATCGGCACATGCCTATTTTTACGCTTGAAGAGCACGTTTTTACCGGAGGGATGGGGTCGAAAGTACTCGAGTTTTTTGAAAGAGAAAACCGGTCCTTTGTGCCGGTTCACCGCTTTGCCCTCCCGGACCACTTTATCGAACACGGGACGCGCGAACTTCTCCTGGACCAGTTCGGGCTTTCGCCGGAAAAAATAGCCAAGACCGTTGCCGAACGCCTGGCTGCCGGCCAGCCGTTTTACCCCGCACATCAAAGTTAGGGTTTCCATGAGCTCCAAAAAAATCGGAATTGTCGTTAACAAAAAAAAGCCGCATGCGGCCGCGCTCCTGAAACAGCTTAAAAAATGGCTGGTCAAGCGGAAGGTTCTTGTCCGGGACACGCTTTTACATTCCGACAAAGAGGTGCTCACAGGGTCCGACCTTATCGTCTGTCTTGGCGGCGACGGCACTTTGCTTGGCCTGGTGCGGCGTTTGAAGGACCGGCAAATTCCCATCCTCGGGGTCAATCTCGGAAGCCTCGGGTTTTTGACCGAAGTCAAAGAAAAGGAAATCTACGGCGAGCTCGAAACGTGCTTAAGCGGCAAATTTCAGGCCGAGGAGAGATTGATGCTGCAGGCACGTATTTTGAAAGGGAAGCGCGTGGTGAGGGAGTTTTTGGCGCTCAATGACCTTGTCGTGAACCGCGAAGGGATTTCGCGCATGCTGCGCCTGAGTGTTTATGTGGGGCATGAAGTCCTCACGCAATTTGCCGGAGACGGCATCATCGTGGCGACTCCGACGGGTTCCACCGCCTACTCGCTTTCTGCGGGCGGGGCGATCGTCCATCCAAAACTCAGTGCGCTTATTGTCACGCCGATTTGTCCTCACAGTTCATCGCTCCGCTCCATTGTGGTTGATGCCGAGGAACGGATTACGATCAATCTGCAGCCGACCAAAGAGTCGCATAAGGCCATGATTACGGCCGACGGTCAAGAAAATATAGAAATCGACGATAGCTATAGTGTCGAAATTTCTAAAAGCGCCGCGGCGCTGCACCTGATTAAAAGCTCCAAGAGAAGTTATATTGCGACGCTGCGCGAAAATTTTAAATTTCCCACCTGATTCTACGGGAGTGCAAAGTGGCTAAAATTCTGATTATTGATGACGAAAAGTTGATCTGTGAAGAGTTCCGCGAAATCCTTCAAGAAGAAAACCATCAGGTGGATATCGCTTTCGACGGCGAAAGCGGGATCAAAAAAGTCCAGGAAAGCAATTATGATCTTGTTTTTCTCGATGTTTTGATGCCGCGCATGGAGGGCGGCGAGGTTTTCCGGAAGATAAAAGCGATCCGGAGCGTGCCGATCGTGATTATGTCCGGTTATCTTCCCGCGCATAAGGAAAAAGAGGTCCTGAGTCAAGGGGCCGCAGCCGTTTTTAAAAAACCGCTCGATCTCAACCGTGTGCGGACCCTGATCCGGCAAATTGAAACGAAAGAGCCGTAGCAATTTCCGACAGGAAAAATTTCCAAAGACTCGGTCCCCGCAGGGTGTCTGATATAAGCCTTCCGGTCCAACCGGCTGTGTTCTGAAAATTAACAGGTCCTTATGGTCTGCGTTCGATTTGCGCCATCCCCAACCGGAAACCTTCATATCGGCGGTATTCGAACCGCCCTTTTCAACTTTCTCTACGCGCGCAACCAAAAGGGCCGGTTTATTCTCCGCATCGAGGACACCGACCGGGAACGTTCGACGCCGGAATTTGAAAATGAAATCCTGGAATCGCTGGCTTGGCTCGGGCTTGAATCCGACGGCGAAATATGGCGGCAAAGCCAGCGTCTTGATATTTATCGCAAGCATGCCGCAGAACTGGTGGAAAAGGGGCTGGCCTACGATGATAAAACCGGACAGGGGACGGCCGTCCGGTTCCGCATGCCGAAGCAAAAGGCCGCTTTTTTCGACCTGATTCATGACAAGGTCGAATTTGACACGACTTTATTGGATGATCTGGTGATCCTTAAATCGGACGGGTATCCGACCTACCACTGGGCCTGTGTCGTGGATGATCATGAAATGGATATCACGCATGTGATCCGGGGAGACGATCATATTTCCAATACTCCGAAACAAATCTGCTTATATGAAGCCATGGGCTGGAAGCCCCCGAAATTTGCCCACTTGCCGTTGATTCTCGGTGATGACGGCACGCCGCTCTCAAAGCGGCACGGGGCCGTTGCGCTTGCAGCTTTTCGCAAACAGGGCTTTTTGAAGGAAGCGCTGCTTAATTATCTGGCTTTGCTGGGATGGGGCGTCGCCGGCGGGAATGAAGAGATTTTTTCCATGGCACAGCTGATTGAAAAGTTTTCCCTGAAGCGCGTCAATAAATCGGGGGCCCGGTTTAATCTCGAGAAACTGGAGTGGCTGAACAGCCAATACCTCAAAAATATTTCCGAGGAAGATTACCTGCGCAGGATCGGAGACTTTTATCCGGACCGTTGCGGCCTCCGGGAGGCAACCTGGAAAAAACTCGTTTTGCTTTACCGAAACCGGATCAAAACCTTTTCCGGTCTTACCGAGCAAGCTTCTTATTGTTTCCAAAATCAGATTCAGTATGACCCCGCGCAGCAGCGTGCATTTTTAGAAACTGTCAATATGTGCGATTATCTTAACGCGTGGCTGAAGGAATCGGCCGAACTCGAATCCTTCGAGGATGTCGGAGCTATCGAGCAGATGACGCGGCTCGTCTGCGAAAAACTCGGCATTGAAGCGAAAATTTTAATCCACCCTCTGCGCTATGCCCTGACGGGACATTCCGTAAGCCCGGGACTTTTTGAATTGATGAGTGTTATGGGCAAAGAAACATGTCTGAGCCGTGTTCAACGCTTTATTCTGTAATTCCAGAATTTTAGCGGCGCCTAATTTTGGATAACAGGAATATCTCAATGTTTTTGAAAAGATCCTTCCAATGTGCCCGGTACATCGAGAAACCCGCGGCACGGCCGTAGTAATCAGGATTCGGGAAAAGGTAACCGGCCAGATACAGGAAGCGCCCGGCCGGGGATTTTAGCCGGTGGTGTGCGCCGTTTCCCCGGGTCCATTCGCGATAATACCGCTGCGAACGGCGCTGTGTGAGGAAAAAATTCAGCAGGCCATTTGTTTCCAAATTCTCATCCGGAACAGCATCGGCATCCCCCAGAATTTGACGAACATCATCGGCGAGCGTTTTCACTTTAATTTTTGCAGAAGTTTCAAGATTTAACAGGTGCTCTTCAAAAGCGGCGGTCAGTTGCCGGTCGGCCAAGCGGTTAAAGAGAATCGCCAGATCGAGGAGCTGGATGAGTTTGGGATCGTACATTTCAGCGGCATGCAGAAGGAGGTGCCATGCGATATCAAGATCCGTTAAAATTCTCACATTTTGCCCCAATTCAGGGCGGGCTTGGGACAGTTCCCAGAACGATTTGACGTCGATTTCAATATCATGTCCCCCGATGCGGTATTTTGGACTCCAGTGAAGGTCGACGTCCAGGCCTTCCTTTTCAAAGGATACGCGGCCGTGATTGTTTTTCTCCGTGATATCGCGTGCCCCATAAAAAAGATCATGCCATCGATTTTTAGTCACGGCTTGTTTCAGGCAAAAGCCTGCATCAAAAAGCACATCTGAGGCAGCCGCAAGATCGCTTTGCCGGATGAGCAGGTCCGCGTCGTACATCTGACGGAACGGCATTTGCGAATAAATCCGGAGACTCAGGTCGACTCCCTTCAGGGGAATGACCGGAATGTTTTCTTTTTGTAGCAACCCGCTGACTTTTTTAAATTCCTCGAGTTTGACGCGATTTTTCCATTCCGCCATCGAAAGCTCTTCGGCCATGGCGGTGCGGTATTCGGCGGGGAGAGATTTAAGTGCCCCGTTTTGATCAAGTGCGAATGCGATAAATCCAAGCACATGATGCCGGCGGCCGATTTGAATCAAGCTTTTCCAGTCCGTCGAATTGACGCGCTTTGGATCTTCCGCAAGCAATTTCAGTTCCGGCGCAGGCCTGCGTGCCGCCAGCCATCTCAGGCAGGTTAAGATTAATTTTATTTCAGGTGCGTTCATGGGTCTTAAATTCATTGAATGATTTATATTTTTTGGTATTTTTTCTAACCCAACTTCGCCAGTTTCAAAAGTGAGTTTGTTGTAGGCATTGAAGTTACGACGACGAGACCCCCGAAGTTATCACTACATTTTTGATTCTG
>MHFC01000088.1:1984-7169 GCA_001804025.1 Omnitrophica bacterium GWA2_52_8 | reverse complement strand
AAACGAGGCGAGCGCGGTAAAAGGATTGATGCGCATCGGACCTTTTTCCATCAAGGTCGTGTGCTGGTTGAGGATGTATCCATGGCCGGCCATGGCCGTACCGATAATGACGCCTGTCCGTTCGGCCGCTTCGCCGTTGAAATTGATCCCGGCATCCGCAACGGCCATTTTTGCGCAGGCTACCGCAAACTGCGAGGTCCGGTCCATTCTTTTCGATTGTTTGACGCCGATATAATCGGTGGGGACAAAATTCCTGACTTCGCCGGCAAACTGGGTTGTAAACTCGGCGGGGTCAAACGCGGTGATGAGGGAAATGCCGGAACGCCCGTTTTGAAGGGCATCCCAAAAGGCGTCTTTTCCTATTCCATTAGAAGCAATGACCCCAAGACCGGTTACAACGACACGTCTGTTATTTGATAAATTCCGTGTCACGCGGGATCAGTGTGGGTTTAAGAATCCTTGGATGACAAAGCCCGGTCTTTGCACGTCAGCGCAATTTTCCTGGCATCATGGTCAATCGTGAGGATGCTCACTTCAATCGAATCGTTAACGACATATTTCTTTTCCAGATCCGCCGGATTGCTTTCAGGGAGCTCCGAAACATGAACAAGCCCCTCAAGTCCGTTTTCGAGCTCGATAAACAATCCAAAGTTGGCAATCCGGTTTACCTTGCCCGTCATCGGGGTCCCGGTGTGCAGCTCTTTGGTCAACTTTTCCCAGGGATCATCGGATAATTGCTTGAGGCCAAGCGAGATTTTTTGCGCTTCGGGATCGATTCCCAAAACCATCACTTCGATCTCCTGCCCTTTTTTCAGGATTTCGCTGGGGTGCTGCACCTTGTGCGTCCATGAAATGTCCGAGATGTGAATCAGGCCGTCAACGCCGGGTTCAAGTTCGACAAAGGCCCCGTAATCCGTCAAATTTCTGACTTTTCCCGCTGCCTTTTCCCCGACCAGATACCGCTGACCGACTTTCGACCAGGGGTTCTCCTGAATCTGTTTCATTCCGAGCGATATCTTTTTGCCCTCGCGGTCCAAACTGAGAACCACAACATCCACCTGATCGCTGATTTTAAGAAGGTCGGAGGGATGCGTCAGGCGCTTCGTCCACGAGAGTTCGCTGATATGCACAAGGCCTTCAATACCCGGCTCAAGTTCGATAAAAGCGCCGTACGGCAGAATATTGACAACTTTGCCCGAAACGGTCCGGCCGAGCGTGTATTTGTCTTCCACGGTATCCCATGGATCGGCCAATTTTTGTTTCAGGCCGAGCGAAACGCGCCCGCTTTCTTTATCAATGGAAATCACGACAACTTCAATTTCATCCCCGAGCTTCACAAGTTCAGAAGGATGCGAAACCCGGCCCCAGCTCATATCGGTAATATGCAGCAGCCCGTCAAGCTCGCCAAGATCCAAAAACACGCCGAAATCGGTAATATTTTTAACGCGCCCTTTGATGCGGTCCCCCACAGTCAGAGTCTCCAGCCGTTTGAGCCGGCTGTGCGCTTTTTCTTTTTCGAGAAAATCTTTGCGGGAAACAACGATATTTTTGCGTTTATGATTAATTTTAACGATCATGAATTTGCTGACCACACCGAGAAACTGGTCCAGGTTTCGTGTGGGCTTGAGATCCACAAGTGACGCCGGCAAAAAGGCCTCCATACCGATGTCGACCATGAAACCGCCCCGGACTTTGCGAAGGATGCGTCCCTCTACAATGCTTCCCTCTTCAGAATCTTCGAGAATCCGGTTCCAGGTGCGGAGACGGTCGGCTTTGCGCTTGGACACGATGACGGCACCCTGTTCATCGTCAAAAGATTCAAACAAAACATCCAACTGAAACCCGACCTGAACTTTGGATGGGTCGGTAAACTCATCCAAACCAATGATCCCTTCGGCTTTATACCCGATGTCTACCATCACATCGTTGCCACGAATATCGACTACCGTCGCCTTAACAATCTCGCCTTCCTGGAAATTCTGAATCGTTTTCTCGTAAAGATCTGCAAATTTGGAATTCATACGGAATTAAAGCCTCCTGGGAGATAGAATCTCGACTTTACAGCTTGAAGGAAAGCAACTGCGAGGGATAAGACCTCTGAAGTCCATCGATCCAGCCGGTCCTGTAAAAGTCGCTGGCATTATAACACAAAGAGAATAATTTCAAAACGAAATTTGCCGGCGCTCCCGGAGGGCTTGGGCCAAAAAAGCGCGTATGCCGGACACGTTTTTCTTCGCAAGCAAGGTTTTAAATGCGCGCAGTCTTTTTTCAAAACTTCCCGCTGCCCTGAGGATCTCGCGTCTGTTTTGCATAAAGATCGGCATCCAGATTGAGGGGTCCCCTTGTGCAATTCTTGTCGAATCCAGAAAACCGGATGCCGCATAACGCCTCGAATGAGATGTCGTTGCAAGGACAAGTGCCGCTGCAACAGCATGCGGCCAATGACTGATCTCGGCAACAATACGGTCGTGGGCAGCTCCCGTCAATGTCACAGTGCGACAGCCTATTTGTTTCCAAAAAGACCGTACAAGCCGGAAGGCATCCGGTTTCGTAGCAGCCGACTTCACAAGGAATACCGTCGATTTGTGATACAAATCTTCGTGGGCCGCAGCAATGCCGCGATGATGCGAACCGGCCATCGGATGACCGCCGACAAAGCGGATGCGTTTAAACCGCCGGGAATCAGCCCACGCCTGAATACGTTCTTTGACGCTCCCGACATCCGTGACCACGGCACCGGGCTTTGCGGCGGCGTCCAAAAGTTTCAGGAAACGGAATGTCGTGTCCGCGGGAGTGCAAAGAACGATCAGATCGGAATCGATCACTGCGTCAGAAAGGTTCCGGGTTCCGCGGTGAATCCATTTTTTTCTGAGCGCTAAGGCGAGGGCCTGCTTTTGTCTCGACACACCGATAATGCGGGCTGAAGGATACCGTTTACGGCAGCGGGCAGCGAGAGATCCGCCCATAAGACCGAGACCGATGATGGTGATAACTTTGGGCTTCATAGGCAAAGACAAATTGTCGCAGTGCGGTTAGAGGTCTCTTCCGACAGCTTTTGCTAAATGCCTTAGATCATCCATCAAGGCATGAAATTCTTCGGCGCGGAAGGATTGGGGCCCGTCACTCCAGGCTTCTTCAGGGTTTGGGTGGACTTCGGTCATAATCCCGTCAGCCCCCGCGGCAATCGCCGCTTTTGCGATGGCCGGAACATACGCGCGAACGCCTGTTCCGTGAGAAGGGTCCACAATAATCGGCAAATGACTTTCGCGCTTGATGACGGGGATTGCATTAATATCGATCGTATTGCGCGTTGCGGTCTCAAAAGTACGGATCCCGCGTTCGCAAAGCACAATCTTGAAATTTCCTTTGGAAAGCAAATATTCTGCGGAAAGGAGAAGCTCTTTAATGGTGGCGCTCAGGCCGCGTTTGAGCAAAACAGGACGCTTGGCCATACCGCATTCCTTCAGCAGGTCAAAGTTCTGCATGTTCCGGGCACCGATTTGCAGCATATCGGCATACCGCGCGACCAGTTCGACCATACGGGTGTCCATGACTTCCGTCACCACCATGAGCCCGAACTTGTCCGCCGCTTCCCTTAAATACTTCAGGCCTTCTTCTCCCAGGCCCTGAAAATCATAAGGCGAGGTTCTGGGTTTGAACGCACCGCCGCGCAAAAATCCGACCCCGTTATTTTTTACGATTTCGGCGGTTTTCATCAGCATGTCGCGGCCCTCAACCGAACACGGGCCTGCCATCATCACAATTTTTTTGCCGCCCACTTTGACCCCGTTCGGCATTTCGAATTCCGTCGATTCGGGCTTGAAATCACGGCTGCTTAATTTATACGGCTTCTGAATTTCCAGAACCGCTTCGACACCCGGGAAAGCTTCCAGCGGCTTCACACGCAGTTTGTCTTCCTGTCCGATAACACCGATAATCGTTTTTTGAACGCCCCGTGAAACCTGCGGTGTCAATCCAAGTTCTTTGACTTTTTCGCAAAGATGATTGATTTGTTCCGGCGTCGCCTGAGGCCGCATGACGATAATCATGGTTCAAAACTCCTTTTCTACGATCTGACGCTGAATGATGCCCTGCATGAGAAACGCATCATAAACGATTTCAGAAACCTTGGGTTAAAAAATTTTTCAACACCCGGTAAAAATGAGCGTTCTGGCTTCTTCTCCCGATTGTGACCCGGATCCAGGTGTCCAGGCCATAGGCCTTCATGGATCGGATAATCACGCCCTTCCTTAATAAGGCCTGAAACAGTTCATTTGCGGGGCGGCCGGTATTCATCAGAATAAAGTTGCCCTGACTCGGAACATACTCGACCCCCAGTTTCGGCAGGCGGCGGTAAAAGAATTTTCGGCCCTGGGAAACCATATGTTTTGTGCGCCAGAGAAAAAAGCGGTCATCCAGTGCCGCGGTCGCGGCTGCCTGGGCGATGGCATTGACGTTAAACGGCTGGCGGATCTTGTGCAGATACTCCATCACGTCCGGGGCCCCCATGCCGTATCCGATGCGCAGCCCGGCAAGCCCGTAGGATTTTGAAAACGTCCGCATGAGGATGATGTTTTTTCTTTTTTCACGGACCCATTCCAGGGTGCGCGGAAAATCGGTCGCTTCCACAAAATCAAAATACGCTTCGTCAAAACACACGATCACATGCTTCGGAACGCGGTCAAGAAACCGGAGCACATGATCATGCGTCACATAGGTGCCCGTGGGATTATTGGGATTGGCGATAAAAATAATCCGTGTACGGTCCGAGATCGCCTCCGCCATGGCGTCCAGATCATAACAAAAATTCTTCATCGGGACCGAAACATAGCGCGCGCCGCACACCTGTGTCAGGATCGGATACACGAGAAAAGAAGTGTCCGAAGACAGCACTTCATCGCCCTCGGAAACAAACCCACGCATCAGCAGTTCGATAATTTCATTCGATCCGTTTCCGATAATCAGGTGCTCGGCCGGAATATCCCATTCCCGCGAGAGCCGGTTCGTCAGGTAATAGCATTTGCTCTCGGGATACAAATGCGCTTCCAAAATAGCACGGCGCATGGCCCGCAGGGCTTTCCGGCTGGGACCGAGCGCATTCTCATTCGAGGCAAGCTTGATGACGTGACGCAAACCAAGCTCGCGCTCAAGCTCTTTGATGGGTTTTCCGGGTTCATACGGATGA
>MHFC01000088.1:0-1878 GCA_001804025.1 Omnitrophica bacterium GWA2_52_8 | reverse complement strand
CTTTTTTCTTCGACGGGCGTGATTCGATTTTAGTCATGTTCACACGGTGTTTGCGGAAAGGCTGCAGCAGTTCGAAAAGCGCCCCCACTTTATCCTTGATGGAAACCAAAATCGAAGTCTTGTCGTACCGTGTCGGCGGCGGCAACTGCCGCGCGATCACCAGAAACCGCGTAATGTTGGAAGAAAAGTCCTGAATGCTTTCCGCCAGAATCGGCAGATTATAAATGGTCGCCGCCAGTTTGGACCCGATCGCGGCCGCGGCGTCCTCTTTTTGCGCTTTTTGGGCCGCAGACGTCGTGCTCGCCGAATCGACAAGCTCAACTCCGGCCATATTACGCTCCAGCCAGTTGCGGCACTGGCCGAACACTTCGGGCTTGGAATAAATTCTCTTGATGTCTTTTTTATTCGCTTGCGACATTAAACAGTGCGTGATCGGGAACAGGATCTCCGAACAGATTTTTAAATCCGATTCAAAAAACATGTCGAGCGTGTGGTTGACGGCGCCTTCAATGGAGTTTTCGATGGGAATGACGCCGTAATCGGCGTTACCGCGCTCAACTTCCTGAAACACCTGGTTGATCGTCCCGCAGGGCACAAACGATACGCTGGATCCGAACTTGGACAATGAGGCCAGATGCGTAAAGGTTGCTTCAGGGCCGAGGTAGGCCACCTGAACGGGTTTTTCAAGCGAGATGGAGGCCGACATAATTTCGCGGTAAATGGCTTTTAACGCCGCTTTCGGCATGGGCCCCCTGGCCTCCCGGTCGATCTTGCCGTAAATTTCACTTTCCCGGTCCGGGGCGTAAATTCCTTTTCCCGCTTCCGTTTTGACCTTGCCGACTTCCACAGCCAAGACGGTCCTCTCGTTCAGCAAATCGATGATCTTTTGATCGATTTGATCGATTTTTTTCCGTATTTCCGGCAAATTTTTATCCATCGCAAACTCCCGGCAGACCGGTTTTAAATTTTGGGGTTCTCGGCGCCGGAATTTTCCGCATCCGGCTGTGTTTCGCCCGCCGTTTCCGGCTTGTCCCCGGCCGCCGGAGCGCTCACATTCGCTCCGGTATTTTCCTGATCCATCAAGTCCTCTTTGCGGACGGAATTTTCGACCAGCGTCTTGATTTCATCGATGCTCGGCAAATGGTCCAGCGACTTCAGCCCGAAATGGTCCAGGAATTTTTCAGTCGTTCCATAAAGAAAAGGCCTTCCCGGCACTTCTTTCTTGCCGACGATCTTGATAAAACCCCGCTCCATCAGGGTCGTGATGACGCCGCTGACATCCACGCCCCTCAATTCCTCGATTTCCATCCTCGTGCTCGGCTGTTTATAGGCAAGAATCGCAAGCGTCTCAAGCGCCGATTGCGTAACCTGCTTGATTTTTTTCTGAAGCTCGAGCTTCATGATCCACGGCGCATATTCTTTTTTCGTGGTAATTTCGTACCCGTTCGCAATTTCGAGGATTTCAAAACTCCGGCCGTCCCGTTGATAAATTTCACTCAGCTCTTCGATGTATTTGGCAATCTGTCCCGGCGTCAGCGACTTCATCACTTTTTTTATATCCGCAGCATTGAGCGGTTTGCTGGAGGCAAACAGCAGCGCTTCGATAATTCTCCGGGCCACTTCGGGATCAAGCGGCGCGCTTTCGTCGATTTGCTGAATGTCCACGCGCAGGGAAGTCCCGCCGTCTTCGGCCGGAAACTGCTCTTCGATTTTCTCCTCCAGCTCGCGGCGAAGCGCTTTCATTTTCTCGGCTTGTTCTTTCTGTTTCACGGCAAATACCCCCCGGCTTCCTAGTACCCTTTCAAGATTGAATTTGTGGGTACAAACGTTTTAATTTAATCCGGGCATCGGCCGTTGTGAATTGCCAGTCGACACCTT
>MHFC01000087.1:8298-11029 GCA_001804025.1 Omnitrophica bacterium GWA2_52_8 | reverse complement strand
CAAAAACAAAACTTCAAAACCGCAATGACTGTCCCCTCAAACGGTGTCTGTCACCTGAATTTGATGCAGCGCGTTCCTCCTGACATGAGGATTTTTGCGCCGATTTTGGCTTTGCTATCCAGCAGGACCACCGAGTGACCCCGGCGACGAATTTGAATTGCGGCCATGAGGCCGGCAGCCCCAGCCCCGATGACTGCAGCATCCCAGATCACTAAACTCATGGATCCCTAACTTTTCTTTCTGGGTTTGAGTACCGCAAAAAGAAACCGCCGGTCTTTCGTAAAGTAGGAAATTTTTTTAATTTCCAAAAAATCACCGATTCTGAGGTTGAGCCGTTCTTCATTGTACCAGTCGGCGTAATTTCCAACCGAGTCAAAAAAACGCACAAATTGGCAAAAATGAGGATTTTCCATAACCGGCTGTTTTGCGTCAGGAATTTCAGAACCCGTCGCAATTTTCCAGCCGATGTCTGAATAAAGCATCAGTCGGATTTCCCCCTCCGGCTTGAGGCATTCCACAGCCCGCAGTAGGATTTCCCGTATTTTAGGCGTGTGATGCAAAACACCATTTGAGAAGAAAAGATCAAATTTTTCGCGAGTTTCAAAAAAAGGATAAGTATCGGTAACCCCTATATTCTGCCGAGGGTCGTACCCATAAAGCTTCAAGACACGGGCTGTTAACTCGACATTGCTTGGGACAATATCCGCAATAGAAAGGGTATTCTGATTTTTGGCAAATTGAAACGAATCGATTCCAAAACCACATCCAAAATCAAAGACATGTTTCCCTTTGATTTCTTGAATTCCAGAGGCCTCCCACAAACCGTTTTGATAATTTCTCCAGCCTTTGGGATCATAACGTTTCGAAGCTGCCGTTTCAAACAACTGCCGCAGCGTCTCGTCGGATTCGCGCAACAAAGCATCACTTTCGAGATAGCCGATTTCAGCGACAGGAATCCGTTGCCATTCGTGCTTTGCTTTCAAAAAATCATAACCCTGGTTTTTAGGAGAACGAAAAAATAACTCGCGAAGAACTTTGCGAAGGATACGTTCTAAAAGAAGGATAACTCGGGGTCTCATAAGAAGGGCCAGATTAAGTAGGAGGGGGCGTTACCGCCCCCGTCCTCTCACACCACCGTACGTACGGTTCCGTATACGGCGGTTCGTAAAGTAAATTGAAAGTTTCGAATTTTATCGAGCAAGCTAATAAGCCCCATGCGATCAGAGAAATAGAAAAATAGGGGTCAATCAAAAATAGGGGTCAAGACTTCAATTGTAATTTGAGCGCAGTCTCCAACTCCTTGACATACGGGTAACAGCCGCATTTTTCTTTAATCTCTTCCACAGCCCGGCGATATTGCATCGAAACTGCCGCGTGGCCAATTCCACCAAACTCTTCTCCCACTTCCCTGCTTGTAGCTTTTAAATACCGCCGGCTTGCATAAATCATCGCCCGCTTACAGGCATTGTCCCGGCCCCGCCTCACCTTGTGAAAATCCTCTTCCCTTTGATCCCATTTTTTCAAAGCGATGCTTTTCAATTTGCTGATTTTTTCTTCCCGCAGCACCTTGCGCAGCTCCGGCACTCCTTTCACATCAAGCCGGTCTCCAAGAAATTTCTCTTTCACCCATTCCTTAAAACTTTCCGGGCCCAGCATGGCGGGCCAATTTCCCCAAGAAAGCCGCTCCAAAAGCTCCTTCGGCAACTCCTCTTTTATAAATGCATCCAGCCGCGCCTGCGCCGCTTGCTCGTATTGACCAAAATAGCTTAAGACAAACCGCCTGTTTAACCACGTCGGGCTTTCCCCTTTTTTCATATACCCCCGATGGCTGGTCCACGAATGCGTCCCCCTTTTCTTCTCTAACCCTGCGCGCCACGGATTGCTGTGGATATACCGGACAAGTTCCATCACATAACTGTCATCGTAAACCAAAATAGCCTTGTATCGCCCGCGGAATAAAGCCCCGTCGAGCCGGTAACACCGGTTGAACTTCTGCGTGTATACACCATTCAAATGTCTCATCGCCCGCGACAAATTCCCTCGAGGCGTGCGGACAAGCAAATGGTAGTGATTGGACATCAGCGAATAGGCATGCACTTCCAATTCAAATAATTGAGCGCACTGCCCTAATAAATCGAGGAATGTTGTGTAGTCCCGCTTATTGCGAAAAATCTCTTGCCGCCGCCAGCCACGGTTCATCACATGATACCAGGCGCCGGGATATTGCAGTCGTAAAGGGCGAGCCATGCCGGCAAGATTAACCCTAAATTAACTAACTGTCAATTGAAGTCTTGACCCCTATAATGCGTAACTGCGGCGCAAAACTTTGGATGCAACCCCATGCGTCCAAAGCGGTTTTCTTATCGATTCACCTAATCGATGAGAAAACCGGACTAGAAGCAGCTGCCGAAACAGCTCAAACTCATCAGGATGGTCAAAAATATATTTTTTCTCGATTGATCGAGAAAAGACATGCGCAAAACAATGATCGTAAAGAATCCGCCCACGGGCCTTTCTGGGCATAACAATCTCCTCGGAGTTAAATCGGGAATTATTCGGCAGATAAGCACGAGATGTGATGCGGAGCGGAAAGATCATACTACAAAAAACTAAAAATCAAAAACAAAACTTCAAAACCTCAATGACTGTCCCCTTAAACGGTGTCTGTCACCTGGGAGAAAAAAGACTAATCGACGAGAGGTTTCGGGATCGCTGCGGGATCGGGAACTTC
>MHFC01000087.1:0-8263 GCA_001804025.1 Omnitrophica bacterium GWA2_52_8 | reverse complement strand
CGTATGAATTTCTTTGCGTTCCGAGCAACCTGCGGAAGCCATCAGACAAACAGCCAGCGGAAAGATTAAAATCGTTCTCCGGAATGTCCGGAACCTGTGCGTTGTCTGATGTGCTTCCATAAACTCCTCACCCCTGCGGGACTGCGGCATTGTCGATTTCACGTACCACCCGGAGATCCGGAAAAACCGGAAGCCCGATCGGGCGGAAAATTTTAAGATTCGGATCATACCCGTACACCCGCGTATTATAAATCGACAAATTGCTGGAGCCGTTCATCACACGGTTGCCGTGAAGCAAGAGCTGATTTTTGCTCGTGTCCGTCACGAAATAACCGCCGGATTGCGTCGTCACGTATTTTTGGCTGGCGTCAAAAGCACTGGCGCTTCCCGAGCTGTTTTCAGCATAGAGGATGCCGCTGACCTCGACCGTTTCGGGCAGGAAATAAACCTTGTCCTTGGCCAAAAAGGCCATGGAGTGTCCGGCGTCCGCAAAATCGCCCGCATTTTCATAGCGCATATTATCCGTAAAAAAGATGTCGTCAGTGCTCACCACGGTGACGCGGCCTTTGATTTCCCCTTTAACATAAGCATCGCCTTTGATATAGACGATGCCTGATGTAGGCAAATCATAAGTCGCCTTCTGGGTTTTATAGGCCGGCGAATCAAACTCGACAATTTGCGTTCCTCCCGCAGGATTCGGGACAAATTGAAGATACCGGTTTTTTGGTGTCGATCCCGCAAAGGCGGGTGTGTTGTTGTGCGAAGCATAAAAATTGTGGTCGATCGCAATGAGCGATTCGACGGCATGCGCGTCTCCTTCTCCGGCAACGGTTAAGTCGTGGTGGTCCGGATAATCTGTCGCATCAACTTTATGATCATTGTTCCGGTCCACATCGTCGTCATACCCGTCGTTGACCACAAGGCCGCCCAAGATACCGCCGTTTGAAACTCCTCCGGCACCTTGCTGAAACTGGGTCACATAGGAATCTCCGTAAATGTCGGACTGCGGATTCCCCGAGATGTTGGTTTCGACATGCGCGTCCCCGTAAAGCTTGACGTTCGGACCGACAATATCCCAGTCGCCGGTAATGTAAATCGCCGGCCGCTCATCTTCGTCCGAAGAAACCAGCCGCGGATAATCCGGCACGCCGTCATTGTTTTCATCGGTTACGTCCGGTTCGCCGTACTGGGCATTGGTGCCGGACGCAAGTCTTGGAGTGTTGGCATACACCACATATTTTGAAAAATTGGAATCCAGGAAAACCCGGGCTTCGATGGTGCGCTGGTCCCAACCGGACCCGCCGGTTGCCCGGATGGTGATCCAATCGCTTCCGCTTGCGTCATCCATCGTAAATTCAACGGTGCCGACAATATTCCCGGAAACATCCTGAAAATTCATGGGATTGAGCGGCAATTCGTTGATAAATCCCGTATAGGCGTTCGTGCCGATCTGCGCAAGCGCGCTTTGGAGCGCCGCTTCGGCCGCCGCATAACTTTGGACACGCGCATATTCGCGCTCCACGTTCCGCAATTCCATAAAAGACCTGCCGAAGGCCGTCATGGAAACACCGGAGATCGCAATGACCGTCAGATAAACGCTGAGAAGCGCGATCCCTTTTTCCCCGCGCGGAAACAGCCCTTTTTTCGCGTTCGGCCTTCCCTGTTTTTTATATTTACTGTTTATGTTTTTCATCGCCGTCCACCGTCCCGTCTTTGAAATTTAACTTGCCGCATTCCTCAGCAGCGTATTCACCTGCAGCGTTTCGGTCAGTGTTTCCGCCTGAGCTTGCCGCCCGACTTCATTGGTTCCCGTCAGCGACATGTTCATCGTCACATAATTTCCGTTTTGCACCACATTAAAATTCGTGATCTGATTGGCAACCAGGGTTTCTGTGTCCGGAAGCGGATTGAAATTCACATCCACCACATCCCGCTTCAGCTGGGTTTGATCCAGCCGGTACCGGACCCATGCGCCCAGAACACCGTTCTGCGCCTGTCCGAGCTGAAGATAGGCCCCCCATTCGGTTTTTGGATTCATCGCGGCATCCACCGCATCCCCGTCATTGTCCCAATCCACGGGAATTTGAAACCGGACCACGTCATTACCGTTGGCATCCTGCGCAATCGCGATGCGCTGGGCACCGGCCAGCGGGTTTGTTTGCGCAATCTCTTCGCCGATAAACCGCAGGGCCGCAATGGACGACGCATTGAGCTGCCCGTAAACATTATTCGTATGAAATAAATCCTGCGCAACGCGGGTGACGCCGTACATCGCGATAAAAAGCATCGGAAGCAGGGCCGCCACAAAAAGCATCTCCATCAGCGTGAACCCTCTGCTCCCGCTTTCTAATGAAACGTCATGGAATGATTTCTTACGCTTATCCCGCATATTAAAACCGGCTCCTCATCGTCGTGACATTCAACTGCTGCGGCATGTTCCGGCTGCCCGTCCAGGTCACATTGACCGTGATCGTCGCCAGCGGCGCATTACCGACCGGAAACGGATTGGTGATAATCTGGATCGCACCGTTGGTCAGTTCCACCGGAACGAAACCTGCCGGATCAATCGTATCAATCTGCTGGACCGGCGTATCTTTGATCACTTCCAGCGTGGACTTGGCGGCATTCAAAGCAAGAAATTTTTGCCGGGAGTCGACGGACATCTGATGAGATTGTGTCAGCACAAATACGGCGGCCCCCACGACCACCAAAAAAATGGACATGCTCACCATTAATTCGGTAAGGGTAAATCCTTTCTGACCATGTTTCATTGCGTCCGCCTCGTTTCTGTTTAATTCAACTCAGAATCGATTTCACCGCCGTCTTTTAGTCCGGTTGTCTCATCGATTAGGTGAATCGATAAGAAAACCGCTTTGGACGCATGGGGTTGCATCCAAAGTTTTGCGCCCGCGTTTTAACAGGGCGCAAAAGACAACCCCTGGAGTACAAATGAAAAAGCCCATTTGCACCACAGCCTCCGCGAGGGCATTTCTCATTGGCGATGAGAAATGCGGGTTAGTCCTCTGCCGGCGAGCCTGCAAATCCATTGATCAAGCGGCCCGCGAAACTCCTGCGCTTCTTTTCTAACTATAAAGCCGGTTATAAGTTAGAACAACCCTCAGGAACTAGCGTTTTGTATCAAATGATAGGAATGTTGGCTTTGAATCTTCAGGCCTTAACTATGTATTCATCGTGATTGTTTACAATGAGTTAACACTTTAGTAAGAGTCCAGTTAATCCTCCGGATCCGAACTTAACGTCTGCTGTGAATCCCCGGCTGCCGGCAGGTATCAATGCCGCTTGCCGTCTGGACGATACTAAGCTGGCCAAGACAAAACCGGATAAATTCATCAAGGAATCCCTATGCCGCCTGTCGCGCAAAACAATTTCCTCCATGACGCCCCTAAGGGCCGGCTTGTAAGCTGGGCTCTCTACGACCTGGCAAACACTATCTTCTCTGCCGTTTTCTTGACAGCCTATTTTCCCCTGATGATCACGGAAATGACGGGTGTCCGGTGGGCTTACGGCGCCGCCTGCACGGCCGCCATGATCATCGCCGGCCTGCTCGTTCCCTTCCTCGGGGCCTTGAGCGACCATACGGGAAAAACCAAACAATACCTTTTCCGGACCACGCTGATTACGATAGCTTTTATGCTGGCAGCTGCGGTGTTAAAGCGGCCGCGTGATCTGATTCTGGTATTTGTTTGCGGCTGTATTTTTTACCACGCATCGCTCGTCTTTTATCACACGCTGCTGCCGACGGCGGCCCCGCCCGGCAAGCAGGGGTTCACCTCCGGACTTGGGACCGGGCTGGGCTACCTGGGCGTGGTCATGGTCCTGCCGCTCACCCATTGGGCAGAGAAACATTGGGGGACCTCTTCGGTATTTCTGTTTTCCGGATTTCTTTTTTTTATTTTTTCACTGCCGTTATTTTTCAGGGTCCCCGAGCGCAGCGTCCCCCATCCGCAGACCTTCCGATGGTCCTTCTGGAAGGAGGCATGGCTTCAGGTTTTTAAACTAATCGCAGAACTCAAGAGCCGGCCCGTGCTGCTGCTTTTTCTGAGCGCCCATTTTCTTACCGTTGACGCGCTCAACAGCCTGATTTTTTGGTTCATGGTCTATGCCCGTGAAGTGTTTCATCCCGAAAAAAATGTTTTGATTCTTCTGCTGGCCGGCGTCAATGTTGCGGGATTTCTCATGGGACTCCTGAGCGGGGCCCTGACCGACCGCTGGGGAGCACTCCCGGTTACCTGTCTTTCGGCGCTGATGCTGACAGCAACGCTCACCGCACTGCACCTGCTCCCGGCCTTCCGGCTGTTTGCGGTTTTTAGTATGACCGGCGGAGCTTTCGCCATTGCGGGCACATGGACGGCGGGACGGAAAGCCCTGATCGAACTGGCCGGTGACGGTGCCGATCTGGGAGAATATTTCGGCCTTTATGTCCTGACAGCCAAACTTTCGGTTTTTAGCACGCTTTTTTTCGGAATTCTGGCAGACTCTGCGGGTTTCCGGGAAGCGCTCGGGATCCTGCTGTTTCCCGCAACGGCCGGATTGGTTCTTTTTCTGTGTGCCTGGGGCTTAAAAAGAAAATACGGGCAAGCGTGAGGTCACCGCACTGTTTGGCCGGTCATCATACGGATCAAAGCGAAATACATTTCCCAGCTGACAACGATCAGATAAACGGTCAGCGCGGTAAAAAAAACGGTGAGAAAAATTTTCCAAAAAAAATTAAAATCGGGACTTTTCCAAAGCAGCGGGTATGCCAGGGGGCCGAAAGACACCAGCGCAATCAGCACCGAGATTTTCTTGTAATACCACTTCCCGCGGGGTTTTAGTTCGTCCACACCTATCCTCTCACGGCCTTACGAGAGCTTCGCATCCAATTTTCCGGAATCTTCCAGCTGCGCCAGATCGTCATAGCCCCCGATAAACTCATCGCCGATAAAAATCATCGGGACCGTTGTCCAGCCGGTCTCGTTTTGAACTTTCTCGCGTTTCTCGGGTTCGCGGGAAACATCAATTTCCACAAATGCAACATTCTTACTTTTTAGAAGCTGTTTTGTCCGCTCGCAATAGGGACAATACGGAGCGCTGTAAACCGTCACTTTTTTAGGCATGCTGAAAATCTCCGGATTCAGGGACCACGGTTTACGCCGGAACAAATTCAATTCCGGCGGCCTCCAGAATTTTAAAAATCACTTCCTCAATCATACGGTTCGGTGTCGAAGCCCCTGCCGTCATCCCGATGTGCACCGCGCCTTCCGGCAGCCAATTGTCGGTTTCGATGATATCGTCCTGATAGGCTTTTTTGTGGCGGATCCGGCTGCCGGACAGGATGCAATCCGGGTCATGAATATGATAGGCGGGGCAATACTCCGAAGAGATTTCGGCCAGATGGCCCGTGTTGCTCGAATTAAATCCTCCGACCACCATCATTAAATCCATGCCCTGCCGCACCAGTTTGTTAACGGCATCCTGGCGTTCCTGCGTCGCCGAACAAATCGTGTCAAAATGCCGGAAACGCCGCGGAAGCTCGCTTTCTCCGTAACGCTCACGGACGGCCGCCTGAAGCCGGTTCGCAATTTCCATGGATTCGCTGGAAAGCATCGTCGTTTGATTTGCGCAGCCGATCTTTCCGAGGTCCTGGTCCGGGTCAAACCCGGTAGAAACAGCCCGGCAAAAAGTTTCTTCAAATTTACTTTTAGATAAACGTCCCAGAATATAATCGCAAACTTTGCGGGCCTGGTCCAAGTCCCGCACAACAAGATAACGGCCTTGCGGGTATTGCACCGCACGCGAACAGGTGGCCTGCGTTTCCTCATGCGCGTACTTGCCGTGAATGATGGAAGTAAACCCGTCCCGGCTATAAGACTCGACGCGCTTCCAGACGCTCATCACGGAGCCGCATGTCGTATCGACAAGCACGCACCCTTTTTTTTGAAACTCGGCCAGCTCCCGGAGCGTGGTCCCGAATGCTGGAATGATCACAACATCGTCGCCGCGCACGTCCTCGGGGCGGACGTCTGCCCCATACGGTCCCGAGAGGAATTGAATGCCCATCTCGCGCAGCTTCTTATTGACCTTCGGGTTATGAATAATTTCATTGGTCAGAAAAATGCGCCGGTCCGGAAACTTGGCCTTGGTTTCATAAGCATAATCGATCGCACGGTCGACGCCGTAGCAAAAGCCGAACTCTTCGGCAAGATGGAACGTGAGGCGCCCGGCGGACAAAAGGTATCCGTTGGCCTTGATCCGCTCGATCAACGGGCTGTGATAGCTGGACACAAGCTGCGGCTTGACCTGTTCTTTCAGGCCGAAACTTTTGCGGATAATTTCAGAATTTGCGGGTGTGGGTGTCATCGTTAATTTTCACTCCGGAATAAAATCAGCGGCGCGAGGATTCCATCCGGCCGTCTGCCTGCGGCGGCAAGAAGCCTTCATAACCGCGGTGGCGCTCCGCCAGTTTCAAAACACTGAAAGCCTTGCCGTCTATCATTTCCGGGACGGAAAAGGTCTGGCGCAGGTCGGTATTTTTCTCTCCCGTTATGGTTCCGGAAAACGGGACCCCCTGCTTTTCGAGGAAAAAAACGGCCGATTCGATATCATCCACAAGGATCGCGGCATGATGTATGACCTTGTCGCCGAAATCACGGACCCATTCGGGAATCAGGGATTTTTTGCCGCGTTCTCCGTCAAAGGCCTGATCGATAAAAACCGCCGGATAGCCGGGTTTGCGGTAAACCTTGGCCCACCAGGAATCGTATTCCACGATCCCTTGTTTCGCATCGTATTGATAACCCCAGGCCAAAAATTCTTTGGCACGCCTGTCGATGTCCAGGGTACGGAAGGTAATGTGGTCCACCAGAGGCCGGAAACCGATACCGAGGACCGCAAGGCCTTTGGCGACAACGTGGGCCGCGCGGTTATGGGCAAGGTAATTGTCAATGTATTCGCGGAGCAAACATTCAAGCGGGTCTTTCGCACCGGTCAGAACACCGGAAGAGGTGTTTTTTTTTGGATCTGAAGCCGCCATTGAAGGAACCTGCCCTTAAAAAGATGCAGGCCGGAAACAGAATACCCTTTCCCGGCCTTTGCATCGTAATATCAAAACTTACTGCACCAGCTTGTTATTCGGATTTCTCGGGGGATCATCTTTCGGCCGCTCAGGGACCTTCGGGCTGTCCTTCCATTGGGGCGCAAGCTCTTTATTGATCTTGGCCCAATCCGGTGAATAATCTTCCGACTCTACGATCGCACCGATAGGACACTCCGGCAGGCAAGCGCCGCAGGTAATACAAACATCCGGATCGATGACCATGAATTCTTTGCTCTGATATTGACCGGGATAAATACAGTCTACGGGACATACGGCAACACAGGATGCATATCGCTCTCCAAGGCACTTCTCATTGATCACATAAGACATGGTTAATCCTCCTAAAATGGCCTGCTTGGATAAAATCCGTTACGCCCGAAAGGGGTAATTACAAAAATTTTCGGCATTTAGTATAACTTTATTTAGGGACATCGTCAACGATCCGCCCGTCTTTTTAAAAGCCCTTTCCCCGGGCCATCTCTTCCAGCCGGGCAATCCTTTCTTCAAGCGGCGGATGGGTCATAAATAACCTTGCCCAGTCTATGCCGCGCAGGGGTGAGACAATAAACAAGTGTGCCGTAGCGGGTTCGGCGTCCCTAAGCGGAATTTCCTTCGCGGCACTTTCAAGCTTGCGCAAAGCGCTTGCCAAATAGAGCGGATTGCCGCAAACATGGGCCCCCCTGCGGTCCGCTTCATATTCACGCGAACGCGAAACCGCCAGCTGGATCAGACTTGCGGCGATCGGCATCAGAATCGCCATCATGAGAAGGGCCAGAGGATTGGCGCTGCGCTCGTCATTGCGCCGGCCGCCTCCGAGATATAGCGACCAGCGGGCCATGGACGCCAGCATTCCGATCACGCCGGCGAGCGTCGCCGCCACGGACGAAATTAAAATGTCCCGGTGCTCCACATGCGCAAGCTCATGCGCCAGGACGCCTTTCAACTCCTCACGGTTCAAAATTTTCACGATCCCGTGCGTCACGGCAACGGCCGCATGCCGGGGGTCGCGGCCCGTCGCAAACGCATTGGCCGCCGCACTCGGAATAATATAGAGCCGCGGCACGGGAATGCCGGCTTCGGCCGCCAGTTCGCGCACGATGCCGAAAAGTTCGGGAGCGTCTTTTTCATCAAGGGACCTTGCCCGGTACATGGAGAGCACAATCCGGT
>MHFC01000086.1:200-5344 GCA_001804025.1 Omnitrophica bacterium GWA2_52_8 | reverse complement strand
ATCCCCGACACAAGCATTCGGGGATGACGAGGGCTTCATTGGCCCTCGTACTTCCCCGTGCTGGTTTAATGAAAAACCAGCCGGGGATGACAAAACATTAAAAGACTTATGCACTGTTGCTTAGTACTGTGTTTCATTTTTTTTATGAATCGGAACACAGTACTTGTCTCCTGATAAAAAACTTTTTAATTTATAATGAAACAATGCACTCGTGCCGCGTCAACCTTGTTTTGACGGGTATGCGGCACTGTGCGATTGAAATGAACAACGCGTCATTTCAATCTGGACGATGCACTAGCAATAACCTCCCCTGATGTAATCCAGGATCCCCTCGAGGTTGGAACTTCATTAGTGCGCCCTGACGCTTGAAATTGAGCGTTGCCGTTTCAAGCGGGCACAGTACCGTCTTTCCATACATCAGCGTTGTCGGACATCTAGTCCGACTCGCTGAGTACCGGCGCATAAGCGCCGGTAAAATTAAATGTCAGATGGGACTAAGGAAATTAGGAGAATAGGGTTTGATCTTTTACCCTCTCCCTTCGGGAGAGGGTAGGGTGAGGGGGCGGTGAATGTTTGAAAATTTAAATCGTATCCCCTCATCCCGGCCTTCTCCCGACGGGAGAAGGGGAATAAAAGGATATTGGTCGAGTTTTTTCTCCGCCAAATGTTAGACGGTATCAGAGTATATTTTGTGGATGCCGGTTGTTTTGGTGAGGACGGCGTCTGCATCGGCTTTTTTTTCAACGGTAGCAAGCGGATGTGTTGCGTTTATAGGATTATCGGGCGTGACGGAATCGCGGTGTTTCTGCTATCTGATTTTTGCGCAACCGGAGCTCTTGTTTTTTGAAATCTGTAACTTCTTTATTTATATATAGATAGACGCTAATCAGTAGTCGTTCCTGCTGTCTGGACAAAGAAAGACGGGCGGTGTATGATGAGCCCTTGCCATGAGCGGGCAAGGAAGTGTTTGTAATCAAGGTTGTAACTTATTTCCAGCACTCCTGTTATGGATGATCTTGACCGAAAAATCATATCGCAGCTTCGCTGCGATTTTCCGCTCGTCCCACGTCCCTTTGAAAGTCTCGGCCGGCCATTGCGGCTCTCCGCGGATGAGATTCTTATAAGGCTTCATCATATTAAGCATGACAGAGGGTGGGCGGGACTCAGCTGGTTCTTTGATAGAAAAAAAATGGGATTTAAGCAAACCCTTGCGGCCATGAATATCTCCGGCAGCGATGCGGCGGAAAATGCGCTGCTTTGGCTGAGTTCGCATCCCGGCATTTCGAGTGTTTACCGTCAGGACCATGATCTCAATCTGTGGTTTTCAATTTCAGTTCCTGCGGAGCACTTTTTAAGCGACCATCTCGAGAACTTGAAGAGATTGTGCTCGGTGCCGGAAATTTATGAAGTACCGTGTCTCGAGACTTATATTCCTTTTTCGGGTACGCCGGAGGCCGAAGCATTTGCGGAAGAGGGAAGATCAAATAGCGCAGAATTCAGCGGCGCCGTCGATGCGGACGGATGGAGAATTCTCGCAAGTCTTGAAGACGGTCTGCCGCTTAAGCACCGGCCGTATTACGAACTCGCCGTCGGGGCCGGGATGGAAGAGGCGCGTTTTCTTGCGGCTCTTGAAATCTTGGTGAACCGTGGAGTTGTCAGCCGGAAATTGACGACAGTTTATGCTGCCCCGCAGTTGCAGGTGCCCATTGAATGGGTGGCGGCATGGAATATTCCCGAAGAAAGACAGCCGAGTCTAAGCCGTAAATTGCATTCCATTTCCGAGATCCGGCATTGTTCAAGCCGGCTGCGTCAGGACGAGTTTCCTTACGGTTTTTTTGTCCGGCTGTCCGGCGCAAACGATGAGGCGGTGACGGCCGCCATCGAAAAAATCCGTGTCATGCTCGGGCCATGGCCTTACGGCGTTTGGAAAATCGAGAGGTTATATCAAAAGCGGGTTCCCGCGCTTTCGCCCGGGAGTTATCAGCAGTGGTTGAAAAAAAATATCGGCAAAAGCAGCCGGGACTTATTCACATGGAAAATTCGGAGGGAGTTGACCCCATGAAATTACGGACGGAGTGGATCGATAAAAGAAAAAATGAAAGCAACCAGTCGCAGATGCACCTTGCCCGCAAGGGGGTTGTGACCGAAGAAATGCGGTTTGTTGCGAAACGCGAAGGCCTTGATCCTGAATATATCCGTTCGGAAGTGGCGCGCGGAAGAATGGTGATTCCGGCGAACATTTGCCACCCTAATTTGGAACCGATGGCCATCGGCATCAATGCGTTGTGTAAAATTAATGCCAATATCGGAAATTCCGCGCTCAGTTCCAGCATCGAAAAAGAGGTGCAAAAGCTTAATTTGGCCGTCAAGTTCGGAGCTGACACCGTCATGGATCTGTCGACCGGGACGCATCTGGACGAAACCCGGACGGCGATTATCGAGCACAGTCCCGTGCCCGTCGGGACCGTCCCGATTTATCAGGCGCTCGAGGCTGTGCACGGCAAACCCGAAAATTTGACGCCGGACTTGATGTTCGAAGTTATTGAACACCAGGCGAGGCAGGGCGTAGATTATATGACGATTCACGCAGGCGTGTTGATTGAAAACCTGCATTTGGTTGCGCACCGGCTCACCGGCATTGTCAGCCGGGGTGGGGCGATCATGGCGCAGTGGTGCCTGCACCATCGGAAACAAAATTTTTTGTATACCGAATATCACCGCCTGCTTGAAATCTGCAAAAAGTACGACGTGACGATCAGTCTGGGAGACGGAATCCGTCCGGGCTGTCTTGCCGATGCAAGCGATGCGGCGCAATTTGCCGAACTCGATGTGCTGGGTGAATTGACGCTGCGGGCTTGGGACGAAAACGTTCAAGTCATGATCGAAGGCCCCGGCCACGTTCCGCTGGACCAAATTCCCATGAATGTCGAAAAACAAATCAAGGTTTGTCATGAAGCACCCTTTTATGTGCTGGGCCCGCTTGTGACCGATATTGCGCCGGGATATGACCATATTACGTCTGCGATCGGCGCGGCGGTGGCGGGTCAGCATGGAGCGGCGATGCTTTGCTATGTGACGCCGCGGGAGCATTTGGGGCTTCCGGATCTTGACGACGTCAAGCAGGGTGTTATTGCCTATAAAATTGCGGCGCATGCCGCGGATGTGGCCCGGCACCGGGCCGGAGCACGCGACCGGGATGACGCGATCTCCAAGGCGCGTTTTGTTTTTGACTGGAAAAAACAATTTGAACTTTCCGTTGACCCCGAGCATGCTAAGGCCCTGCACGACGAAACGCTGCCGGATGATTATTTTAAAGAGGCGGAATTCTGCTCCATGTGCGGGCCTAATTTTTGTTCCATGCACCTGTCCCAGGAATTGACGAATCTCGGACAGGAAAATCAGGAGATGCGGATTCAAAAAAAGAAGGAAAGACAGGAGCGGCTTCTAAAAGCCTAAGCGCGCCTAACAAAACTGTCATTGCGATCTCGCCGGTATTTTCGGCGGGCACGGCAATCTCAGGTTTTGAGATTGCTTCGTCGATATCGCCTCCTCGCAATGACAAAACGAAAGAGGTTTTGTTAGATGCCCTAAATCAATCAGAATATGGCCCGACAATTATTTCCCACAATCCAGGACGAGATCGCGGCGCTCAAAAAAGAGCGTAATGCCGTGCTTTTGGCCCATAACTACCAGACCGGCGAAATCCAGGAGATTGCCGACATCGCCGGCGATTCGCTGCGGCTGGCACAGGAAGCGGCCAAGACCCGCGCGGATGTCATCTTGTTTTGCGGGGTCCATTTTATGGCCGAAACGGCCAGTATTTTGTGTCCCGACAAGAAAGTCCTGATACCGGATCCGGAAGCCGGCTGCACGCTTGCGGACATGATCAAGCCGGAAGACGTACGGAAATGGAAGACCCAGAACCCGGACGGTGTTGTGGTGTGCTACGTCAATACTTCCGCGGCCGTGAAAGCCGAAAGCGATTATTGCTGCACCTCTTCAAATGCCGAGCAGGTTGTCCGGAGCATTTCACAGGACCGCAAGATCCTGTTTGTGCCGGATTTTTTTCTCGGGACCTATGTTAAAAAACGGACAGGGCGGGAGAATATCGAACTCTGGCAAGGATACTGCCCGACGCATATGCTGATTCAATCGCGGGAGCTTGAGCAGCTGAAACGCGAACACCCCGGTGCGGAATTGATTATGCATCCTGAGTGCGGCTGTTTGACAAAGTCCATGCATCTTGCGGACCAAATTCTTTCCACCGAAGGCATGGTGCGCTACGCCAAGGATTCTTCAAAGAAAACATTTATCATTGCGACAGAAACCGGAATTTTACACCGCATGATCAAGGACAATCCGGGCAAGCAGTTTATTCCGGCCAACGTGAACGCCGTCTGCAGTTATATGAAGATGAATTCGCTTGAAAAAATCGTTGCTTCGCTTGAAAATCTGCAATATGAAATCAAAGTTCCGAAAGATTTGGCCGACCGGGCCAGGCGGCCCATTGAAAGGATGATTTCGATCGTATGATTCCCCGTAAAAAAACACGGCAGGTCATGATCGGGGATGTCCTCCTTGGGGGAGACGCGCCCGTGCGCATCCAGTCGATGACGACCAGCCATACGCGTGATGTGGAAGCAACGGTGGGCCAGATCCAGGAACTGGCTGAGGCCGGCTGCGAACTTGTGCGCGTCGCATGTCCGACGGAAGCCGATGCCCGTGCGCTCGGCAAAATCAAATCCAGGATCTCCATACCGCTCATTGCCGACATTCATTTCAATTACCGTTTTGCGCTGATTGCCCTTGATGAAGGGGTCGATAAATTGAGGTTGAATCCGGGTAACATCGGCAAGCGCGAACGCACCGAAGAGATCGTCCGCAAGGCCAAAAGCCGCAAAGTTCCGATCCGTATCGGGGTCAACGGCGGTTCCCTCGAAAAGGACCTGATGGAAAAATACGGCCCGACGCCCGAAGCGCTGGTCGAAAGCGCGCGCCGCCATGTGCAGATTCTTGAAGAGCTGGATTTTCACGACATTGTGATTTCCCTGAAGGCTTCCGATGTGCCGAATATGGTCGGGGCCTACCGGCTTGCCAGCCAGAAGTTCGACTACCCGCTGCATTTGGGCGTGACCGAAGCGGGG
>MHFC01000085.1:14489-23988 GCA_001804025.1 Omnitrophica bacterium GWA2_52_8 | reverse complement strand
CCTTCGGCGGAGTGGGAGAGGGGATTTTGAAAGCGTATTTAAATGTTCCTTCTCCCGACGGGAGAAGGCGAGGATGAGGGGGAACTGGAAAACCTGTGCTCCCTCACCCTGCCCTCTAGCGTCCCGTCCGCCAAACAGCGTTGGCGGATCCGTCCTTCGGCGGAATGGGAGAGGGGAAAAAAAGTCGAGAGCCGTTAGCGGCTAGCACAGCTTCAAGATTGAGATTGGGGGCTCCGATTTCGGTCACGTGCAGAGTACCGCGCATCCAGACATCATTGCAATCGGACATAAAGCCCGACACGATGATTCCTGGCGCAAAAAGCGCCGGCAAATTCAAACTTGAAAGAGTCCTTAAGCTGAAGTCCGCACAGACTGACTGGCATAAGCTTCGACGAGTTTCTCCAACAGCGGATAGGCCCCGAAGATTTCCTGGATCGTCAAGCCACCCTGGATACGCGGATCCTGCTCCCTGACGGCATCCCATCCGATGAGCGAAACCACACGCAGGCTGGCTTCCAGATCTTTCAGCTCGTTTGCCGACACCGCATCGGCCGCAAGGATGTGAAGCTGTGAAGTGTCCTCGCGGGCGTCAAAGACCCGGTTTAATTCCTCAAGAGCAGCCGCATCACCGGGATTGACCGCCAGAATAATGTGATCCTGAGAAAGTTTTTGTTCGAGTGCTGTCAAATGGTTCTCCAACTGACCCGTGACAGGGCGTTCAAAATCATCCGCCATTCCGGGAGCAAAATTCCCCTGGATCCCGGCGCCGACCAGTACCACCGTCCCGCCGAGACTCCGCGCCAGCGTTTCAAGCCGGAATTTTTTGGCGATATCCAGAAGCTCCGCCTCGCTGAATCCCTGCGGATTCTCGAGCACGCCGTGCAGCATGTCCACAATGACCCTGAAATTTCTGAAAGGTCCATCGGCATCAATAATGCCGGCTGCAAAAAGCGGCTCTGCAGACGCATAGGCGACGAGTTCTTCCAGATCGTGGCCCACATGGCTGTTGCCAGTCGCCATCTCCAGATGACTGCGGTCGATCAGGGCATGAGCGAATTCATGAAACACCGTGAGCACCCGGGCCTGCATTTGATCGTCGGGTGAGCGATAAATATGACGTATCTGGTAGTCATTGATTACAACAACATCTGCAGCATCGTCATAGGCACCAAATTCCCCGTCCGGCAGTAACGGATTATGCGTTTCACTACGGTGAAAGCGGATCTTACCGCCCCTTCCCTGTATCTTCTCGACCGTCTCCAGCATGCCTGCGCCGATATCCGGATCTTTTGTCATAAGATGGTCAATCATCTCTGCCAAGACTTGATCCGACAGTCTTTCTTCACCCGAAATGCGGCTTTCGGACCGCATCCGTAGCCAGTCCTTGAGGCGGTCCATGGCTCTTACTTGCCTTGACTGATCCTCAATGAGATTTTTCATCTTCGCCAACGTCCGTGGCATCCGTGACAAAATCTGATATTGTTCAATCCTACCGTTAATCTTTTCTATATTCATCTGACGCTGGCCGTGTCTGCTCAGCACATACGCTTTCGCAAACTCATTAATAAATCCGTTCGCCGTACCCAGAATGTTCGGGGCTTCCTCCGGAATGAGGTAGGCGTCAATTATTCTCATGGCATCCCGCGTCGCCTGAAATACGAGGCCGGACAGATTTCCTGATGTCTCAACTTCATAACGTCCAACTGCCGCTCGCAAATAAAGACGCCCGTAAGTATCGCGCATGCTCCAGGCTTCGTCCGACGCATCTTTCTGCGGCAGATTCACAGCTGCTTCTCTGAGGACCTCAAACACATCCTGCATCCACGCCCAGAGGGTATTGGGATCAATTTTAGAATAGCGCGCATTTTCGAATGATGAAACCGCACGTTCCAGTACATCAACCACATCCTGCCTTGCGTAGAAATCATAAAGCGTTTCATCCTGATGCGTTGCCGCAAACTGTTCCCTGGTCTTGTCGAATGCCTGTTTGAATTCGTGGCCGCTGTCCTTGCGTCCCGGAACCCGGGCCGCATTCCAGGCGCGCGACAAAAACTCTTCCACGGTTATTACAACCAACATGGCCGGCTGTTTTTCGGTCGCGGGCCGCGGCGGCGGCGGTTCGCCCGGAGACCTGCCTGCTGTGTGAACGGGCGGAGCTTCAACCTCCGGCTCCTCGACCGGCACACCGGTTTCGACGGCTTCCCGTTCCTCTCTTAACGCTTCTCGGCGCTCACTTGCGGCTGCCTGTTCGTCCGCAGGAAGCCATTCAATAATTTCATCTGTAATCTGGTTGGGACTTGTTGCGTCTCGGACAGTCCTATGCGCAAGCTCCCGCTGCCTTTCAATTTCAAACAGCCGCACCCGTTTGTCGCGTACAGCCTGCCTTTCTTCATACGGAAGCCGGTCAATCATCTCTTCGGTTATCTGCACAACCGAGGTCGCGTCTTCGATTTGCTTACGAAGCTGGGACAATGCTTCAGCTGCGGCCTGTTCGCCGGCGGCGTGATCTCGTTCAGCCTGTGCTGCCTCCTGCTCAGCAGCGATCCGGTCACGTTCAGCCTGCGCTGCCTGTTCTGCTTCCCGGCGTGCCTGCTGAGATGATGCCTCATCCCGAATGGCTTGGTCTGCTTCTTCTCCTGTAATCGTGAATGATTCGGGCGATAACGGACTGACAACCTGCTCCGTCATCGACAAAACAATTTCTCCTGAATCCGCCGCAACATCAAGCGATGCGGCCGCGGCCTGGCCTACCAAGATTCTCCTCAGGATCTGTTCCTTCCGCTCCGGCAGTTTTTTCTCCACCCGGTTCAAAATTGAAATTACAGCGTCCACTGGAATCGAGCGGCTTGTTCCCGCAAGGTTATCATTCAATATCTGTTCTGCGCGTACCCGTATCCGCTCCGCGCCTGTCTTGTCATAGGAACGCTCCCGTTCAAGAGACTCACCCCTTTGTGCATCCATGGCCGCAATGCGTGCAACGAGTTCTTCGGGACTCAAGCCGATTGCCGGTTCCAGCAGAACCGATTGCGTCGCCTCCCGGAGAACAGGATCCGATTCGTCGCTCGCCCAGCGCTCGGCAAGCAGGAACTCAGACAGTCCGCCCTTTTTACCCTGATCGATCAAATATCTTAATCTCGGCCGCACCCAAGCGACCGTCTCCGCCAGTATTTGATCTGCTGACACCGCCGCTTGTGTACGGCCTTCGGACCGGTGAATGCGGCGAATATAATCACGTTCGCGCGCCTGACGGTCGAGCGCAAGAAGCGCCACATAACGTCCGTCACCCGGTTGGAACTCCGGATTCGCAATCATTCCCGAAGCAACGCCTGCGTTTTGCAATTGTGCCAGCTCTGCGGCCATCGCAGCATCCATCGGCCGGTCCGGCTTATAGCCGCCAAGACTTCGCGCCAGTTCAATAATGCGGTCCGTATCACGGCGGTCACGGCCTGTAGCCAGATGGGTTCCGAAATTCACACCCTCGGTGCGGAGCCTGTCGATGATTTCTGCGGGGACCCCGGGCATGTAAGTTTGGCGCAGCACATCGGCCTCCCGATTCCCTTCCCGTATGACATCATCAATGCTGCGTGATCTTTGCAGAAGTCTTGTCACGACCAAAGCGGGCAGCACCATATCCAGATAAGTCACCGCATCGCGTGCTCGTTTAAGTTTTAATTTCAGCCAGCGGATTTCAGCAGCGGGATTTCCTGCCGCCATCACTTGAAACTCTCTTTCCTTTCTGAGATCCTCCACGTAGGTGTCAATCATCATCTCCTGTTCTGCCGTATAACTTTGCCGGACAGTTCCGTTCGCATCAATATTCGCTCCGCGGTAGGCTTCTAGTTCTTCGATAAGCATCTGTTCGATACCGTCCCTCTGGACAAAGACCGCGCCGGAAGCCATATTCCCGGCCTGGTGATGAAAGCTTTCGTGCAGCGGCTTGCTGTAATCAAACCGGACGCCCGGCAGATAAACAAAGGACCCAATACTGTCAAAATAGTTCGGTGCGGATTTGCCCGCGACCGTAATGGGCTGCGGATTAAATCCGATAAAATTGTAATTGGCTTCGCCAAGCCCCGTGATGGCGCCGACTTTCTTCATATAATCGAAACCGGACCGGCTGATTTCGACATAACCCAGTTCCATGTTTGGAACATACTGTTTCTTTAACCTCTCTCCCATTTCCGGAAAGTCATAAAGACGCCGGACGCCGATCTTTGAGCCCTTGAAATGCTTTACGGCTTCGGGCATAAAATGTTTGTCGCCCAGGGCCATGCGCGCAATCAGTTCCAGCTCCTCATCGGGACTCATTTGTTTCTGCTGTTCTCTGAAGGCCGCGGCATTTTCTCTAGCCTCTTTAAGGCGGCGCGCATAACGCAGCGCGTCCTGGATATCCAGCCGCTGATCTCCAGGGGGAGCCGACTTTTCAGTTATAGCCGACGTCCGGGCCGCGTTCTTCTGCGCTTCCTCCTGGATATTGCGTATTTTTATTTCGATATCTTCAAGTTTTCTGAAAATCTCGTAGTCCCGTTTGAACTCCTGACCCAGCTCCTGCATCTGTGAATACAAGTTCACGATCTCGGCATCAAGACCGCGTAAAGTCGCCTGGATATTAAAGCGCTGCTGTTGAATCACGGGATCATACCAGGTTTCCGGATCATCAGGCAGCGCGTCCAGTTCCGCAGCCTTTACATTGCGCCGCCCCTGTTTTTCCATCAATTCCGCCTGAAGCGGCAGCATTTCAGACTGAACCCGGGGCATGGCATTCTGATATTCCTCCGATTCATGCAGCGCATCGCGCTCTTGAACCGCTTCGATATACCTGGCGTTCAATGTGAAGCTCTCCCGGAACAGTTCATCCTTTTCGATACCGGCGGCAATCTGGCCTGCGGCCGATTCTGAAACAATCTCTTCGGAAAGAAGTTCCATACGGGCCTCAATCTCGGCCTGTTGTTCCAGAAGTTCGCGCCGTTCTTCCGCGGTCTCGGATAAATCAAGGCTTGATTTCACAGCCTCCAACGCATACTGCAGCGAATCATAATGCTCTTCCAGCTCTTCCAACTGCCGTGTCCTTGCATCTTCAAGCTGTACCTCCCGTTTCGCCAGCGCGCTGGTGACTATCGCATAATGGAAAATACCGTCCTCATCTTCGTCAAAGTAAATCGAGGCGTCGGTTTTCTTGCGGGCAGCGGATTCCTGTTTGGTAAAGTTTTCCGTCTCGACCGGTTCGTTCAGATTGACTTTTGAAGAATCGGTGCGGCGCAGCTTGCCTTCTCTCAACACAACCTGTTCCGCTTCATGTCTGGATAGTGTCTCGCCGCGGATGACCACCACGCCCTTTTCGCGCAGCTGATTCAGCGCTTTCACCTGGAACGGTATCCGGTCATCTTCGTTACTGACCGTCAAATCCGTCACGATCATGTCTTGATCCGAAGGTTGCGGTCCGGGACCATCAGCGGTTTCAGCGGATGACTGCAGATCAAGCGCTTTCACATCCGCTGCCGAGGCCAGCAGCATGGCCGACTGGATGCCCAGCGGACTGCTGTCGAGAATGACGACCGGCTGAATGCTGTTTGACAGGCTCTCATACTGCGACGCAATGCGCTGTACTGCCTGATCCTTGAAATCTTCGGGTTTGTCACTGCCTGCCTTCCGGGCCAGCACGGCAGAATGAAACCTTACCATGGTGTTGTACTTTTTCCCTTCCGGTGAAAAATGGTCCTCGATTTCACCGACGGTGAGCACTTTCTGCCCGAACGCTTCGGCACGCTCCTTTGCTTCGTGAGCCCGCCGGCTGTACTCAAAATCCCGCGGCAGTTTCATGTCCTGCGTCAATGCCATTCCAGCGGGGATATATTCAACTACCGTATACTCTTTGGTTTCGCCGTTATAAAGCACGAGCCTCATCTTGATGCCCTGGCCCAGCCTGTCAAAGTATGGCTTGAGCTCTTTGTGCGCGTGATTGTTCCACCACTCATGCGGACCGATTTTGAGTGTCGCAAGGGGGATAGTCTCTGTCACTGAATTCCCACTCGTATCATAAAATTCGATGTGCTGCTTTTGATGGCCCTGGCCCGGACCGGGAAGATCTTCAGCCGTATAGGCCTGCGTCATGCTGCCGTCTTTGGCAACAGTGTATGCGATTCCATGCTGGTCCCGGACCTGCGGCGTGCCGTCCGTGAAGGTTGACGGGGTCGGATCGCGTGAAGGATGGAAATGCAGCCCGCGGTAATCCTTCATTCCGATCATTTCCACGCGGTGATCGGTTGCGCCGCGAAAAGAAAGATAAATCCAATTGCCGTCGGTAAGTTGCGTAATGCCCGTTTCATACGGCAATGATTTCAGTTTCATAAGCAGTGCGCGGCCTTTGGGATGACGAAGCATGGGGTCGTAATTCCCCTTACGCCGTTCTTCCGGAGTCAGCCCCGGATCCATGAGATTGAAATCACGGGCATCGATCACCAGAAAATTTTTACCTTCATCGCGAAGCTGTTGAAGCAATTCTGGCGTAATTTCGTCAATATTGGCAATTTCTTTATCATGGCTGAGTTTGCGCGCCAGATATTTCTGCCCCTCGGACATCTTCTCCCAGTTGTCCTGAATATCTTCCTGGGCCGCCGACAGTGAGTGCGTTCGTTCGGCATAGTTGCCGTTTTGTTGCAGTTCCGCAATAAAATCCCAGTCAGACTGCGTTCCATTCTTGATCAGGAATTTCATCTCATCACGCATTAAAACTTCCGCACGGTAGTTATCTGTCGATGCCGCGCTGGATTCCGTGACGGGATAGATCAGCTGCACGGTTTCAAGATAACGTTTAAAACGCTGTGTGCGCTGCTGCGGCGTCAATGCCTGCTTCATCCACGGGCGATGTTTGTCATTCAGTGCCACGCGGCGCTGCGGCAAGTCACCGGCCAGACCTTCGGTCTCTGCGTCCCGGATCCCGAAATCAGCAAGCATCTTTGTCTTTACCCGTCTGAATGTCCGATCATAGGCGGGACTTTGAACCGCCTCATCAATCTCATCATATTCCCGCCAGTAAAGCCGCAGAAGCGAACGGCGGTTAGCCAGTTCGTCGGCATCCAGCGCTGCAGCCGCCGGAGAATCCAGCCAGACCTGTTCCATATCGAGTTGTCGTTTTCTGGCACTGTGTTCCTCATTTTTGAAATAGCCTGGATTTTCGCCGCCGGTCTTCATCACCCGGTGAAGGACACGGCCGGCTTCCTTCATGACCTCGTGACGGAACCGGTCAAAGGCATCGTCCGCTTCCTGGGCCGTTTCCGCGGGACTGAGGCTTCTTGCATCCGATCGGGAAACGGCCGCCGTTCCTGCTGCCGCCGGCGCATCGTCATCATCGCCTTCATCTCCTCCCGTTCCTCCGAGCACCGCGGATGCTTTCCTGCGGGCATCATCACGCAATGCCTGGATTTCACGGGCCCGTGACGCTGAAAGGTACGGGCGGAGAGATCTGAATAATTCCTCATAACCTTCCGGATCGTCGGCATTTTCCACATCGTCGGCAATCTGTGCAGCGATTTCATCTCTCATATCATCAAGAAGCGGCTGCTGCCCCGCGTTTTGAATCTGCTGATCGACCGGAATGTAATCATCGAGAACGTCATTACCGGAACTTCCGAAAGTTGAAATTTTATACAAAGCACCGCGCGTGAACGTATCGACATACTTGAGAACGTTCCGCTGGGCTTGGCGTACTTTCCTGCGCGAAGGATGCATAAAGCCGAACATGCCCTTGTCGGCTCCCTTGATCAACTCCAGCAGTTCATTGGCCGCTCCGTCCGCCAGCGCGGGCTCTTCCTTGGGTTTCTGCGTCTCAGGATCAAGATTATCTTTCTGTTTGTTTAAAATTACCTGGCGGGCAGCTTCCATATTGCCATCGCGGGCGGCGCGCACAAAATCGAAATAGTACCGGAAGACATCTACTTTTCCGAAATAGTCATACAGAATATGGAAAGTCTCTTCATAAAGCCGGAACTGCGCGGTGATCAGGGCCTGATCCCTTCTGTCGAGAGCATCCTCCTCATCCTTAAGCCGTCTGAATTCCTGAGAGCGAGCACGGCCCGGCAGCATGAACCATGCCCGGCGGTAGCGGCGGCTCAGAACCTGGCGCCTTCTTTCAATGCGCTCCAGAGACGCCTGGTTGCGCCGAACTTCGTGCTGCCGCTCCATCCACCTGCGGACAGGGTTATCATTCACCAGGTCGACTTCGGCGGCCCTGCGATTTTCCTCGATTTTCTCCACAAATGTTTCTCCGAGGTAAGGTTTGACGGCAAACAAGCCTTCATAGAAATATTCCCGTTCGGCAGGCGTCAGCAGCTGCAGGTACATGGTCGCCACAAATTCCGCGAAAATATCGCGGAAAATCTGTCCCTGATCGTCCGACGATCCTTCATATTTCTCGCGGTTATTGAAAAGCATGATCTGCTGAAGCATCTCCTTTTCACGGATCAGCTCTTCTTTTTCGCTTTCGCTGACGGTTACAAGCTTCAGCTTCCGGTCAATCTTCCCGATCTCTTGCTTCACAAACTGCTCGTCATGCTCGTCAATCACGCTTTCGATCATTTCGTGGATAAAGAAGGTCCGGATCACGGCACGGGATGTCTCATCGGGGTCGGACCAAACGCCCGCACGCCGCAGACGCGTAAGCGTCAGAAGGAGCTTTTTGCTAACATACATGGTATCGCCGTGCATGTAAGCCTGCGTATCCGGGTTCGGATCGATCTTGATTTTCATCTTGCTGATTTTTCTTCCGATCTTTCTCAGGATCGTCGCAGGGAAACCGGCCTGCTTGATATGCTCCGGCAGGTCGTTTTCAACAAACCGCTGCCGTAGTTCCTGACGGACGTCCTCAATCGCATTTTGATAAACACCGACGTTGTAAACGAACTCCATATCCGAAATTTCCTTGCCAAGATGAGGCGCCAGTGCGTACGCTTCGCCAAGAGTACGCGCCGCAAATCTCTCAAAGTCATCCTGAACCGGCATAAAGGCCGAGTATTGTCCGAGTCCTTTAGATCGCCGGATCACGTCCCGCATCTTGATCCGGGCAAGCGATTCACGCGTCCGGATCAGGTGATCCTCATCGATATCCCCCGCACCTGCCAAAGGCACAAGTGCCCGAATCTGCCTCTCATGCAGCGACTCCGCGTCCACCGCTCCCGGATACAGGTTCTTCAAGTTTTGGATACGAGTCTCCAGTTCTCGGGAATCAAAAATTCCGGCGTGCCAGTTGCGGGGCACAAGAAGCAGGCCGTAATCCATCAAGTCCTGCGCCTGCGGCTGAGTCAGAGAAAAGCCGTAGGCGTTCGCGCAGGCATGCAGCATATCGGGCGTCAGCCACTCGAACTCCCGCGCCAGATAAATCAAGTCCGCCCCGGAAACTTGCCGTGCTGTGCCGTTTTCATTGTGCCCGGATTCTTCCATAAACCGGTCAGCGGGTTTCAGCTGTTTGATCTGCTCCAAATTCAGATTATCGATACGATCGCCA
>MHFC01000085.1:7940-14456 GCA_001804025.1 Omnitrophica bacterium GWA2_52_8 | reverse complement strand
ATATCCGGATCGATCATGGCCAGAATAGCCCAGAAGTCGTTCTCGCTCGTGAACCCATGCCGGCCGGCAAGCTCGCGAATCTGGGCTCCCGTGCGCGTTCCAAATTTTCCTTCTTCGATCATTTTTTCGACCTCCTTGGAAACTTCAAACAGCGCTCCCACAGAATTGTCGCGTCCAAACAACGGCGCCGTCGGCTTACCTTCAAAATTCAAGCCGCTCAGGATCATGCCGTCCAGGTAAGTCTTGAGACTGTCCTGATAACGCTTGCCGGCCTCTTCCTGCTGCCTGCGCAGGTCTTCAAACCGCGCTTTCTTACCGGCATCATCCCCAATGGAGCCCAGACTTTCGATCTGAGTCTGCAATGACTCAAATTCGTCGTGATAGGCATCGCGGTAATGACGTTCGGTGATATCAAACTCTTCAAGGTTATCGAGCATGTCGAAAGTCTTCTCATACTGCTCCACGGTCATTGCATCCGGCGCAGCCGCCGCAAGATGATTCATAAGTCGCATCAATGCCGGCGATTGCTTTTTATAGCGAGGCGCGAGCCGCATGAGTTCGACTTCAAGGGCTTTTCTTGCCAGTCCACGTAGACCGGGAATGAGGATGAAAAACTTCGGCACGAGTTTGGCGATCGTGCGTTCGTTTTTGGCACGGCGCATCTCCTCGCGCCGTTTGTCAAGTCTCAGGGCCAGCTCGGCAATTTGAGCGGTAATGACGCCGTAAGTTGCGGATCCGGGGACCATAGTCTGTTTTTGTTCCCGCAGCTTGCGACGTTCGGCTTCCATGGCACTAATAGCCTGCTCGTGAATGGGGCTGTTGATACCTTCGCTTTTCTTGATTTCCGCCTGGAGTGCCTTGATTTTGTCCTTTGAGCTCCCGGGATCTTTTTGCAGCTGGTCCAGTTCTTTTTGCTTTTGCTCGAGCTGAACACCGCGAAGAGTCTGGCGCTCTCCTGCCGTCATCAAAATTCCGGAAGCCCGCATCCGCTGCATGATCAGGACGAACAAATTGACGCCGGTCGAGGAATACCACAGGTACGGCGCAACCATTGCATAGGTCAACGGCGTAAAGATAAGCACCGGAATCAGGACCATCATCGCAACGCTGAGAATGGCTATTGTCGGCTTCCCATAAGACATTGCGCCGTCCTTGAATCCACGGTCCGCCATATCATGGAAAAACCCGCCGAATTTCTTGATAAGCATCGCGGGTTTAAAAGCAAGAATGATCTGCCCGATATCCTTGCGCTCCAAGGCGGTACGGTAGGCCCTCCATGCACGCTGGGACACCGAGCGCCCGATGCCGTCCACAGGCGGCGTCTGGCGGTCTTTATCCCATTCTTTCGCAAGTTTGAATAACTGCGGTGCGCTCAGGCGGCCGATGACCCGTTCGCTGCCGAGCCCTTCGAGCAAAGACGGCAGTGCATCGGCAAGAATGTAAAGGTCGTCTTCGGAAGCATTGGGATCGAACAGAGCCAGACGTCTTGCCAGAATCAGCCGGTCCTGGAAGTCCGTCAGATCAACCGGACCCAGGGCATCGGTGTGCCTTGCCCGCTGTGCATTCAGATCGCGCCGGATATTTACAACCGAGTCCGCGCGCCGGCTGAAAGCGGCATAGACAGACATGGACAAACCGGCAGTTGCCATCACAGCAACCGCGATCACCGGAACAAAAATTGCCGCGATGCCTGCGATAACAGCCGTCAGGACCGCTCCGATGGCGACACGGGTCATGGCGGAACGGGGGTGCCAGTGTTTTTCAGCCAGTTTGTTGAACCCTTCACGCAGCGGTTCACGCCAGCGCGAATGCGTTACGCCCAGCCCTATGACGAGCACTGCAATCGCCGCTGCCACGGCCGGCCAGAACACGAACGCGGCTCCCGCTGCAGCCAGTTTGGCCCCGACCGCCAATAAAGTCACATAAGCCGAAGTTCCGACGATGGCGGCATCAATCCCGGCTTCGCGTTTGATTGTCTCTTCATCAAACTTGCCGTACTGGAAACGGACAAAATGATAATTAAGAAAATCATAACTGACGGCCCGGCGCAATATACCCCTGAAGCCGCCCGGAGCCAGTTCCAGAGTTTTATTCATGCGATCCTCAAGCTCCGAAAGCCGCTGTTGCCGGTAAATGGCGCCGTTCAGAAATGATTTCTGTTTTTCTTCATTCCGCCAGACCCGGTGAAAACTTCGCAGCTCGCGCGGCCGGCCCGCCCCGATGGTTGAAGCGTGGGTCCGGGCGAGATCTGCCTCAAAGGCATCGCTCGTGAGCAACTGTTGCATGGTAAGTGCCGTATCGTTCTGAACCCGAATTGCAAAAGCGTTCTGGAGATACCACTGCATGACATCCACCGATGATTGAGGCAGGCCTTGTCTGCGGTACTGCGTCGGACAGGCGTTGCAGCCATTATGAACAAGTGCGTCGATGGCTGTTGCCAGTTCGGATGTCAGCTGGACGGAGCCGCTACGGACTGCGACAGAAAGAGAATCCAGATACTGCCGGACTTCTTCCGTATTGCGTTCATGCGTCGAATTCGTTTCCGCATTTCCGGGAAAAGCATCGGACAAGCCGCGCCTGCGGTTCACGCTCAAGATGTCAAGAGCGCGGTGATACGCGAAATTATTGTCCCAGTCCGTCGGAACATTCGACAGTCCTGTGGCCGTCCGGTTTCCTGAAAGGGCCTGCTGAATATCCAGAGGCTGCCCCGCAACATCTCCTGTGACCTGGCCAATACGCAGGAGTCTTGTGGCCACCTGCCCCGCATGGCTTCCGTCAAAATACCCCTGCCGCTCAAGCAGGAAGGCAGCCTCGATCGCAGCATCCCGAATCATGTCGGGGTCGGCGTCCGGAGTGACGTCAAAGCCCAGACGCTGCAGCGACCTAATCAGCGTTTTGCTCCGCACCCCGCCCCCGAGCATATCGGTTATAAAACGAACCATATTCTGGCCTTTTTCACTTACGGTCCGGGCCCCGATAAATCCGGCTTCTTCAAACCGGCGGATGGCAATGTTACCGCGGTCACCCTTTAATCCCGAACTGTCACGCAGCTCGTTTTTGATCTGTTCGGGATCGTTGGACCGCCGCGCAAAGTAGGCATGCTGGCGCTCGGCTTCCTCACCCGTGCGTTTGCGGACCTCATGGCTTTTGAAAATGTAATCACTCAGGAGAAGGACCGTGCGGACGTAATCGGTTGCAAAACTATCTGCAGTCCGCGCGATTGAAAAACGGCCCGGCAGACCGTCCCTCGGCATTTCCGCAACACGCAGATGAGAGCCTGCATCCAGCCCGTTGGCTTCGCGGATTGACGTGATATTAAAGAGGGCGTTGCCGCCGTCGAGGCCCCGCTCGATTTCAAGCAGTTCCGCCTTCCTGAAGACGACTGCAATCACGGAATTTTCAAATCCCGCCCGCTGCAGTCGCCGTTCCAGGCTTTCATAACCCTGACGCCGTTCGCTCGATCCGATACGCCGTCCGAATATTTCGGCAATGATGCTGCGGATCTCCCCGCGAACAAAATCCTCACCGCTCACGCCGCGCGCCGTGCGGGTGGCATCGACGTCCAGCAGCTTGCCTTCTTCCAGATCGCGGATAATGGAACGCACCGCATCACCCTTCTTCTGGTTCCCTTGCGATTTTTCAAGCAGCCGCACCAGCGGTTTGGTGATGAATTCATCTTGCAGCTGCGTGCTGGTCATAAACCGCGCCGCATTGGACTGGTGCAGTCCTTCGCGGTATTCAAAATTCAATGTCAGTAGATCCAGGATACTGAACCCGCGCAAAGAGACCTCGCCGGTCATTATGGCATCGATAATGCGGTCAAATTCCCGTCCCTCGCGGTTGGCACGGGACAGGAATTCAGCAAGGCCGACATTGCGATCGGCCTGCCGGGCCCGCGCTTCGTAAAGTCTGGCTGTATCCTCGTTTGCCTTAATCATGCCGCGATGTCCGTCGTAACGGCCGACGCTCTCGGCTTCACGGCGCGTTTGTGCCGACTTGCGTTCAAGCTGGCGGTGGAAATCATCGAACGCAATACCGCCGAGCGCCTCCCGCAGGCTCTCCTTGAGCCGCCCGGAGTCGTAGACCAGCCGGACCTGGCCGCTGTTGCTGCGGTCGCGGCCGATCTCCTGGGCGATCAGGTGGCCTTCATACAGTTCGACCCCGATCCCGATCACACTCGTTGCCACCTCGGTTCCGTCCGACATTTTCCGGCGTTTGAGGTCAAAGGCCGTCGCGATACGCTCCGAACCGATGACGATCTGGGTCTTTACCGCTCCCGAACTTGCAATCTGCTGGACCGCACCGGAATCGCTGGCCAGCTGAACCATCTGCATCTGGTACATCTCGCTGTGGTCCCGGGAATCCAGATTAAAAACCCTGCGGACCACTTCCGCGGCAATAGCCTGCAAATTTGGATCACCGACAATAATCATGATATTGCCCTCACGAACAGCGGCTTTCGAACTGGACCGGATCGCATTAAGCTCATCCTCGAGCATTTCACGGAAGAACTGTTCATGTACCCGGCGCGTCGCTTCATGCGCCGACAGAAGCTCCTTCATATCCAGGGCACGGACTGAAAGACGCCCCTCCGCCTGGAGGTGTGCGAGGTCGGCTTCACTGCGCCCCAGTTCCATGCGGACATTTCCCGTCAAAAGATGAATAAATTCCGGAAGCGTCGCCGACATGGCCACAACGCCATGGCTGAAAAGACGCTGGATCGGTGTCCCAATCTTGGTGTTCAGCTTGCCTGTAGAATCGACATCAAACCAGGTGCGCAGCATCTGCATGTCGAGGCGCTTTATATTCATGCGGCCGTTAGCATCGAATTCAAACCCTGCGAACGCGGTATTGAAATCAATGGTGCTTTTGTCCTCGGCAGTACGCTGGCGGTCCTCAATTCCTTTGGGCGTCTGGTAATATTTCAGCTTGGCCGCAAGGTCGGCATTGTCCAGGATACGGCGGTGACCTTCCCTGAAAGTCCGCTGCAGGAAGCGGTAGGACTGAGCAATCTGCAGCGCTATGTCGCTTGACTGCTGCTCCTCATGGATTTCATAGCGGTCAGCGGGTTTCATGACGACACGGCCCTTTAGCACAGTCTCTTTCATCTGAACGCCGGTTCCGTAAAGCCCCGAGAGGAGCGATTCGAGCTGGCGGTGCGTCGAAAAACCGTACTTGCGACCTTCCTTGCGCATCAGATCAATGGCCGCCTGGTTCCAGAGCACCTGGCCCTTGTCGGTCACATGAAATGCAGGGATCGCATTTTTGGCAGCCGTTTCTCCAAGGCCGTCAATATAATGTTTGTTGAACTCTTCTTCGGTTGCAACCAGCTTCAGACTTGGGGCCTTGCCGGTCCCCTCAACCATATCCTGGATGTGATTGAGGAATTCCCATCCCTTCCATACCACGCGGTCCCCGGCGTAGGCGACATCTTCACTTTCGGCGATGATGGCCTTGACCTGGCTGTAAGCGGCAAACTGGGCTTCATCCAGAACACGCCGGTGCATGTTGTCTTCCATAAAATTCAGAAACTCACGCGCTTCAGCGATGTCCCGGTTGTTCTGTGTATGCGTGATTGTCATCAGATCCGAGATCAGTACCCCGTCCGGATCTTCTTCAAGTTTCTGCCGCAATCCCTTGAAATCGCGTACTTCGGGTTTTAGAAAGGCGTTGCCGTCAATCAGGTGAATCCCGAGCGCCAGCGCAATATGACGATAGGTTGACGGCAAAACCTGCCCCTCAGTCCCCGCGAAGTATTTGCGGATGCTGTCGTCCTTTTCGATCAGGAGCGCGATGCGCTTGCCGTCCTTGCGGTTATTGGCATGATAAAATGCCGCGCCCATAATTTGCGCGCGCGACTTCCCGATACCGGTACCGGCCGAAATGTCCATGCCGAGATCGATACCGATTGCCGCCATGATCTGCGATTCCCCGCGGCCGAAGAGGTCCGCTTCCGGGCGGTCCGAGATATTCTTGGCGCCTTCTCCCCAGAAACCGCCCTTTTTCGGTGCATCCATGAGTTCGAACATTGTGCCGAGAAAAATATAATTTTCGAGCCGCTCCAGGGCTTTCGGATTTCCATCGCCGATTTTTTCCCTGAGAAGGATCAGTTCCGTGCTGCCTTCCATAAAGGCCCGCATGCGCGTGCGCAATTCCACGATCGCTTCATCATTGGACTGTGACCGGATAGCGGCTTCATGGCGTTTGCGCAGCGCTTCGTTTTCCGGAACATGATAGTAGTCGATCAGAGCCTTGTGCAGGGCCTGGATTTCCCGCGCAACACCTTTTTGACTCCGCGTGTCGTAGAGAACCGCATGCATGATCTGCGCCAGCGAGGCATAGTTCATTTCGCTTACCAGTTCCGGCGCAATCGCCGTCAGAAACACCATCGCTTCCTGATACGAAGCAAATCCGCTCTTGAGCACGCTGCGGTCAAAATCGATCCGGTCCTGCAATTGCTGCTTGTCGGCTTCAAGCCTGAGAATTTCGCGGTCGAGCCGGTAAATTTCCATCTGC
>MHFC01000085.1:3415-7934 GCA_001804025.1 Omnitrophica bacterium GWA2_52_8 | reverse complement strand
TTAAACGCCCGTTCGCGGCTGCCGAATTTCAGCGTGTCCCAAATGCCGCGTATAAATCCAAGACGCCTGCGCTCGCTTTTTCTTATCTGCAGTTCTTGGTCCTTGGCCTTTAGCTGGCGCTGGTTTTCATTCACCCGGTCCTGGGTATCCAAACGCCAATCTTCAGGCTCCCGTACCGGCGCGGCAGGATGGGCGCCGCCGCCGGGCATTGCAGGAGGTGCAATAACTGCCCCGGCCTCGGCAGCAAGATCGCGAATTTCGCGCCCCGTAAGCCGGATCACTTTCTTTGTGCCATCCTGGATCACGCCGAAGTAGTGGACGCTGTCAGGCGAGAACCTCCATTCGCCGGCGATGCGGACAATTTGTTCGGCAAAGGCTTCCGCCATCAGTCGCGACTGTTGCAGTCGCCGGCCTCGCGCTACGGCCTCGGCCGCGCTTTCATGCGCCAACCGGCCCTGACCGCTTACGGTCTCACGGCGCCCGGCGCGCCGCATCTGCTCGCGGACGCCCTCATCGGACTGAGCCCGTCCTTCCGCAAAAATCCTTCGCATTTCAAGCGCCCCTGAGGCTCCCGATGCCGACCTCCGGCCGTAGTATTCCTGCTGGCGGGCATCAAGATGAAGGCTGAACTGGTCCTGGAACCGATACCTGATTCCGAGTTCGTCAAAGCGTTCGGACAACCGTGATACAAGCCCGTCCATGCTCGCCCGGCCGTTGCACCCGGCTGCGCAGGCACTATGATTGGCGTCACCGAAAACGAGAATCGTATGGTCGTCCACGCGCTCGATACCGTCAAAGATCTTCAGCGTTGTCTCAAGAAACAGGTTGGCCTTGTCACGGCCCGCGATCTCCAGCCGCTCTGCCAGGAGCCGGTCAATGCCCGTAATTTTCTCGTCAACCGTCCGCTTGGAATCCCCTAAGATATCAAACAGGACGGCGACATCCCGGGTGTCGAGGCCCGCCTCCATAGCTGCCAGGACAACGTCTTTGGCCAGCCCGTCCAGAACGTCCATTTTACCAATCCTTGCCAGCTCGATCTTTGCGGCGAGCACATGTGCTTCCTGCAATTCCTGATGCCGCGTATACAGACTTGCCAGCCGGTCAAGATAAGCGTCTCCCGACTTCTCGATAAACCGCTTCGAACCATCTTCGCTCGCCCGCGCCCCGCTTGCGATTCGGACCGCATCCTCGACAAATTCGCTCATGGACTCAGCGCGGCCTTTTCCCTTCCTTTCACTTCCGCCGCGGCTCCGCCACGAAGCTTCATGCAGCAGATTAGCGTACTGTTCCGAGGCCGCTTCCCAGACAAAACGCCTGTCGACCAGGATATCGTTTCTGAACTGATATTTTCCGTCGAGAATATCCTGCAGGATTTCGAGTCTGGCCGTCGCTCCGAACCCGGCTTCAAGCAGGGCCTGGTCCACGCGCATCCTTCCGATGTCGGCATCTTTCAGGTTCCAGAGAGATTGCGCGGCCTCGACTACGTCCCGGGTAAGCCTGAGTTTGCCGTATCCGTCGATCATGATTTCGTTTTGACCTGATGCCAGGGCCGCGATGACGCGGTCGAGCGAAGCCCCGCTTTGCAGATAAAATTCGAGCGCTTCCTTCACGAAGGCTTCCCCGTACCGGCCGAGTTCCCCGGCCAGCGGAGTCCTGCCGTCATGAGGCCGCCCCGCCGCTGCAACTGCCTGTACGGCTTCCATCATTTCGCTTACTTCGCTGCGCGTCCGATTGATTCTGGATTTCATGGCATCGATTTCATGCGCCAACTGCGCGTGGGTTTCTGCATCCATGTCGTGCTGCTTCGCAGTTTCAACGCGCTGCCGCAGGGTTTCGGCCGCATCAACGGTTTGCCTGGCGTTCTCCTTTGCTGTGTCTATGCGATCCCGGGTACCCTGATCCATATGCCGTGATCCCGAAACAGCATCGGCCTTTTCCGCGAGCTTTCCAAGGTCATCCTGCAGAACCTCGACGGCATGCGCCTGTCCGTGCTCGCGCTTGTCTTCGGCGCGAATCTCGAATTTGCCTGAATCCACGGTCAGGTCTCGCAACGGCGCCGCCGGTTTCGCGGCTTCTTCAGCCGCACGTTCGGCACGCGCCATGAGATTTTCCGCTTCCTGCTCGAAACGCCGCGCATCCTGGATCCGGCCTCCCTCGCGGGCTACCACGGCCTGCCGCAGCAGCCACAGAACAGCGTTGGCCTCGGCAATCGCCATATTCCGGCCGGGCCCTGCCGGCAGATTTTCCGCAACAGCAAGCCGCGACTGCCATTTTGCGATACTGGCATCTCGGCCGGCCTCAAGTTTCTCGAAACGCAATTCATTGATTCTTTCCCGCATGCGGCTCAAGCGGTCCACCCGGCTGAGCCCCGGAAGAAGTTCACCGAGAAGGCGTTCACTCGGCGTCATGAAACCGAGCACGCGGTCGATGGTTATGTCGCTTCCGAGCAGTTTCTCGACAACAGCCAGTTCCCTGATGGCTTCGCTCAGTTCACCCTTTGACAAATGATCCAGCACCTTTTTCATCCCTGTCTTGCCTTCCTTGTGCATCTTTTCCGTTTTGGCCTCTTCCCAGGCATGGCGCTGACTGACCAGGTCGCGGCGACCCTCGAACGTTCTGGGTCCCTGAGCCGCCACAGAACCCCCTGTGTTACATTGCTCGCAAACAATGATCAGGGACTGGCGGCCCGCTCCGAGCCAGCCATCCCGTCCCTGGAGATCTTCGGCTTGCAGGATCAGGTTTACGGCTTCGTCATAGTTTTGTTTGCCGGCTTCCTCAAACGCTCTGACAAGCAGCGCTTCAATCTCGTTGCCGCGTTTGATCACTCCCTCCATTTTCTGGATTCGTCGTGCGCTCGCCGCCAGGTTAAACGCGCCCTGAGCCGTGCTGCCGCTGATGAGCCCCTGGGCCTGAGTCTCCGCCGCCTGCTGGGCTTCCTTAGCCTCTTTGATTTTTTCTTCTGCAGCCTTGTAATTTCCTTTGCTCGCCAAGGCTTCGGCTTCACCTACGGCCGCGGCGGCTTTTTGTGCCGGCGGAAGAACATCCTCAGGGCTGACGGACTTCGCCGGCCGCTGAATCTCTGAAGGTTTCTCGCCGGCCTTCGGGGCGGCCGTCTGCTCCGCCGACACAGGAACTATTTCAGTAGGCCGCGCGGCATCGGCCACCTCGCGGAGCACATCTGATGCAGGGGCGTCCTTTTTGTCTACCAGCACGACTTCAGGTTTCTTGCCATCGGATTCCGGCGTCCCGGTTTCAGGCCGTTCCCGGACCTCATTAAAATCACGCTGGAGCTGCTGAAAGAACGCTGCGGTTCCGACGTAAACCGCGCGGATTCCGGACAACGCATCCCGCAGACTGAAACGGTAATGTGCAAGCGCACCCAGCTCACAGCCGCCGGAACAACCCATCATGGCTGCGAGCTCGCCGTAGGTATAATCCTCTAGATTACGCGAACCTAGGCCCTCAAGCCTGCCCTCCGAACTTGCCTGGAGAATCCTTAAAACAGTTTCGGCCGGCTGCCCGGCGTTCCGCGACATTTCGTATTCAATATTTCGGCTGCGGATGTCACGGGCGGCATGATCCAGAACGGCTTCCCTGCCACCGCCTCCACCGAAGACTTCTTCAATCGTGTGCAGGTCAAACCGCGACTCGAGAGAATCCTTGATGGATGTAAGATCCGCCGTCAGCGGCTGCCTGGCCTCGATCAGCATGTCGATCACCGAACGGTTAACCATCAATCCGTTCCCCACGTCAATCACGTCACCTTCTTGACGCCGCAAATTCAGCAGCTCCTGGAGACTGAAATTCCTCTCTCCCAGATATCGGCCCTGTTCTGCGGCCGTCTGACGCCAGGCAAGCTCTCGCTCGGCTGTCCCGGAATCAATATGGACGCCCCCATCCGTTGCACCATCACGACTGCGGGAAATTTCGGTCAGACGTTCGTTTGACAGCGTACGGGCAACCTCGGCCTGCGCATCATAATTTTCAATCCTCCCGGCAGCATCGATCGATTCGGCCGGTTTGATGCCGTATTGCGCCGTACCTCCGCGGCTGCGCAAAACCGCCTCGGCAAGTCTGACGGTAACACCGCTTCCTTCAGGAGCCGACTGCCCGTTGGTTCTGATAATGCCAAGAAGTTCCGCATCCGACATGCTTTCCGCACGAGAGTATTCGGGGCGGCTTCGCAGGGCATCGTGCGCCTGACCTGCAGACAGATCGTCCACAGGGCGTCTCCCTTCAGCAACCTCGACAAGTTCGTGCGTTTCAAGAGTCCTTCCCAGTTTTTCGCCGTTTGAAAGCGCTTCGGAGGGCGCCCGCCGGGTTTCCGAACGCTGTATCTGGGACATGCGGCTGCGCGTCATATGCTGCGGCAGGAGGAAGAACAACAGGTCCTGTGCGGCCTCCTGGATCTCCTGCTCGTTCAGGTTGGTAACACCGATGAAATTTGTGATACGCAATACCGGCGTCATCAAATACTGGCTCAGCACAGGCACCAGGTAAGTGATGGCCCACGCGGAGC
>MHFC01000085.1:1922-3374 GCA_001804025.1 Omnitrophica bacterium GWA2_52_8 | reverse complement strand
CGCGTCACGAGCTTGTTGAGGGTCCCGCGGCTCATGGCGGTACCGAGCCTGTCAGCAGCACTCCGGCCACCAAACCTGCCGAGAAGGCCTGCAAGACTGAAACTTTCGAAACTCATGCGCGCGCCCAATGCACGCGCCGTGCTTTTGAGCCAGCCCGCGGGTCCGGCCAGCGCGGACTGCATCAGATTTCCCCAGATGCTGGCGCCGACCTTTTCGAAACCCATATTCCCGAAAATGCCGAGCAGCGGACCCAGCCGGAATCCCATGGCAAAAACACTCAGAATCCCGGTCTGATGCGCAGGATCATCCGCATAAGGGTCGCCGAACCAGAATTCCGTCGAGTTCGGACGCTGGCCGTGCATAGCCCATCGCAGCGCCATATCAAACTGGGCCCATGCAAAACCCGTCTCGATCGCCACACTCGCGTAACTCAACGTAAAATTCAGTGCCCTGGCGAAGAAACCGGCATGCACCGCTTCATCGATCATGAAATGCGAAAAAAGGAGACCATCGTCCAGCGCCGCTTTTTTCGAAACATAGCGGCTGACACCTCTCATCGGCTCGATGCGCAGCTGCTCGAATGATGCAAAATCAAAAAATTCCGCGGCCTTGCGCGTGTCCTTGCCGCGGCCAAAGACGGCTGCGCTTGAGGTGATAATCAGCAGAAGAGCCCCCATCGCGACGGCAGCCATTCCGCCCCACTTCATCCATTGAGCTGCTTCGTGGTAGCTGCTCCCAAAATGTTCCAGCTGGCTTCCGGCGACCCACAACACGCCTCCTCCTACCAATAGCGACTTGGCGGTAAAATTGGCGAAGCGCACGCTCGGGCGTGTCCAGAATTTAAGTGTCTCTTCGGCCGCGGCGCCGGCTGCCTCCTGCGCACCTTTCCCCCCGGCCCGGATTGACGCTCGCAGCGCAAGCAAGCTCTGCGTCCCTAGAATAAGCAAGCCTGCGGCCGCAATCGCAAGCCCGATAACTTTTATATGATGCGATTTTAACCCGAGTATGGATACGTTCCATTGTTCCATAAGCTCGCCGGCGCCGTAAGCCGCAGCCCCGACACCCGCCAGCTTCATCCAGGCCGGAATCCGTTTAATCATGTCCAGCGCTGCATTCACTCCGGCCGTCAGACGGTTGCGCGGAGCCCCTGCCCGGACAATATCCGTTGATTTCTTTCCGTCCGTTTTCAGAAAGCGCGCAAAAAATTCCCGCGCTGTCTTTTGCAGCCCCCGCCTGAAATGCGCCCAGCCCGCCCCGAACCCGGCGGTAAATTCTCCCCGCACTGCGTTGAATGCCAGACGAAAGCTCCCCGTTGAACCCAAGCTGGCAAAATAAGTTTCCGCCAGTTCCCGGTAAAACTGCCCGGTCAGCCCCGCCGCCTCGCGACCGGCCGCCGGAAGGAAAGCTGCCGCAAAACGTGCCGGTGCCGCAATAAAGATTTCCGCAAGACCC
>MHFC01000085.1:0-1902 GCA_001804025.1 Omnitrophica bacterium GWA2_52_8 | reverse complement strand
CGCCCCCGCACGGCCCAATCCGGAAACTTCGACCGCAGCGGCCCTCGCCGCATCGACCGACTGCCGGGCAACAAGATTTGCAGGAAGATTTACACTTCCACGCAATGCAATCGCCAAACCTTCCACAATATTTCCGATACCGCTGCGCAGGCTGGCCCACACGGCCGGAAGCCCTCGCATCAGACCGCCCCAGGCCCATTGCCAGAGCATGATACCGCCGAATCCCACAAACAGGATTCCCTGTCCGCCGGCGGTCAGCGCATGCAGGGCGATCCGGTCCCAGTCCTCGGACCACTTTAGCGCTCCGCCCGTCCACAACCGCCCGTCATCAAATCCGGCCTTGAAAATCTGGAGAGGAATGCTCATGATTAAAAAGACCGGCTCCACGATGAAATTCTCGATGAGGTGAAAGAAACTTTGAATGAACGCGATTCCCGGAGCCAAGACATGCTGGCCAAAACCGGTGTTCATGATCCAGTCAGAAAAAGCACTTCCCCCTTCCGCGATTTTGCCGCCCAACCATTCCAGACCGGTATAATGCAGGATCCCTTTTCCGATCCAGCCAAGAAATCCAGCCACGACAAGAGCAGGCCGGACCCGATAATCATCAATAAGATTCCAGACCGGAGTCCCGACCTGGTAAAGTGCTCCCGCGGCCATACCCGCGCCGTAAAGCACCGCACCTCCGAAAACGCTCACACCCACACCGGACCAGTAGGCCGCAGCACCGGCTGCCTGTGCAGCTATGCCAAGTTCAAGACCGATTCCCACAAATCCGGCTTTACCGGCAATAACTCCGGCAGTTCCGAGAACCTTCGATCCGACAGCAGTCAGCCCGGGGGATGTAATCGCCGTTGCGACGGCAGTACCGAGCGCCAGCGTACCGGCACCGATGGCAGCAACGCCAAGATCCCGGGTAAAGGGGCTGTTAAAATAACCGCCGGCAGCATAAAGTCCGATGCCGGCAGCCGCCCAGATTGCTCCAGCGGTTCCTACCAAAGCTGCTCCGCCGGTTGCCACGGTAGCGATCACCGCAAGTGTTAATACAACGGCTGCTATAGCAGCACCGTAAAGGAAGATACCGGCTCGATGCGCAGTTGAAGCATTGGTCCAGTGATCATCAATGAGGGTTTGCAGACTGTTGCCGGATTGAGCCATGCGGGTCTGCAGAACGCCGCCACGGCCGACATCTTCAATCGCAAGCGAGGATGAAACCAGAAAGCCGCCGATCTGTTCCGCATAGCTGTCGGTCACGAGATAATTCAGCTGTCCGGTTTCGGCGTCCCGCTTGTAGAGGAGTTTGGTGTACTGCGTCCGGTCCGAAACGCCTTCACCCTGCCAACGCTCCATGATCTGGCCCTGCTCATTAAGCACAAATTTGACGAAACGGTGGCCGGAAAGAACACTCGGATCGGAGGAACCCGCAATGACAACACGATTGCGTGTCCCTGCGGTAAAAAGCTGTTCTCCCGGTTTCTCTCCGGCATTGCCGAAAAGAATCCAGCCGTAGCGGCCGTGGTCCCCGAGCGTATTCGCACGGAACCGGGTTTCTGCATACTTTTTGCCGGCATCATGACGCGCCAAAAATCCGATGGGATTTTGGAGGTCTGCAACATTGAAAACAAAAGCGCCCACTTCCTGATCACGGCCGTCGTGAAAAATGAGGTAAGACCGGGAAGTATCCGCCATTTCTTCCAGAGAGGTTGCCAGCGGATTGTTGTTCACAACCCACACGCGTTTGTCCGTACGGTCCAGATCCAGGGTGAAAACCGCAGCGCCTGTCTCGCCTGAAAGATCGGCATTGCCGTCCAGATAAAATTCGCGGTTCATGCTCACAACGCGGACCGGCTTGCTCGTTTCCTGTACAGCACCGGTCCCTCCATCCTCGATTTGCCAGATCCG
>MHFC01000084.1:380-5514 GCA_001804025.1 Omnitrophica bacterium GWA2_52_8 | reverse complement strand
AAATGAAAAAGCCCATTTGCACCACAGCCTCCGCGAGGGCATTTCTCATGGGTGATGAGAAATGCGGGTTAGTTAGAATACGCAATTTAATATTGCATTATAATCAATTATTTGATACATTTTTTCCATGCGAAAACTTAATATCGATGCGGGAAGCATTGCGGCCAGCATCCAGATTATAAGAAATGAACGCGTTTTGCTCGACAGGGATCTGGCAAAAATGTACGGCGTAAAAGTGAAAACCCTGATCCAGGCTGCAAAGCGCAATGGGGATCGATTTCCGGATGATTTTATGTTTCAACTGGCGTGGAATGAAATTGAAAATCCAAGGTCACAAAATGTGACCTTGAGACCGGGGCAAAATATCAAGTATCGCCCCTATGCCTTTACCGAACAAGGTATTGCCATGCTCTCGGGGATTCTTCGAAGTAAACCCGCTGTTCGCGTCAATGTTGCTATCATGCGGACATTTGTAAAATTAAGACGGCTCTTGTCAGCCAACAAGGAACTTGCGCTGCAGCTTCGCAACCTTGAAAATAAAGTTGAAAAACATGATGAGGAAATCCGGACAATTTTTTCAGCAATTCGGCAACTCATGGCTGTTGCTCAGGGAAAACCCAAGCGCAGGATAGGCTTTCATTCGACAGAATCGCGGGGGCACGCTATTTAATTACGGCGGTAATGGATTCCCGCTATCCGCCGTGGGCGGAAAATCCGCGGACTGACGAGGGCTTCATGGGTCCGAGCACTTTCCTTAAATCATTACCGCCCAAATTGCTTTTGCTAAAATCTTTTTCAATGCCCGCCATTTTTTACCCGCCTTGCGCGGAAACTTCTGATTAATCTCCACTTCGATGCCGGCGTAGCGTGTGCTCGGGAATTTTTTCCGGAGGGCGGTCGTCATGCCGTCCGAGATTCCCTTATAAGGATCATTGAACAGGACCTTGAGGCCCGGATCGAGGCGCTTTAATTCCGTGCGCATCCGGCGGCAGAAACGAGCTTCAGACTTCCGCGCCGGGTCAAAGAGCAGACCGATGTCCGGGCGGCGGACCTTTCCGTACAAAACGGGCGTGAAGCTGTGGATCGAAAGATGCAGAACCACCCCCGGTTTTCGGGCGAGTTTTCGGGCCTGCCTCTCGGCGGCCTTCCGGTAGGGGAGATAATAGAGATTAAGAATCCGGTTTTTTTTATCGCGGTCCAGGCTTTGCAGGAACCGGCTGAAAAGAGCGGTCCGGTTATGCGGTGAGCGGTTCAGGTCGACGACTAAACGGCTGACATTTCCCGCGATCAAGGGCGCCCGCAAAGTCTTCGAAAAAAATTCCGCCGCTTCCAGCGCGCCGATATCCAGCCCTTTATGCGTACGTAAATAACTTTGAGGAATCAGTTCCCGGTATTTTACCGGAATCCGGGCGGAGGCGTGTTCGCAGGTCAGGACAAGTTTGTATGGTTTAGGCATGGAACTGTCTCCCTTCGGCCAGACAGCGGCAAAGTTCAAAATAAATTTCTCTCAGCGACCCGCGTGAGAAATCGTTTTTTGCCGCACGTAATATTCTTCGCGAAAGCACGCCCTCTTTCAGGATAGTCCGCAGTGTTTTAAGATCGTCCCTGTCGCCGGCCGTATTCGGCGGAAATGTTTTTTCCAGCAAATGCAGCCATAATTTCCGCAGCGTCATTTTTTTTTCGGAGAGAAATCCGAGCAAGGCGAGATAACGGCGGTCACGAATGACCGCAAGCTCCCCCCCGCAGCCGGCCAGGTCGAGGAGGCTGACGAGACGGCCTGAAGAAAAAGCGTCTTGCGCGGTAAAATCCGAAAAATTTTCTTCGACAAGGGCGCGGATGACGGCAATAACCGCCTTGCAGACCGCAATGTCGGCGGCGGGGCATTCCTGCATGTCCATGATGCGGATCTCGACCGCATGGCGGTCAAAGCGTGCGATGGCCCCGCGTGCGTTGACCCATTCGTGGCGCAGGACACCGTCCGGGTCATGGAACTTAAGGCCGCGGTAGATCGGGTCCAGAATTTTAGTCTGATATTCTTTATGGGAATGGACCTTTTCAGGAATGCAATCTCCCGTGATTGACGGGATTTTTCCGGAGTTGGAGCGGTAGACCGCGAGCCGGTTGTTGATTCTTCCGTGGGTTTGTCCGTCCATAAGCGGGGATGAAGAAGCGAGCGCCGGAAGGAGCGGCAGCACGATCCGGACCGCGGCATGCAGCCGTGCAAATTCCTTGTCTCCGCAAAAGGGGAGATTGATCTGGCAGCTTTGCAAATTGGCCCATCCGTGGCGTCTGCAGCTGAAAATTTTATCAAATTGTGCGTAAATTTCACGGGCCTCATGCGGCCAGAGGCGCGTTTCCTTTGCGGGATCCATCCAGGGATGCATGGCGGCGGGCATGAGCATGGCGCCCCATGCCGACGCCAGTTTGTTAAGGGTTCGGACGGACCCGGCAAACCGGTTCTTTAAGGTGTCCAAATGCGGCTCCGGGCGTTCGTTTCTGAGCTCCAGCACATGGCAGACAAGTTCGTTTGACCATCCGATCCCGCCCGCCGCGGTATGATCGTTGGTGTAGCGGCCGTGAGCTTTTTTTAGAAGTTCATCAGCCACCGGCATGACGGAAAGCGAACGCCGGTCCACCAGCATGTATTCGAGTTCGATGCCGTAGGCGTCAAAAAGATGCAGCGGTTTTCTTGCGCTCATGCCTGCAGTCCCTTGCCCGCCTTGATGGCTTCGATCCTGCGCCGCAAGGAGCGCATGATTTTGATGTAAAGCCGCATTTTTAAAATGGCGTCTTCATAACGCGCGTCGATGTTAGGGTTGTCATTAACCTCCATCACGAAAATTTTATCATCGGCCTGTTTGACGTCGACGCCGTAAAGTCCCTGTCCCATCACCCGGGCGGCACTCAGGGCCGCGTCCAGAACTCCGGCAGGGACATCTTTCAACGGCACGGCGATAACTTTTCCCGTCAGCGTCCTTCCCGTGGAGGCTTTCTTGACAATCTGCCAATGGTGCCGGACCATGTGATACAGGCAGGCGAAGAGCGGCTTGCCGTCGAGCACACCGATGCGCCAGTCGAATTGGGTGGGCACAAATTCCTGCAGTACGATCATTTCGGAGCTCTCAAAAAATTTCGCAGCTTCGGTTGAAAGTTCTTCCCAGTTGCCGGATTTGACGACGTTCAGGGAAAAAGAACTGTCGGGGAGTTTCAGGACGCAGGGGAACGTGATCTGGTCCCTGAGTTCTTCCAGCTGTTCGCGCTGGACAATCCAGGTCTTCGGGACCGGAATACCGTAAATGCGGGCGGCTTCCGCAAGGTAGACCTTATTGCCGCAGCGGATGATGGATTCCGAGTCGTCGATGACGGCAAGGCCTTCGGCTTCGGCGCGCCGTGCAAACTGAAACGTATAATCATTAACGCGTGTGGTTGTGCGGATGAAAAGTGCGTCAAATTCGGCAATCCACCCGTAATCTTCGCGCGTGATCAACTCCGGCCGCATGCCCGCATGCTGGGCCGCGCGCATAAAGCGCTGCATGGCGCGCTTGTTTGAGGGTTTGATTTTTTCTTCGGGATCGACGAGGATGGCGAGGTCGTAGCTGTGACGCGATCTTTTCGAGGGCCGCACCCGCTTGCGCGCAAAATAGGCTTGGGCCCGTTCGACGACAAAAGGCATGTGGTGCTCCGGAATTTCATTGGTAGAAATGGGCGTGATGCGCTTGAGTTCCCATTCTTTTTTGTGCACAAAATAGGCGCGCAGGAGCGGGGCCTCAAACAGGTTGAAGAGTTTCCAGGAAAGCCGGTCATATTTTTTGGCCACGTTCTTTCCGAAATAAATACTCAGCGTGAACTCTTTACCCTGAATGTCCCGGAGATTCGATTGTATGATTTTTTCAACATCTTCCGTCATGATACGGCTGATTTTAACGAGGCGCATGTTCTGCAGCGCACTGATGTCCGGCAAAGGCTTGTGCGCGCGGGCCTCGGCGAGCAGCGAAACATAGTAGCCGTTGCTTTGATAATCGTAGGAACGGCAGAGATTAAAAACTTTGGCGTGCGGCATTTCGGCATACCGGGCATTGCTCAGGTAGTCGCGGGACGAAACAATTTCGATGCCGGGGATGTGGATGGGCCAGTCTTTCGGATTGCGGACGACGATGAGAGTGGGCATGGGTCAGCGTTTGCGGTTTTTTTTGGTTCCGGGGGCCGCAACCGGTATATTGCGCCCGGCCTTGGGGTAACCGCAATCGGGTTGCTTGTTCATGGGGCTCCGTTAAAGGGGTGCATTCTAATGGAAGACGGGAGCGGCGTCTAGTGCATCGTCAAGATTGAAATGACGGGTTGTTCATTTCAATCGCACAGTGCCGCGTACCCATCAAAACAAGGTTGACGCGGCACTAGAAGCAGTTTCATAAGCATTTGTAATTCGTTATGACAGCTCACAAATATGAAAAAACTTTTAAATGATTACTTAGCTTTTGCAAAATGGCCGGCGCCCATAGGGGACAGGCAGTGAAATATTGCCTGTCCCCTATGGGAAGCACGCCGCCGGCTGGCTACAGCAAAGCGTATGTGCGGATTGCTGGCGGTAAAAAATTCATCCGGCCGTAAAAAAATAACTTATAATGATAAAGCCGGTTACAAATTAACGCATCAAAAGGAGGAACCATAAATGGGATCATTACTGGGGCTTGCGGTGTTTGTGCTTGATATCATTGCGATCGTCAATTGTTTGAAAAGCTCTCTTTCAAGCGGAAAGAAAGCGCTTTGGATTATTTTGATTCTGATCCTTCCGCTGATCGGGATGATCCTTTATTTCCTGCTGGGCAAGAAATAACCCGTCCGGTAATTTAACCGCGGGCTTAATTCTCGGCCGGGGACTACACGATGAAATCAGCGAACAGAAAAACAAAAATTATTGCCACGATCGGACCGGCCTGCAAGACGGTTCCGGTCCTGCGCAAGCTGGTGTCCTCCGGGGCCGATATTCTGCGGATCAATACCTCCCATACGGCCCCCGCAGAGATCGTGCGCTGGTTTGATTTGATCCACCGCCTGCGCCGCATCATGCGGCGGGCGATCCCGATTCTGGTGGATTTGCAGGGTCCGCGCGTGCGTACGGGGGCGCTCAAGGGCG
>MHFC01000084.1:0-349 GCA_001804025.1 Omnitrophica bacterium GWA2_52_8 | reverse complement strand
AGTGCGGATCCAAGTCAGTGAACGCCCGGGCGGCGCTTCTTTGATCACAACCTCCTGCGCAAAAATATCACAGATGGTGAAAAAAGGGGACCCGGTTTTAATTGACAACGGACTGCTGGAGCTGCGCGTGCTTGGGATAAAACGGGACGGGATCCATTGTCTTGTGATCACCGGCGGACGGCTCGGCGAAAACAAGGGCATTAATCTTCCGAAAGCGCCGATCGTACTGCCGGCCATATCCGAGCGGGATTTAGAAGTCATCGAAACCGTGGTGCCGCTCAAGCCCGAGTATATCGCGCTTTCATTTGTCCGCAACAAGCAGGATGTTTTGACTCTCCGCGAAGTCCTT
>MHFC01000083.1:2691-8219 GCA_001804025.1 Omnitrophica bacterium GWA2_52_8 | reverse complement strand
TGGGAAGGCTGCCATTTAATTTCCGGCATAGAAAATTACGGCGTTGCAGAACCATAGGCAGGTCTTAGAGATACAGCTTTCGGAGGATTTCACACAGAAGAGTGTAAACGCTGACCCAACGGTCAGCCGAAGGACTTGATCGGACGCTTTAAGTTTTGCATCTTCTTGTCAAATTTTAAGCTGTGTTCGTTTTTCGACGTCGCATTTATTCATCGTCTATAGCCGGACGTAACTTATGACCCCATGTCTTGCTCTCGGCCGCCATCACACCCTCAAGCTCTTTGATCCTCCATTCGTCTCCGCGGACACCCTCAAAAAGTTTCTTGGCTTCCTTCCGGCATTCCGTTATTCTTTTCGCAGGGACAGCTTCTTTCTCGATGCCGCCCCTTCAGTACCCGGTACCATTTATTTTGCTTTCGGCGCATCAACGCAGGAGGAATCTATGAATACGCTTTTTGTTTTTCTGGTAGTGACGATTGCTGTTTTTGCTTTTGGCATGAGAATTATCCGCCCAACCCATCGAGGAGTAGTTGAGTTTTTAGGAAAGTACAAACGTTATTGTTTGCCAGGCTTTCATTGGATTATTCCGGTTATTGAAACCATGCACTTTGTTGACATTACTGAAAATATGGTCGATGTTCCTCCGCAAGATATCATCACGGAAGACAATTTAAACGCAAAGGTTGATTTGGTCGTTTACTATAAAGTCAAGGACGACGAAAAAAATGTGACCGCTTCTCTTTACAATGTCCATCGATTCCAAAGTCAAATTGTATCTCTTGCCCAAACAACCGCCAGGAATGTAATCGGCGGAATGAAATTCACGGATGTAAACAGTCAACGGAATACGCTTAACTCAAGACTCTCGGAAATCCTAGACAGAGAAAGCGATAGTTGGGGCGTCGCCATTGTTCGCGTCGAACTTAAAGAAATTACCCCTCCTAAAGATGTTCAAGAAACCATGAATACGGTTATTAAGTCCCAAAACCAGAAACAGGCCGCCATCGATTTCGCCACAGCGAAAGAGACGGAAGCGGATGGGGTCCGGCGAGCCGCAATCAAAGAAGCAGAAGGTCATAAACAAGCGAGTATTTTAAAAGCGCAGGGCCAAGCCGAAGCCATTAAACTCGTTAACGAAGCCGCGGAAAAGTATTTTAAGGGAAACGCGGTAGAACTTAAAAAATTCGAATCTGTTGTTTCGTCCTTACAACAAGGAACGAAGTATGTTTTATCATCAGATCTTTTTGAGATCATTAAGGGGTTTACAAAATAATCTCGCCCTCCCGCACAATAAAGGCAATGAGAGCAAGAGGGCGTTACCAATAGTGACCGCATGGTTGAATAATTCATGGATGATCACTATTGAAGCCGCCTCCTCTGTTGCTTTGGGATCTAATCGCTTACGCCGCTCTTGCGAATGCCGCCACATAATTCAAATCGAACCATCTGTCAAAGCGCTCCGCTTCGGCGTCCTGGGGAATAAAATAACCGCGGCCGTCCGCAATCTGGCGCCAGAGCATGCCCGGAACCAGGCGCTCCCTTTTTAAAAGCGCGGCTTCAAGCTGCGCCGCGCGTTCCAATGCCGCCCCGACCGTTCCGCTTTGTCCGCGCAATTGCCCGTGCTCGTCTTCAAACCGTACCGGGGCAATTTCTTTCCGGGAGGAAAAACCGTCCAGCCGCTTCAAAACATCCAGGTTAGAAAAAACATGCAGCACCTGCCCCGCAAACCCGTCGATTTCGCGCCGAAGTCCGCTGAGCTTGCCGTCGACAAGTTTCAGTTTGCCTTTAAGTCCGGGATTGTGGCGTTCAAGACCGCGGATCAACTCCTGTGCCTGCTCATAACGCGCGGTACCGAACTCCGCACCATACAAACGCACTTCCGCCTTTCCGGCCGCCCGCTTCACATGGGCAAGCATCCCGGCCAGCTGCTGCCCGTTTTGAAGGTCGTTTAAATCCGCGATAAGCAATGTCCGTTCTGCGGCGGGGGGTGCGGGTTTCGAGTCTTGCCTTAGTTCGGAGCGGCGGGAAGCTCTCTCCCGGAGAACGAACTTGAGTTCGTGCTGATGAAACGCTTCTTCGCGATGAAACTCTAGCTGGACGAAAATTTCTGCCCGGTCTTTGGACGATGACAAAACGCGGAGCATGACGGGCGCGGAATCCAAAAACTGCATGGCGCCGTCAAAATTATCCGGCACCGCCTTCCCGCCTTTTCTGGTCAGAAGCTGCTGGATACGATTAACCTCATAAATCCCGATAAGTCCCGGCAAGGGATTATCCAAATCCTCGACGCCGGCAGGCGTGATGATTTGATGGGTCCAGAAGACCGGGGTCGGCGACTTGGATCGGATCCGATCTTGAAGCTTCTGAACTCGATCCAGAATACGGCTTACCCATCGCCTATTCTCATGCAAATGATAGCTTAGTTCATCGCCGCCAAACGGCATCAGATAGGTCGGGCTTGTTTCGATGCTAATCTCCATAAAGGATGGGTCCGTATCCTCGCCGGCTTTGGTCGGCCGCAGAAAAACGGCCGTCTTTTTTGTTTTGGCCGCCTGCCCTGATTTTTCTGTAACGGTTTCTTCTATTTCCAAACGGTCGCCGCGCCTCAGCACCATGCCGATATTTTGGTCCAGCGCCGTTTTCACTTCCGCCAGAAGCTCTCTCCAGCCTGCATTGCCGCCCGCAAGCGCCTCAGCTTTATCAAAAGCTTCCCGCAGGATACGCCGCTCTTCGGCCGGGACATCCGCGTCCTTCTCCCGTATTTTTCGCGACATTTCCCGGACCGCCTCTGCAATCCGCACGACAAAGTTTTCTGCGGCTTCGGCATTTTCCCTCTGAACGGCTTCGGGCCATCCGCCGCCGAGGGATTCTGCCGCTTTCCGCACACTCTCGTCATGAACAAGAGATAAAATAGTTTCAGCGGTTTCGGCATCGAGACTGCCGCTCCGGCTCAACTTGAACAGCCGGGAAAGCGGCTGGGCCGCCGCAAGCGCTTCTTGTGTCCGGTTGCCGAGGCCAAAAAAGGTGGTTATTTGACCCGGATCCAGGCCGAAGCGTCCCGGATCGAGAATCAAGTCCTGTTCCAGCTTCCTCAGAGTTTGCAGTCTCTCTCCGGCTTCGCGGGACAGGGCCGATTTTATAATATTGCCTACCATCTTCGCGGTGCTTTCGATAAACGACTCTCTTGCCGTTTGTTTGGCCTCATCAAGTTTTGCCTTCCATTTTTTAAAAGCCGGGTCAAGTTGTTGCCCTATGTTTTCAGCCTGTTCCAAAATTGCCAGCGTGCGGTCTTTGATTTCGCCAAGCGCCCCGGCCGAATTTGCACCCGCTGCAGTTTCGACGTCTACGGTAACCGCCAGAATCTGTTCAAAAAGCCGCACCTGGTCGTATGCCCATCCCAGATTCTCCATCCCCGCTGTGTCCGCATTATCCCCGAAAACGTTGATTATCGATCTGGCTGTTTGTTCCAACAGCGGACGGACTGCGGTAAATTCCGGTGGCGGGTTCGCAGCGGGAAAATCAGACGGGACGTGTAAAAGAAACGCCTGCATTACGGCTTTCGAAATTTTGGCATTTTGATATTGGGCTATATCCCGGTACCATCTTGCGCGCCAGGGGTCTTCTTCCGGAAGAAGCGGCGCTTGTAAATTTCCGAAATTCGAAAGGAGCCCGGCCAGGGCTTGTCCGGATCCTGTCTCCGGCAGATCAAGCTGATAGGGCTCAAGCGTCCCGGCAACAACCTGTACTTGGCCGATTCGCTCCAGAGTGCCCTGCAATGCGCCGTCCGGCGCGGAAAAAGATCCGCCACTGAGCCAGTGTGCCAGCCGTCCCCGCGCATCAGACACCGCATCAGATAAAGCCGTGAGTCCTTGCCGTGCGTGCTGCAGCGGATCTTCGGCAAGTTTGTTTGCCGCCGCTGCCGCCGCCGCAGAAACCTTGGGAACCGCGTTCTGCCATAAACGTCCGGCTGAGGTTTCGTGTCTTTTGTTCCATAGGTCGTCCGCCCGATCTTCCCATCCGGACCGGATCCTTGCACTTTCCTCATCCATTGAAACAAGCCTCTCCCGGGCCGCATCGACAGCCTCCACAGTTGCCTCGACATCGAACGGCCCCTCGAGAACGATGATTTGTTTCCAGGTGACGCGGACCAAGGCTGCTCTTTGCTTGAGTTTTTCCATCTGCGGATTCCACTCGCCCGATTCCGGCACCTCAACCGCTTTCATCCGGGACGCATAGCTTTCCGCTTTGCGGATATGTTGTTCGGCCGCGGCCGCATCCGTTTCCCGAAATGCCGATTTGAGTTCCGCTTCGAATGCCGTGACAATTTTCGAAGCTATCTTGACCGCCGAGTTGCCGCGTCTTTCGTTCAGCCGGCGTATCCAGGCCTCACAAACCGCTCCTTCACATCCGCGCACCGCGGTCCGGCTTTGCGCAAACGTTTTTTCCGTCAGGGAAACCGTCTCCGCAACAGTCCCCGTAAAACCATCCAGGGAATCATGCGCCGCGACCGCATCCTTAAGGGCCTCGACGGAAGACATGGCATCAAGCGCACTTTCAAGCGGCTGCTCGATTCCCGCCGTTAAGATTTCATCCGTCTGATTCAGCGCAAATGCGGAACCCATTCTTCTTTTCATTGCCCCGTATATTTCTTCAACCCGCGCAAGGCTGTCGCGCGCCGCACCGTCCAGGGCTTTACGGATAGCCGCGGCTTCTTCTGCCGCAAACCCAACCGCCAATTTTTTTGTATTTTCTTCAAGGGCCGTGCGGCAGGCCGGACATTCATCCGGCTCAAAAAGGTCGAGCAAGTGCCGGCTGCGTCTCACAAACTGGCGGATTGAGGGCGCGCTTTGCCCGCCGTTTTTCAGAAGGCCCTCGTCCGCAAGTCCTACGGCATGTTCCACGGCTTCTTCGACCCGCTTGATATAATTTTGCGCTTCTTTGATCCTTTCCCGGGCTTCCGCAAGAGCGGGAAAATCATTAACCGGAAAATCGTCCGTGCGGAGCCCTTCCGCAATTTTAGAACTCATCCGGGAGAGCCCTTGCAAAACGTCTTCAAAGCCGGACTGACTCAAACTCTCAAGACTCTGCCCCGGCGTTTCGATTCCAAGCCTCCGGGCCGCAGCCGCGTCAGCCTCCTCCTGTACCCGCCGGGCGAATTCGCCCACCTGCTTTTCCGCCAGCTCAGCCGCTCCTTGCTTTATGGCTTCCTGCTGTTTCATGCTGAATTCGCCAAGACGCGCCTTGCTGTACTTCAAAACTTCATAAACCTTCTCCGCCTGCGCGGGGTCTGTATTACGGATTTCCGAAAGAAGTTTATAGTAGACCGGATTGCCTAAAATCCCCAAAGCTCCGAGGCTGTCCCGCAAAAGCCGGAAAATAAAAATAAGAGCCTGCGATAGACCCTCCACAATCCGCCGTTGCCATGTCCGATTGTCCAACAGCCCTTTTTCCAGACGGTCGAGTTTTTTCTCAAGCTTCTTTTTTCCTTCACGGGTCAGATCCCCGCTGTGCGAAAGCCGGATTTCTCT
>MHFC01000083.1:0-2681 GCA_001804025.1 Omnitrophica bacterium GWA2_52_8 | reverse complement strand
CGCCAAACGGTCCTGCCGCGGCGCTGTTTCGTTAACCGCGGCGGCCGGGGAAGATTTCTTTTTCCGCCGCTTGATTTTAACCGCTGATGCGCGGCCGGGGCCCGGCGCCTCATCATCGGCATAATCCTGCAGCGCCTCTTCCTTTACGTTCAAATATTTGCGCCCAAAATAAATCATCGCCGCTATCACCGCAATCGCGGCAGCCGTATTCAGAATCGCCATGAGCCACAATTGCCCGGTGGTATAGTTTTCATAGCCCGCCTGCGCGAGAAGAGGTGCGAATAATTGCGCGGCCCCCGCAAATTTCCGCGTTTCTGATCTCGCGGACAATGTTTGAAGCTGGGGGTCGGAGGTTTCCCATGATCCCCCATCGAAAATAAGGTCGGGTAAATGCCGACTCCGGCGGCGGCCGGCTGAAATGGTCAGGGCCGTTTGAAATGATCGGCCGAAATCATCCAGCAAATCCGCGTAAATCTGAACACCTTCGCCGGTAAGACGGAACTCGACAAACCGGACATGCGCGCGATAGATCCTTTGCAGTTCCCGTCTGAATTCCCGGACCCCCGTAAAGCGCACACCGGCAACCGATGCGTCATCTTCATTTCCATAGACTGCGGCGAAAACCGGCCGGTTTTTTTGTTGCCCACGCCCCTTCACCCCATGCCCATTCAGCACCATTCTTGACCGGGCCCGCACGCTTCTCCAATCCTCCGCGCTGATCGCGATCCCGCGCTTTTCCAATTCCGCATAAACTTCTATGCGGTTGATTTTAACCGTGTTTCTCGAAAGCCCGGCGGCGGCTGCCGTCTCATCCTGGTTCGGGAAAACGCCCTCACGGCCGTAAAACTCCAGGACCGCCTCAACAATTTTTTGTACCGTCGCCCAGTGGACCTGCTTATTTTTATCAAATTTAAACGCCGGCACATCATAGGGATTTTGATCCGAAACCGCCGTTCTTACTACGGCCCCACGGCGAAGACGGTAAATAAAGCGCCCGACCCGCAAATCCCCGGTGCCGGGAAGCGCCTCCAGCCGGTCCCGGCCGCGTTCCGCAGGCTGCAGAAGATTTTGTTTGATGCTGACACGGATCGGCGGAAACCCGGCTGGCTCCGCAAGAAGAAGCCTTGAAGCCGCTTTCAAATCCGAAACCGTTTGTATTTCTTTAACCGAAAAATTCCATTCCGCTTCTTCCGCCTGCATTTCACTTATAAATGTGCTCGCATTTTTTCGAAGATCACGCAGCAACAGCAAAAGCCCTCCGGATTTTCCTGCCTCCGTCCTTCCGGACAAGGCTCGGGACACGGAAATCGGTGATATCCTCAACCTCTCCGCCAAGCGCTGCTGATTAATTTCAAACGTTTTCAGAATCGCCGGCAGGACAATGTCGGCATTGGCAGCCTCATAAATCATTTCAGACTCCGTCAGCCGTTTGACAGATGCCCAAAGCCGGTTCATTTGTATCTCGGCCGAAGGATCCCCCAGGTCTCTGCGATGTCCGAGATAAACAATATAGCGGAGCAGCGCATCTTCCCGATCGTTTTCCGATGCAGGGCTGGGCCGGCGTTCCTTTTGCAGCCGGCCTATCAGATATTTTAGTATCCGGTAAACACGCGCTTGGTCCGGAAACTCTTGGATCACGTCAATGGCGCTCGGATAATTGTCCGACTCTGTTCCGTTAAGAAGTTCTTCAAAAGCCGAGTTGAGCGCCCTGACAGCCCCTGCCCTCGCAGGATAAACGCGGTCCTCAAAATGAGGGGGCTGCGTATCTTCATGCTGCCGGGCTTCGGAACGTTCTCGGTTTTCCGGCGAGGCGTCCGGCGGCGCCGATTCGAAAAGCGGGAGATCATCCATGCCGTGTCTTTGCGGAATCCAGTTTTGCCAGATGGGAATCAATTCTTCAAAAGCCTCCAAAAGCTGCTCCATGGCCCGGCCGGGTTCGAGCGTAATCAGCGTTCCCTCGCGTTTTGCAAGGGTGTGCATATGCTTGGCAAACTCGCGGACCTTGGGATTTTTTGCGTGCCGGAAAGTCTCGAAGTTGACAAAGTTAATCTCGGCTTCCTGAGCGCGCGTCGTCATCACATTCCACATATTGGGGCTGACAAAGCCCGTCGAGACAAAACCGTTGTCCGGCGGCGCGTCATCGCGGACGGAGGAATTAATCACCACCGGACGCTCATCCCCCTGGATGGGCCAGACAGTCCCGATCATGCGCGAAAGCCGGCCGAAAAGACGCCGCCGCTGTTCGTTATCGGAAACATTTTGCCGGATTAAAGTTTCGATCTGCGCCCGGTAATAGCGGATTTGTGCGCCGTAAGGAGTAATGATGGTCATCTGCCGGCCGCCCATCTTAAGCGCCCGCAGCAGCATTTCATAAACAGCCATCACCGCCTGGCCCTCCGGGAGATTAAAAGCGGAAGTCCCTATTTTTTGCCCGCTATGGCCCAAAGCACTTGTGTCCACGACCACAAGCGAAGCGCGGTTGGCGGCTTCCGGAACCTCTCCCTCCCTGGCGGCTTCCAGAAACCCATAATGGAAGTCCGCCAGTTTTACGAGAAGCGGCGTCAAGCGGTAGACCCGGCGCAGACGGCTGACATTGAACCATTTCCACTCGAAAAGATGATAAAACAGGCTTTGTTCCATGTCGGCAATATCCTGGGAAGTGAAATTTTCCGCCTGTTTCA
>MHFC01000082.1:19126-24362 GCA_001804025.1 Omnitrophica bacterium GWA2_52_8 | reverse complement strand
AATCCACAATCTGCCGGATCTGTGCAAGAAACCACGGGTCCACGCCGCTCAGGTCATAAATTTCCTTTTCGCCAATACCTGCCATCAGCGCATATTTGATAAAAAAGATGCGTTCGTGAAGCGGGGTTTCAAGCCGGCGCCGGATTTCACGCAGAATGGCAGGATCCTTTTTCGCTTTGTCAAAAAATTCCAGATAATCTTTCCGGAGTTTGAGGCGCCCCGTCCCCGCATCATCTTTCCCGTCGGCGCCGAGGCCGTACCGCTTTGTTTCCAGAGACCGCAGCCCCTTTTGCAGGGCCTCTTTAAACGTTCTGCCGATGGACATGGCCTCACCGACCGATTTCATCTGCGTCGTCAGCTTGGGGTTTACCCCCTCGAATTTTTCAAAGGCAAAGCGCGGGATCTTGACCACACAATAATCAATCGACGGTTCGAAGGATGCGGGCGTGTATTTTGTAATGTCGTTTGGAATTTCATCCAGCGTATAACCCACGGCGAGCTTTGCCGCAAATTTTGCGATCGGAAACCCCGTGGCTTTGGAGGCCAGCGCGGACGATCGCGACACGCGCGGGTTCATTTCAATCACGACCATGCGGCCGTCTTTGGGGTTCACCGCAAATTGAATGTTCGAACCGCCGGTTTCGACGCCGATCACCGAAATAACTTTGCGCCCGGCGTCGCGCATCCGCTGATATTCCTTGTCCGTCAGCGTTTGGGCCGGTGCCACGGTGATGGAATCGCCCGTATGGATGCCCATGGGGTCAAAATTTTCAATGGAACAAATCACAATATAGTTGTCTTCACGGTCGCGCATGACTTCAAGCTCATACTCTTTCCAGCCGACCACCGACTCTTCAACCAGCACCTCATGAATCAGGCTGTAATCGATGCCGAGACGCGCCGTCTTTTCGAGTTCTTCGCGGTTTGAACAAATCCCGCTCCCCGACCCTCCCAGGGTATAACTAGGCCGGATAATGACCGGATAGCCGATTTTTTCCGCAACCTGAACAGCCTCCGCAACCGAATAGGCAAAGGCGCTCCGGGGCAAATCTAATCCGACCTCCTGCATGGCCCGCTTGAACTTTTCGCGGTTTTCGGCACGTTCAATCGCCTCATATTTTGCGCCAATAAGTTCGACCCCGTATTTATCAAAAACACCACGTTTATGCGCCTGCACCGCAAGATTGAGCCCCGTCTGCCCTCCGAGGGTCGGAAGACAGGCATCCGGCCGCTCCTTGGCAATGACCCGTTCGAGGAAATCAACCGTCAACGGTTCGATGTAGGTGCGGTGTGCCGTTTCCGGATCGGTCATGATCGTGGCGGGATTGGAGTTTATGAGAACAACTTCATAGCCTTCTTGACGCAAAACCTTACAGGCCTGTGTTCCCGAATAATCAAACTCACAGCCCTGACCGATAATAATCGGGCCGGACCCGATGATAAGGATTTTATGAATGTCAGTTCGTTTCGGCATAATTTCCTTCGCTGTCGTTCAATAATACCCCAGGCTTCAGAAGAAGGTTCATGAGGACCTCCTGCCCGTTGCGGGCGTGGGCTGTCCCGCGCTTGATCCGCGGTCAATCATTTCGCGGAAACGGGCAAACAAATAATCGCTGTCATGCGGCCCCGGCGAATTTTCGGGATGATATTGTACGGAAAATGCCGGGTACTTCCGGTGCCGGACGCCTTCGAGCGTTTTATCATTGAGATTAATGTGCGTGACCTCAACGTCCCCTTCCGGGATCGTATCGAGGTCGACGACAAACCCGTGATTTTGTGAAGTGATTTCGATTTTCCGGGTCGCCAGATCCATCACGGGATGATTGCCGCCGCGGTGCCCAAATTTGAGTTTCGACGTCGTGGCGCCGAGCGCCAGGCAAAGAATTTGATGCCCCAGGCAAATCCCGAACACCGGCACCTTGCCGAGCAGTTTTCTGACGGTTTCAATGGTATAAGTCACGGCCGCCGGATCGCCCGGTCCATTCGAGAGAAAGACACCGTCCGGTTTTTCTTTTAAAATCTCTTCTGCCGTTGTGGCTGCCGGAACGACCCGCACCTTAAACCCGTGCTGATTAAGTTTTTTCAGGATATTGGTTTTAATGCCGCAATCGACCGCGATGACTTTCTTTTTGACGGCGTCTTGCGCTGCCGGGCCGCCCCAGGAAAATTCCTCGAGCGGCTTTTGATCATAGTCATAGGCTTTTTTGCAGCTGACATATTGGACCAGATCGATACCCACGATGCTCGGAGATGATTTGGCTTTCTCAACCAGCCCGGCAGGACTTTCCGCGACCGTCGTCAAGATGCCTTTCTTCGCCCCGTGATCGCGCAAATGATTGACCAGCTTGCGCGTATCAATTTCCTGAATCCCCGGAATGTTGTGCCGCTTCAGATACGCATCCAGCGATTCCTTGGACCGGTAATTGCTAACCACCGGACTCAATTCCCTGACGATAAAACCCTCCGCCCAGGGGTGGAGCGATTCTTCGTCATCGGGATTGATGCCGTAGTTGCCGATGTGGGGATAAGTCATCGCGACGATTTGCCCCTTGTAGGAGGGATCGGTCAAAATTTCCTGATAGCCCGTCAGCGAAGTGTTGAAAACAACCTCTCCGAAAATTTCCGCCGCGGCCCCGAACCCTTTTCCCTCAAATACCAAACCGTCTTCCAGCGCGAGATAGGCCTTCATAAGTTATATTTCCGATTTAAATCCCGGTCCCGGCAACACATGCTATTTTCCGCCGTTCAGGTCGTAATGTGTGCCGTTCACAAAGGTGTGCAGGACCTTCCCTTTTAGTTTTTTCCCAAGAAAGCAGGAGTTTTTTGATTTTGAATGAATGTGCGATTCATCAAACTGCCAGGTGTGGCATGGGTCCGCCAGAACAAAATTTGCCGGCACCCCCGTTACAAGCCGGCCGAGCTGGCTGTTTCCGATAATTTCGCCTGGTTTCAAGCTCAGAATTTTTACGATGTCCGCAAGCTTCCACTTCCGGCCGTGATAAAGTTCTGTCATGACCACGCCAAAGGCAGACTCAAGCCCGATCACTCCGGGAGGCGCTGACTCGACGTCCTGGGCCTTTTCCTCCGCCGCGTGAGGCGCATGGTCGGTCGCAACCGCATCAATGGTCCCGTCTTCCAGACCGCGAATGACGGCCTGACGGTCCGCTTCCGTCCGCAAAGGCGGGTTCATTTTAAAGTTGGTATCATAATCCATAAAAGATTCATCCGTGAGGGCTAAATGATGAGGCGTCACTTCACACGTCACTTTAATGCCGTCTGCCTTTGCCCGCCTCACGGTTTCAACCGCCTGCCGCGTCGAAACATGACAAATATGAAGCCTGCAGCCCGTCAGGCGCGCGATCTCGACATCACGGGCCGTGGCCACATCTTCTGCGGCGTTAGGCACCGCCCGCAGCCCCAACTTCGTCGAAACGACCCCTTCATTCATGGATCCGTGCATGCTCAGGCAGCAGTCTTCCGCATGCGACATAATCAGCAAATCATAAGTCGCCGCATATTCATACGCGCGGCGCGCAACGCCGGAATCCTGGACCCATGTACCGTCGTCGGAGACCGCCACGGCACCGGAGGCTTTCATTTCAGCCATTTCAGAAATTTTTTTGCCCTCGCGGCCCTGTGTCAGCGTCCCGGCAGGGAAAATATTGAATCCGAACTGCTCGCCTCTTTCAATTTGATATTTCACAATCTGGCTGTTGTCGCATGCCGGCTTGGTATTGGGCATCGTGACACACCCGACAAAACCGCCGTAAATCGCCGCCTGCACGCCCGACTGAATGGTTTCCTTGTGTTCAAATCCGGGATCCCGGAAATGAACGTGCAAATCCAAAAAACCCGGCATCAGCACAAGCCCTTTGGCTTGAATGATTTCCGCCTGCGGGTGATCGAGCTGTTTCCCCCAGCGGACAATTTCCATTTCCTTGAGTTCAATGTCCAGCACGCCGTCGATTCCGTTCGCGGGATCGACCACGTGAGCTTGTTTGATGATGACATGGGGTTTGTGGTCCACAACAGGCTTAATCATTGGGCAATGCTCCGCTGAGCAGATAAAGAACCGCCATGCGCACGGCGATTCCGTTCGTGACTTGTTTTAAGATAACGGATTGCGGGCTGTTGGCAAGCGCGCTTTCAACTTCAACGCCGCGGTTAACGGGCCCCGGGTGCATCAGCAGCGCATCTGGTTTGGCCAGCCGGAAAACCTCCGAATCAAGCCCGTAAGAGCTGCCATATTCACGCAAACTCGGAAAAAGCGTTTCATTTTGCCGCTCCAGCTGAATCCTGAGCAGCGTCACGACATCGGCGTCCCGGACAGCTTTTTTCATGTCGTAAACAACCCGCACGCCAAGTTCTTCAATGCCCCACGGAATCAGGGTCTTGGGACCGCAGACAATCACATCCGCACCCAATTTTGTCAGTCCCCAAATGTTTGAACGCGCCACGCGCGAATGGAGAATGTCGCCGATATAGACCACCTTAAGTCCTTTGATCGTCTTTTTTTCTTGCCGCATGGTGAACATATCGATAAGGGCTTGCGTGGGATGCTCATTAATACCGTCACCGGCATTGACGATTCCGGCTGCCGTATGCCGGGCAAGCCGGTACGGGGCTCCCGAAGACGGATGCCGTAAAACAATCAGGCTCACCTTCAGCGCCTCAATGTTTGCAGCCGTATCCAAAAGCGACTCCCCTTTGGTCATGCTGGATGCGGAACCGGTGATGCCAATCGTGTCGGCGCTGAGTCTTTTCTCCGCAAGTTCGAAAGAAATCCGCGTGCGCGTGCTCGCCTCGAGAAAAAGATTGGCCACCGTTTTGCCGCGCAAGACGGGCACTTTTTTCACGGCCCGCTGGGAAACTTCCTGAAATGATTCTGCGGTATCAAGGATGAGATTGATTTCGGCAACGGACAAATCCCGCAGCCCCAACAGGTCCTTGCGGACCCATTTCACGTCTCCCGCCGGATCCCCCTTGTCGGTTTTCTTTTTTTTCTCCGCATCCGCCATAGCCTTCATACCACCTCAGCCCGGTCGACAATGATTACATTGTCTTCGCCGTCTTTTTCTTTAAGCTTCAACATCACCTGCTCACGGGAAGACGTCGGAATGTTTTTTCCGACATAATCCGCCTTGATCGGAAGTTCCCGGTGTCCCCGGTCCACAAGCACCGCCAATTGAATGGCTTTGGGGCGCCCGAAATCCACGATTGCGTCGAGCGCCGCGCG
>MHFC01000082.1:13839-19118 GCA_001804025.1 Omnitrophica bacterium GWA2_52_8 | reverse complement strand
CGCAGGGACATTTGTTTTTTCTATTTCAAAAATTTTCTCTTTCAGCCTGTTTGCCAAGAAAACCCCGCGCGTCCGGATTCCGAGAAGAATCAAATCGCGTGTCCCCTGATTCCGCTCCAAGATTTCATGCGCAATTCTTGTGATGGCCCTTTGCACGCCGCTGGCGTCGAGAACCTGGCGGGACATGGATTTAGAGCTCCTTTTCCGGCAAGGTCATTTTATAAGCGCCCGGAGAAGGTCCCGTAATTCCGGCACGAGCGTCTAAAATATCAGGGTGTATCGTCAGAGAAAAAACTGCGGGCAAAAAAATAGCTCCGTTTTTTGCGGAGCCGACTTGACAACATGTGAATAAGGTAAAGCTTTTCATAGCTCCCTTTTTTGGCGTCTCGGCACCAATTTAAAAGGCGTTCCGTTTGGACTGAAGAAATTGTAACGGCTTTTAAAGAAAAAAGCAATGCCCAATTAAAACAGGGGTACCGACATTTGATGCAGCTGTTTATCGGTCATTCCCGCACGTATTTTCCGCCAAAGGCGGATCAGCCTCAGGCTGAGGCGCGCAGCCACAATTTCGAGGATCTCCGATAAAATCATTCGTGGTAGGCGCCCTTAAAACAGCGCACGCTGACGTTCTTGCATACTCTCATAAGCCGAGTTCTGTAACGCACTTACAATATCATCATACGATCAGCCCGAAAGCTGACTATATGAAGTCCCGAAAATGCGCTGATGATCATCTGTCTTGAAATCCAGTCGCCTGAATTCACTATCGGCCTACCCGGCATATAGGATCCTGTGAAAGAATCCGGATGCGGGTCACATCCAGCTGCAAACCAGCTTTCGCCCTGTTCGGCCTTTCTTCACGTAGAGATTGCCGCGTTTCACCCTAATTGGCGCAATTCATAAGGCGCAGACTTTGACAGTCAGCTTCATAGTGTCCTGTTTATGACTTTTACTAACTGACTGCCGTCGTCCGCGAATCGCCATTTAGACTCGTCTCTGTGGCTCTAATCCGCCCGAAATAAATTCGAGGGTGGGCATTACCCACTACGCTACCCTTGGAAGCCCGGACTTTCCTCTCCATAAAGTGGAGCGATCATCTGAGAGTATATCAAAGAACGCCAGCGTTGCCGCTGTGAAAAAATTAAAACTATTTTTGAGTTTTTAGCTCATTCAATTGCGTTTGGGAAAAGTTTGCCCAAACCAGGTCGGGGTATTTGTCTACAATTTCTTGAAATATCTTCTTTGCATTTTCATTTTTTCCCGTAGCGACATAACTTTTGGCAATATAGTATTTTGAAATGATCGCCAAATTGCCCTCGGGATTTTCATCAATGTAAGCCTGATACTTTTCGATAGCCTTGTCGTAATTGCCTTTATTATAAAGCTTCTCGGCTTCCGAGTAATTTCCAAAATAAAACGATTCCGGATTCCGGGCGCAAGCACTCAGGAGGAGAACCGGCAAAAGTAATAATGAGATAATCAGACGCATTTTCATAGGTTGTAAGTGTATTCAGCGATTAATTTTATGTCAAGATAAAACGGGACAAGGCAGGTACTGCCTTGTCCCGTTCGTATGCTGCAATCCCCCGACTGCTTTACATCTTAGCCTTTGACCAAGGGAGGCAAAGGAATCTGCAACATGTGATTAAAAAAAGCGACTTCTGGCGCCGCGTACCCGTCAAAACAAGGTTGACGCGGCACTGTGCGATTGAAATAAAAAACTTGTCATTTCAATCTGCACGATCCACTAGGGTCTGTTGACATTTGACTTGTATTTCTCCCTCTCCCGTTGGGAGAGGGTTGGGGTGAGGGAATAAGTTTTTAATTTCCCCTCACCTTAATCCTCTCCCCGTCCGCCGGAGGACGGATCCGCCGCTGGCGGAAAATGGGAGAGGAGATGGTTTTGAAAAATCAACAGAACCTAGCCAATCAGATAGATCATCTGACCGCCGACCGTCACCTGAGAACTTTCTCCGGCAAATCTACGATCTTCGTCAGTTCTATCCCAGCGAACTTCTCCGCGGGCCAGCAGATTGCTGTTCAGCTTGTATTCCGCTGTAAAGGTATTGCCCACGTAGCTGTCGGTCGTCGTACGAGTATCCCCGTTGTCATGGAACCATTCAAACCGGTAGGCCATGGCAAACTTGTCCGTAAACTGATAACGGCTGTTGAGTGCTGTTCCGTACCAAGTGACATTGGTTGTGTCCAACCGATTGCGGTCAGTGCCATAATTGAACTCCTGGGCAAACTGAAGCGCATCGGTAGCATCCCACGTAACCACATTGGTCCACAGGAAGCGGTTGCCCTCGTTATCAGAACCTGCTCCCGATGGTCTTTCCTGACCCAGGTAGATCGCGTGAAACACGTTCACATTTTCGAGAGGATCATATCCCAAACCCCATTCCATGGTCTTTTCGGAGTTTTGATCAACCGCTTGATCCCAACCGTTATTGACTCCGAAATAAACATCGAAGAAGTTGTCAAACAAACCGAAATTGGTGCGGACACCCGTGTGTGTAAACGGAAGTCCAAAGCCGAACATCACAGAACGCGAGATGGTCCAGTTGTCCGGCGATTCGATCACTTCAAGACCGGCCAATGTCGCAAAACGTCCGGCTTTGATATTGATGCGGTCGGGCAATACGCTGTTGCCTTCAAAAATACCCAAGCCTGCGATATATTCCACGTAGGCCTGTTGAAGGTCGATTTTACCGGTATCCCCGGAATTATCGGCATTGACGACATCCGCATCTTCACCAAGCTGAAGATCGATACGGAAACCAGCTTCGCCGATCTCATGGGCGGCCTTTTCAAACCATAACTCGGTAGAATTGACCGTGAAAGAGCCGTCATCGGTGTCAAATACACGAAGCGTATTTGTGCCCGTCGTACCTTCGGGTTGATTAAAGTTATTATTAAATTGAACATCAACATAACCGCCCATGTTAATGTCCTGAGCGGTATGGATCAACCCGGTCTCCGATTCCCTGGCAGGAGCGACATAAGCACCAGTGCCGGTGCCGTGTCCAGCTTTTTTGTCGGCTTCCATCCGGTGAAAATCGCCTTTAAGTTGAGCGATTTCATCTTTCAAACCCTTCAACTCTTCTTTCAGTGCCACAACTTCGTTTTCATCTGCAAAGCTATGACCGCCGAAAGCTAAGGACAATACCAGCATCATCCCTAACACTTTTGACAACGTGAACTTCATATCGCCTCCCTTGTTCATTATCTTTTCGGGGTTTACTGCTATAGTTAAGCCACTCAATCCCAAGCCGTACCACTTTCTTCAGACTCGAAACTGGTGAATTTTATACTCATTGTTACAAAGAACGTCAACAACTTATTTTTAGCGGCATTATGACGCGTGCTGCTAAGACGCCGAATCAATGCGGCTGTTATCAAGTACCATGCCAACCCTGTCAATTGACAGACCGGGTCTTGTTATCGGATTATCGAACCGATCTAAAAAAAATTTAGCGGAATTTTTATGCGTTATTTTTACAATTTTGTGGAGAAGGCAGCACACTTTTGTCTAAAAAAGCAGATTTGCCGCATAGGATTATGAAATGAATCATCATTTTGTAACCGGCTTTAGTCCGGTTTTCTCATCGATTAGGTGAATCGATAAGAAAACCGCTTTGGACGCATGGGGTTGCATCCAAAGTTTTGCGCCCGCGTTTTAACAGGGCGCAAAAGACAACCCCTGGGGTACAAATGAAAAAGCCCATTTGCACCACAGCCTCCGCGAGGGCATTTCTCATTGGTGATGAGAAATGCGCGTTAGTACCGTCTGACATTTGATTTTACCGGCGCTTATGCGCCAGTACTCAGAGTGTCGGACTAGATGACCGGCTACGCTGATGTATGGGAAGACGGAACTATGCCCGCTTGAAATAGGACGCTCAATTTCAAGCGTCAAGGCGCATTAGTCAAACGCTAAATGGAGCCCCGCGAGCATGCCCGCGGTCTCTCGACTTGAAACCCGCCTTCGCCCGTCCGAGCTTCGGCGAGGTCCGTCCTGCGCACCCGCCAGAGACGACATCCCGCCAAACATCACGGTGTGGTGGCTCGCCAAGATTTGCGGCGTCTCCTCCAAAGCAGAAGACTTGGCGCATTCATTCCCGTGCATGCACGGGGGTCTTTTGCGCACTGCGCAGGCGGATAAAAGCTAAAAGCCGCTCAGAACAATACGCGCCGGCACTGAAACATAACTGAGATACTGGGCTCGCCTGGACTCGAACCAGGAACCAAAGGATTATGAGTCCTCTGCTCTAACCGTTGAGCTACGAGCCCGCGGTTGAATCTTCTCAGTTTTGCGGCTTTAAAAATTCGTCTTAGCCCTGGTTAATGGCGGCGCCATTCTAAATAGAGAGAAACTCAAAAAAAACCGGTGCAGAAGTTTTTATTACGGAGAAGTCTGCCGGGCGCTTTTGTTAAAATCCTCAACTTCCTTCTCCCAGGCTTCCCGCATATGTTCCGTACTGTTCCGGATGTCTTGAGCAGCCTGCTGTGCCGACTCATTAAAAACTTTGGAGGATTCTCCGACAACTTTACTGAAGTCCTGTGCGGCTTTCTCAAGCTGCGGCTTCAAAACCTCCATGGTTTCCCGAACAATCGAATTGACGTCCTGAACCGTCTTCCCTGCCCGTTCATTCAAAGACTGTGAATTTTGGCTCCATGAGGCTTTCATTTCCCGCACAGAACTTCCGAGCTGAGTTCCAAGCCCGGCAGGGGTTTGCTCCGCTGCGCCCCTTGTCCTGGAATTTTGAAGCTCGGCCATTTTTACCTGCGTTTGATAATTAAGATACAGCGCTCCCCCGGCGAGAGCAATCGCACCGAAATTAAACAGAAGCAGCAAATAAATTATTTTTTTATTCATGGCAGGAATACCTTTAGAAGAATACCGGTCAAAAAAAAGACAGCTCCGTCCAAGTTGATATCATCAACCCGGACGGAGCTGCTTAGACTAACTTTGCTTGACCTTAATAACCGACACGGGTTTGGCGTTAACGTCGGCAGTAAAACCTGATGAAGACGAGCTGCAGTGCGTTGCCGAACCGTCATCCACGGTCAGCGACACGTTATAGCGGCCGCTTTTCGTGTAAGCGTGACTGACGGAAGCACCTTCTCGGCTACTTTGACCGTCTCCAAAATTCCACAGATACGACAACGCATCACCATCGCCGTCTTTAGAACCGGAACCGTCAAAATTTGAAATGGCATCTTCACAGCAAACAAGATTCGGTCCCGTGTTGGCCACCGGCGGCGTATTGACGACA
>MHFC01000082.1:11346-13823 GCA_001804025.1 Omnitrophica bacterium GWA2_52_8 | reverse complement strand
AAGCGCCAGAACAGGGCAACCCGCGGCCGTCATCAACTTTAACGGAAACTCTGTAGGTTCCTCCCTTGGCGTATTGGTGCGTCATTTTCGACGAACCTTCCGCCACGGTTCCGTCGCCGAAATCCCATGTATACTTCAGGCGATCGCCGTCCGCATCGCCTGAACCGGACGCATCGAAGGAAACCGTATCACTCGTACAAACCTTTGCGACCTCTTGAAGTTTCACTTGCGGACGTGAATTTACGGTAACATTCACAGAGTCAACAGCCTGCGAAACCGGGGTTCCGCGTTCGTCGTTTACTGTCAATGTCACGCGGTACTCGCCGCCCTTTTGATAGGCATGCGAGGCTTTAACTCCCGTCCCGCTCGTGCCGTCACCGAAGTCCCAGTTGTAGCTAAGCGTTTCGCCGGCCTCCGTCACGGAAGCTGATCCGTCAAAACTGACTTCTCCGCCCTGACAGATTTGGCTCGGTCCGCCCGCTTCAGCAACAGGGGCTTTGTTAAGCTCAACCTTGAGACCGTCGGTATCGGTTGCGCATTTTGAACCTGAACTATCGTCGACTGCCAATTTCACCTGATAGCTTCCGCCCTGCTGGTAGACATGGTCCACCACCTTGCCTTGGGCCGAAGCACCGTCTCCAAAATCCCAGAAATATTTCAGTTCATCACCGTTCAAATCTCTGGATTTCGAGCCGTCAAATGTCACATGATATTCCTGATCCGCCTTGGACAAGTAAAGTACCTTGTCCTCGCCTGCTTCTGCGATTGGCGGCGCATTAACGTTAATCACCTGACGGATGGAATCAACCGAACAGCTTGTTCCGGCATTGTCATTCACCGTCAGGACCACATCATAAGTTCCGCCTTCTTTAAATGACTTGGTGACCGTCTGACCTTCGGCACGCGTGCCGTCACTAAAAGACCATGAATAGGTCAAGTTTGCCGGCTGGTCATCTTTCGTCGCACTGGCATTAAAGGTCACGTCGTTACCCGTGCAGGTCTTCTCCGGGCCTGAAAATGCGGCCTGCGGCGGCGTATTCACATTGACACTCTGATTTGTCACAGACGTTTCACATTCAAGTCCGGAATTGTCGGAAACAGTCAGAGTGACTTTATACGTTCCGCCTTGAGCGAACACATGCTCGATGACAGGTTCCGTGCTGGTCCCACCGTCACCAAAGTCCCACGCATAAGTAATTTTATCGTTGTTGGGATCATACGATTCGCGGGCATCGAAAATATAACGGTTACAGGCCTGTACCGGCTTCTGAGGCTCCGGTTTGGGCGCGGGTTTTACCGGAGGAAGCGTAACTCCCTTTTTGAAATAAATCGGGATCAAGTTGCCCTGATCATCCTTAACGCGCAATCCTGCGTTTCCTCGAGTTTGTTCTTTCGTGGTGACTTGATAGATCAGACGCCTGCCGCGATCATCTCCAAGACGTACATTTGTCTGGCTCCACTGACCGCTTGTGGAATCATTCACCGGATAAACTTCACTGGTCGTTCCATCCGAAAGATGGCTGACTCCGCCGTCACTGTCCAGATCATAATTCTCAACCACAAGATTGGTGACGCCCTGCGGCACTTCGGGATAAAAATATCCCTTATCGCCGCGGCCGGAACGAAGACGAAACGTAATGTTATCGGAAAAGGCTTCGGAATTTTCGGGTTTCACATCCGCACGGAACAGATTCTGGTCATCACCCTTCACGCCCTCTGCACGAAGAATAAACCGGTACATATTCCCGACCTTTTTCCCGGATTTCGGATCAAAGGGTCCGAACTTGTACCAATTCCGGTCGTATTCGCGTTCCGCCCCAAATACTTTTTTATCGAGCATTTTTTCGCCCCAGACCGAAAATTCGGTTTGAGTATTTTCATACGGAGGATACCCGCCGACACCATCAAGTGCGCCCGCCGTATCCGGATCATAAACACGGACCACCATGTTTTCGGTCACGGATTCCGGAATATCGATAAAAATAAGCTGCTTCGAGTCTTCTTTACCGTCTTTAGGGTTGCCTTCGGGACCAAAGACATAAAGGTATTGAATCTTTGAGTCCTTACCCGGAATTTCATACGCCTGAACCGCCGGCGCAGAAACCACATTGATCAAAAATGCCGCGAGCGCTAATAAAGCTTGCGTCTTTTTCATAATCTGTCCCTTTCATTATTTTATTTATTCAAAAAAATGACCGCAATATAGCAACGTCCCTTGCTACTCGCTTAATTTAATTTCCAAAAAATTCTTCAATTTGCGTGACCGCGTCGGATGGCGCAATTTGCGGAGCGCTTTCGCTTCAATTTGCCGGACGCGCTCACGCGTCACATTAAAAATTTGCCCGACTTCCTCAAGCGTTCGCGGATATCCGTCGCCGATCCCGAACCGCAGACGCAGGACTTTTTCCTCCCGCTCGGTCAGCGTCAAAAGGACATCATCCATTTGCTCTTTGAGCATACTATAGGCCGTCGCATTC
>MHFC01000082.1:0-11330 GCA_001804025.1 Omnitrophica bacterium GWA2_52_8 | reverse complement strand
CTTCGTCAGGCGTCGGTTCACGGCCCGTCTCCTGGACGAGATGCCGTGACGCACGGAAAAACTTATTGATGGTCTCGATCATATGCACGGGAATGCGGATGGTTCTAGCCTGGTCCGCAATGGAACGGGTAATGGCCTGCCGGATCCACCATGTCGCATAGGTCGAAAATTTATAACCGCGTTTGTATTCGAACTTGTCCACGGCCTTCATCAAACCGATATTCCCTTCCTGGATCAAATCCAAAAAAGACAGGCCGCGGTTTGTGTATTTTTTTGCAATGCTGACGACGAGACGCAGATTGGCCGCGACCAAATCTTTCTTGGCGCGCGATAACAAGACTTCCTTGATTTGAATTTCCTTGAAGTGCTCAAGAACCTTTTTCTCCGGTTCTCCCAGTTCTCTGACGATCTCCCGGGCCCGTTTTTTTAGCTCTGCGACGGTTGCCTGGGCCAGTTTGCGCTTCGAAGCATGCGCAATCATTTGCCGGCTCTTATGAATTTCCCTGAGTTTGGCTCTTACATTGGCAATAATTTTTTCCACAAGGATGTTGTTGAGATTGAATTCGGACAACAAATCGACCAAATTTGAGTTTTTCCGGGAAGCGCGAAGCCTTCGGATCAGCGTATTGAGCTTGCGCTTGGTCATCGTGATTTTAGCTTGCTGGTCCTCGTCAATAATGGACTCCAGAGAAATTTTATCCGCGATGATATCGCGCGCGACCGTGAGTACTTCGTGCCGCACGGCCCGCGTTGCATAAGCTGCGCGGGCAAGATCCAACTCCGCATCCTCAATTCTTTTGGCAAGCGCGATTTCCTCTTCGCGCGTGAGCAAAGGAATTTGCCCCATCTGCCGCAGATACATGCGCACGGGATCATCCATGCGGGAGCGGCCGTATTCTTCGATGCCGTCATCTTCGTCACCCGACGCCATCTTAAATTTCTTCTCAGCCGGTTCCGCCGGAGCGCTTTTTCCGTTGCCGCCGGCTTCTTCACCGCTGTCTTTTGAACTCAATTTTTCGCTGGTAATATCAATCTCTTTGGAAGTTAAAACATTAATGACTTCTTCAATTTGCTCGTTGGGGGTTTTGTCTGGAGGAAGCTGTTTATTAATCTGATCGTAAGTGACATATCCCTGGCGTCTTCCGAGCGCGATCAGCTTTTCAACGATTTTCTCGAATTCGCGCTTTTCTTTGTCCGGATTACCGGTTTTGACTGCCTTTGCCAATAATGGTGTTTTCTCAACGGCCTTTTTTTTATGTGCCGCATTTTTTTTACGTGCCGTCACTAAATTTCCTCCTTGAGGCATAGCGATTAAAACCATAATCTTTACTTTGCAGGATGGCCCGATGATTGGGGGAGAACCATCTAATTTTTAGAATTCCAACTTCACCGGTCGACAAGGGTTACAGTTTGGCGCTGGTGTTGGGAGAGGGTTATTATACTGATAATCCTTATGAATGCTAGATTCTTTTTTAACTTCTTTCTTGGCAAGGCTTTATATACACATTCCCCGCTTCATGACCCAAGGCCCCCACAATGTTGTTTGAAGGCCCCGCTTTGCTTCAGGATCTCTGTAAGTCAAGCCATGAGGCTTAAACAATAGCTTTTTTTTGCTTCAGAAGGTCCTGGTATTCTTTCATGACCGCTGTCAACTCATCCAGTTTTTTCTGTTTTTCAAGCTCTGCGATCTTTTGACGCAAGCCCGTAAGTTTTGATTCAATCTTTTTTCGCTTGATGTTCATGCGGCAATCTTCATAAGCCTTGGCCTGGTCTTCCAGCGCCCACTCAAAGGAAGCGATCGCCGCAAGATCGTTTTTTACCGAGTCGTTATGAATCCGGTCAAGCGCTAGCGGCCAGGTCACCGGCTGGCCGGAAACGTTCATTTGTCCAAGTTCGCGGAAGAATTGCTTCAGTTCCGGAATTTCAAAATCATCTTCGGAAAAATCCGCGAGCGCACGATTGCGGATTGCAGCCTGATCAATCATGAGGCCCAAAGCCATGATTTCGTCCTTGGCATGCTGCGCGGCCTGGGGTTCCGGAACCCCGGCAGGTTCTTCACTTTTGGTGTTCTTATTTTCCGACCGTTTCTTGGATTTTAAAAGCTCACTTCGCAGCGAATTTTCATCAACAGCCAATGCCCCCGATAAACTTTTGAGATACCGGTCAACCAAAATCGGATTTTCGACTTTTACCAGGGTTTCAAGCAAATCATTTATGATGCGCATCAACCCCATCGTGTCCCGCGCATTGTAGCGCTCCATTAATATTTGGAGTTTAAAATCAAAAAAATCCTGTGAGCGATCTAAGAGTTTTTGAAAAGCTTCCGCGCCCTGTGTGCGGACGAAATCATCCGGGTCCATTCCCTGCGGCAGCAAGATGAGTTTGACACCCATACCTTCTTCAAGAAAGACTTCCATTCCCCTCAGGGCCGCGGAAATTCCCGCCTTGTCGCCGTCATAAACCACCACAGCCTCTTCGGCAAACCGCTTCAGGACACGGACATGTTCGGAAGACAGCGCGGTGCCAAGCGTCGCGACCGTCGCCTTAAACCCCGCCCCAAACAGCCGCAGGAAATCCAGATAACCTTCCACGACAATAATCCTGGGATATTCGCGGTCAACGTGCCGTTTTGCCAGATGCAATCCGAAAAGTTCGCGGCGTTTGTAAAAAATAGGGTTCTCCGGCGAATTCAGGTATTTCGGTCCGTCCGAATCCGATAACACCCTGCCACCAAACGCAACGACCTTGCCCTGAATGCTGTGAATTGGAAAAAGCAGACGGTTGCGGAAAAGATCAAAGATACGTCCCTTTTCGGATTGACTCACGAGACGAGCCTTGATCATCAACTCATCCGAAAATCCCTTGGAACGCAGGAAATCATAAAGCCCCTGCCAATTGCTCGGAGCGCAGCCGACTTGAAACATTTCCGCGGCTTCCGGCGTAAACTGCCGCTTTTGAAATAAATAATCGCGGGCGGCGGCCCCCGCGTGCGGGTTCAAAAAACATTTCCGGTAAAATTGTGCCGCCTTTTCGTACATCTCATAAATTTTTTCTTTCTCCGAACGCTCACTCCCGGAAACATATTTCGTTTCCGGAACAGGAATATGCGCGCGCTCTGCAAGCCGGCGCACCGCCTCCGGAAAGGTCAAATGTTCATAGTGCATCAAAAAAGCAAAAACATCGCCGCCAATGTGGGAAGAGAAGCAGTGAAAGATCTGTTTTTCGGGACTGACAAAAAAAGAGGGCGTTTTTTCCTGCTTAAACGGGGAAGGCGCTTTGAAGTTACGGCCGGCACGCTTCAGCGGAATATAGCCTGAAATGACATCCACAATGTCATTGGCCTGCCGTACCTGATCGAGAAATCCTTCATCATATTTCATGACAGTTGAGTCATTTGCTCGCCGAGCGCCCGGACAAACCGGTCCATATGATCGTGTACCGCGGGGGCCAGGGCGGCAATAAGCCCGCCAAACCGCGAGGCGCCGGGTTTAAACGCGGCTTGGACTTCCTCGGACGGAAACAAGAGCAAAGCCTGCGCGAGCATGCTGACAACAAGAAGATAGTGCAGGCAGCCGAAAATCGCGCCGCCGGCGGTCTTGATGGGCGCAATCATTTCGGTTTTGATCCACGTTTTCATCATCCGGTCCAGGAATGAGACCGCAAACCATGCGGCAATCGCCAACGCAATAAAAATCAGAAATTTGTCGTAAGCCAGAAGCGGTTCCGGAAAATTTCCGTGAAATTTCTCCGCAAGAAATCCGGAATACTCCATCGTGACATAAATAATCGCACAAAATTCGGCAATCAGCACCAATTCGCGCATGAGGCCCCGTTTCAAACCGAGGCCGAGTCCTGTCACGACAAAAATAATCGCAAGCCAATCGAACCACAAGTGAGATTCCAGAAGAGAACCCCATGACATGCTTGGCATTCCTGCCTCCGATCTGTCTTTCGATTAAACTGGCCCGGCGGATTTCTGAATCAGACGGGAGCACCGGAAAAATTTAACACCTTCTCGCCCACCATTTCGCGCCCGCTGACCCCGGTAAGCCGGACAGATATGGTTTCCCCGGCCCTCACCGGGCTGCCGTCAAACCGGACTTTAATAAAATTGGACATCAATCCGTAACAGCCGTATTCCTCGCCCGCATTATGATTCTCAGACCGTTCTGCGAGCAATGAAACCATCTGCCCGATGTAAGACCGCATGGCCCGGATTCCCCAGGCATCGCTTTTTTTTAATAATTGCTTCAAACGTACGGCGCAAACGCTTTCCGCAACTTCATCTTCGTAAGACGCAGCGCGTGTTCCTTCCCTTCGGCTGTAAGGAAAAACATGGCATTTCAACGGCACAAGCGTTTCAAGCAGGTCCAGAGTGTTTTGAAACGCCGTATCGCTCTCGCCGGGAAATCCAACCATCACATCTGCGGTCAGCGTAAAATCCGGCATCGCCCCGCGCAATTTCGCCGCAAGCTCCGCATAATACCCGCTCGTGTACCGGCGGTTCATCCTCGCCAGCACCGCATCGTCGCCGCTTTGCAAAGGAATATGCAGATGATGCGCACATTTTGAAATGTCTCGCAGCGCGGCAATTAATGCATCATCCACGTCCAGAGGTTCGATGGAACTGAGACGGATACGTTCGATCCCGTCGATCCGGGAACAGGCCTCCAACACATCGGTCAACCGCACAACCGGTGGGCCGGTGAAATCGAGTCCATACGCACCCAGCTGAATACCGGCAAAAGATACATCGCAGTACCCCGCATCCCGGAGCCGTTTGACTTCATCCAAAATACTTTGCAATGTCCGACTGCGCGACCGGCCGCGCACCAGCACAACTTTACAAAAACTGCAGGCATGATTACAGCCGTCCTGAATTTTAACAAAGGCCCGCGTTCTGCCTTCTGACGCTGAAATTTCAAGCGGCACATACTCCTGCCGCCCCACTGTGAGCTGCCGCTCGGGCCGCGCGCAGCCCGCGGAAAGATGCTCCCCGATACGCGCTTTTTCGTGATGATGGAGGATCAAATCCACTTCCGGCATCGATTCATAAACATGCCGGTCACGCTGAACCCCGCAGCCGGTGACAACGATCCGCGCCCCAGGATGCTCCCGCTTCGCACGCCGGACCCAGTAACGGCTTTCCTTATCCGCATCGGCCGTGACGGTGCAGGTGTTGATGACCACAACTTCTACGGCATTATCGGCATCAGAATCTTCCGGCCGGCCCACGGACGCGTATCCCGCCCCCGCCAGGGCTTCGCGCATCCCCTGCGTTTCATATTGATTCACGCGGCAGCCAAGCGTAATAAACCGTGCTCTTTGATGAAGCGGATTAGTTTCCAAAGTCGCCATCGAATTGAAATCTCAACGCAGCAAGCACGCTGAGAAAAGCCGTGTCCGTTTTAAGCACCGTGGTCCCCAAAGAAATTTTAATGCCGCCCCGTCCTTTGAAGGCCTGGATTTCCTCGGGAGAGAATCCACCTTCAGGGCCGAAAAACAAATGATAGTTTCCTGAAAATCCCGGGCTCGCCCCGCCATTCCCCATGTTTAAGCAAGCGGTTGTTTCCTTCAGCCAGTCGCGGAAGATCATAGCACTTGTGTCGGGGTGAAAAATAATGATTTTGTCTTTCATGGGAATTTTTTTCAATGCGGCTTCAAGTTTCGCGGGCAATTCAATTCTCGTAAAGCGCAAAGCCCCGGATTGTTTGGACGCTTCTGACGCGATCTTTTCCCAGCGCCCGGCCACTTTCCTTGATTGACCGCCTTCGATGCGGTTCTCCGTACGGTGTGTCACAAGCGGTTGAAGATGCGCGGCGCGAAGCTCCTGCGCCTTTTCGACGATCGTATCAAATTTTCTTTTTTTCGGCAGGGCCACATAAAAGAAAAACCGCTCCAGCAGGTCCTTCTCGCCGGGTTCCGACGCCCCGAGCCGCATTTCATGAATGCGTAGTTCCGCAAGGCCCGATCCGGACCCCTTCAGGATCTCGGCCACGGCCTCGCGCCCCGAGGGGTCAAAAACAAAACACCGGTCTCCCGAGGAAAGACGCAAGACTTGTTTTAAATGATGGGTCTCCTCGGCATTAAGAAACACGGTTTGCCCTGTCGCTGAGATCATGGACTCGGTATGAAAGCGCCGTAAGCGCCTGCGTTGTTGGTTCACGGTGAAAAAAGAAGGGCGGTTAAGATGCTCTTATGAGCATGTGACCGCCCTCTGGCAAGTAAAAACAATTTCAAAACTACCGGAATCGTTAGGACGCTGCGCCGCCTTCGGGCTTTTTTTCTGTCTGCTTTCCCAAACGGACCACATTCGTGGCTTGGGGGCCGCGCTCCCCATCAACCACGTCAAACATCACTTCCTCTCCCTCCAGAAGTTTTTTATATCCTTCTCCCTGGATCACAGAGTAGTGCACGAAAATATCTTTATCGCTTCCTTCCTTAACTAAGAACCCATAACCCTTGACATTTGAAAACCACTTTACTTTTCCCTTGTCCGGCATTCCAAACCTCCCTATTGCTCCTGCTGACCCTGCGGCCGTTTTCCAGAAAAAACCGCAAAGTCCAAATGTCGATGACTACTTGACCTTGTGTTTTAAAACAAGACCCGGTTTAAAGACGACGACTTTTTTTTCAGGAACCGCAACCTCGGCTCCCGTCCGCGGATTGCGGCCAAGCCGGCCACGGCGCGTCTTGACTTTGAAAACACCGAAATTTCTCAACTCAACCGTATCCCCGCGTTCCAAACTCTCAAGAATGACATCCAGAGTCTTTTGAACAATTTTTTTAACATCAATCTGCGTGAGATTGGTCTCATTGGACACTCTGATCACGATATCTTTTTTAGTCACGCTCTTCACCTCCCAACTCCTCTTCATGCTTACCGGTTGTTTTTAACAGAGACACACTATCCAACCATTTGTAAGACTTATAGATAGGACAAAACACTAACAGAACACAGAAATCTTGTCAATATCATTCTCGGCTATAAGTCTTGATCTGATACTGAGTTAGTGCTTATTGAAAGATACCGGCATTAAAATATCTTCTAACTCTATACTATAGAAACAGATAGCTTGTTTTTTAAAGCTCATGAAGACGGCTTTGAAAGGATTTTTTCTACGGGATTCTTTAAGAAAAGGGGCTAACCCACATTTCTCATCACCAATGAGAAATGCCCTCGCGGAGGCTGTGGTGCAAATGGGCTTTTTCATTTGTACCCCAGGGGTTGTCTTTTGCGCCCTGTTAAAACGCGGGCGCAAAACTTTGGATGCAACCCCATGCGTCCAAAGCGGTTTTCTTATCGATTCACCTAATCGATAAGAAAACCGGACTAAAATCAGGTGATTTTAACCGAATTTTCGCCAGCAATTTTTTCGAGTTCGAGCATCAGCGTGTCGGAAGCCACCACGCGAAAACGGTCCCCGGAATTAATCACCGCCGCCTTTCCCTGGTGGTCGCGGAAGTTAATGTAGACCGGGGTTTTACCGCGGTGATTCACCAGAATTTGCTGAATCTGTTTCAGGGTATCGATTTCAAGCCCCGCTGTTTGCAAATCAATGGAAATGGCCCGCGTAAACCGGGACTGAACTTCATCCAAAGCGGTTTTCTTATCGATTCACCTAATCGATAAGAAAACCGGACTAAAATCAGGTGATTTTAACCGAATTTTCGCCAGCAATTTTTTCGAGTTCGAGCATCAGCGTGTCGGAAGCCACCACGCGAAAACGGTCCCCGGAATTAATCACCGCCGCCTTTCCCTGGTGGTCGCGGAAGTTAATGTAGACCGGGGTTTTACCGCGGTGATTCACCAGAATTTGCTGAATCTGTTTCAGGGTATCGATTTCAAGCCCCGCTGTTTGCAAATCAATGGAAATGGCCCGCGTAAACCGGGACTGAACTTCATCAATGGGCACAATCTCTTCGGCAATGACCTTGGCCGCATCATCCCGCGTGTTGACCTTACCCCGCACAAAAATCATCGTATCGGTTTTCATCAGCACTGCGGATTGTTTGTAAATCTCGGGAAATACGACAATGTCGCAGGTGCCTGTTAGATCTTGCAGTGTCAAAAAACCCATCTTGTCGCCTTTTTTTGTGAGAATTTCACGCAGCGCATGAATGATCCCGCCCATCGTCACTTCTGCCTGGTCGCGAAATTCACCAAGCGTGTCCGTCGATGCCGTTGCATAGTTTTTGAGGATTTTTTCATATTTCGACAAGGGATGGGAGGTGACATAAAACCCGATCAACTCGCGTTCATAACCAAGCATTTGGGCTTCCGACCATTCGGGAATATCGGGCGCGGATGAAAGCGATCCGGTAAGAACGTCATCCTTGGCCAACGCCCCCCCAAAAAATGACATTTGGCCGCGGCCCCTGTCTTCCTGGACCTTTGATCCCATTTCCAAGGCGCGGTCAAGCATGGCGATCAACTGGGCCCGGCGCAATTCAAAAACATCAAAAGCACCGCACTTGATCAGACTTTCAAGAACTTTGCGGTTGCAAAGCCGCAGGTCCACACGTTCGGTGAAATCAAAAAAAGATTTGAACGGCCCCTCTTCCGAACGCGTTTTCAAAATTGAGTCGATCGCCGTTGAACCGACGTTTTTAATCGCGTTTAAGCCGAAACGGATATTTTCCGCCGAACAGGTAAATTCGGAAAAACTTTCGTTCACGGAAGGCGGCAGGACTTTAATGTGCATTTTTTTGCATTCTTCAATGTAGCGGACCACTTTGTCCGTATTGCCCATTTCCGACGTCAGCAGGGCCGTCATAAATTCCTGCGGATAATGCGCCTTGAGATAAGCCGTCTGCACCGAAATAAACGCGTAAGCCGTCGAGTGGGACTTATTGAAGCCGTAACCCGAGAAATAGTCGATCAAATGCCAGATTTTTTCCGCAACCGCCGGCTGGATCTTATTTTTCGCCGCGCCGTCGATGAATCTTTTCTTTTCCTTGTCCATGATTTCAGGAATTTTCTTGCCGATCGCGCGCCTAAGCGAATCTGCTTGAGCGAGCGTAAAACCGGCCAGGGTGCTGACAATCTTCATAACCTGTTCCTGATATAAGATGACCCCGTAAGTTTCCTTGAGGAGCGGCTCCAGCGCCGGGTGGTCATATTTAATGAGTGCCGGATTGTGCATACGCTTGATAAAATCATCCACCATGCCGCTCCCAAGCGGCCCGGGCCGGTAGAGTGCCAGTAGTGCGACGAGATGGTCAAATTTGCTCGGCTTCATTTTTTTCAACAGGTCGCGCATCCCCGAACTTTCAAGCTGGAAAATACCGATCGATTTTGCCTGGGCCAGGAGTTCATAAGTTTTGGGGTCGTCGAGAGAAACGCCGTCGATATCAATGGCTTCCCCGCGCGTCTTTTTGACCAGCTTGATCGTCTTGTCAATCATCGTCAGCGTCTTCAGACCCAGGAAATCCATTTTGAGAAGTCCGATTTTTTCAAGGTCCTTCATCGTAAACTGCGTTGAAATCTGCTCGTCGGTTTTGAAAAGCGGCACATATTCGGTCAGCGGTTTGTCGGAAATGACGACACCCGCCGCGTGGGTCGAGGCGTGCCGCGACAGGCCTTCAAGCTGCCTTGAAGTTTCAATCAGCTGCGCAATTTTGAGATCGGAGCCCATCAGGGTTTTGAGCTGCGGTTCGCGCTCAAGCGCCGTCTCGATCGTCATATTGAGCTCCATCGGAATCAATTTCGCGAGCCGGTCCACGTCCTGATAGGTCATGCCCATAACGCGCCCGACGTCGCGCACAACGGCCTTTGCGGCCATCGTTCCGAAGGTAATGATCTGGGCGACATTTTCGTCACCGTATTTGCGGCGCACATAATGAATCACTTCGTCGCGGCGTTCGTAGCAAAAATCGATGTCGATATCAGGCATGCTCACCCGGTCGGGGTTCAAAAACCGTTCGAAGATCAACCCGTGTAAAATCGGATCGATGTTCGTAATCCCAAGCGCATAAGCCACCAGACTGCCGGCCGCGGAACCGCGGCCCGGCCCCACGGAAATTTGATGCTCGCGCGCATAGCGGATAAAATCCCACACAATGAGAAAATAGCTCGTATACCCCATTTTCTGTATCAGGTCGCTTTCGAATTCCAGGCGTTCGCGGTATTCCGCGCTTATTTTTCCGCCTAAGCGTTTCTTTAACCCTTCCTCGCAAAGCTCATCCATATATTTTTTCAAGGATTTGCCCGCGGGCGGTTCAAATTTCGGTAAGTGTGTTTTTTTAAAATCGAGTTCGAGATTGCAGCGCTCGGCGATTTCAACGGTCGCGCGGATGGCTTCCGGGTGATCTTGGAATAAATCCTTCATCTCCTGCGAAGACTTGAGGTAATATTCGCTGCCCTGATAACGCATACGGTTGGGCTGATCAAGCATCGACCCGGTCCCGATACAAATCAGCGCGTCATGGGCCGCCGCATTTTCGCGGTAAATGTAATGGACATCGTTCGTCGCGACAATTTTAAGACCGAGCTCTTTTGAAAGTTCAAGGCAGGCTTGATTGATTTTGCGCTGCGGTTCGAGCCCATGGTCCATCATCTCGAGGTATAAATTTTCCTTTCCAAAAATATCGAAGTATTCCCCAAGCACCCGGCGCACTTCATCGTTCTGATCATTGCGGATATAATACGGGACTTCGCCGCGCAGGCCGCCGGTCATTGCAATCAATCCTCCCGATAACTGCGCTAGCACTTCCTTATCAATGCGCGGACGGTAGTAAAACCCTTCGATATATCCGATACTCGCGAGTTTGATGAGGTTCCGGTAGCCCTCTTCATTACGTGCGAGCAGGGTCAAGCGGAACGAAGCTTCTTTAATCCCGTGGGCTTGTTTTTCAAGGCGCGATCCCGGCGCAATGTAGGCATCCATCCCGATGATCGGTTTGATCCCGTACTTCATGGCTTGCGTATAAAATTCAATCGCGCCAAAAAGGTTGCCGTTGTCGGTCATCGCAAGCGCAGGAAATTTAAGTTCGACCGCCCGCTTTAAAAGGTCGGAGACCCGGCAGGCGCTGTCCAGGAGGCTGAATTGGGTGTGACAGTTGAGATGTACAAAATCGGTATGCGGCATGATGGGTAATTTAGCACAAAAATTTACAAAAAGACACCAAACGGCTTACGGGCTGTAAAGAACAGAGGGGGTCCCTTCTCGACAGGAACTTCATAGATCCCCCCGCCTTTACAGGCGGGGTACTAAAATCACCATTCAAACTCCGTTTGTCCCGTGTCTTCCTTTTCTTGCATCTCAACATATAATCACCATTCAAACTCCGTTTGTCCCGTGTCTTCCTTTTCTTGCATCTCAACATAT
>MHFC01000081.1 GCA_001804025.1 Omnitrophica bacterium GWA2_52_8 | reverse complement strand
CCCGCGGCAAAGCCTCGGCCAAAATCAGCGGCGTATTCCCCTCATTGAGGGAGATGATCGGCGTCGTTTCCGTCACCGGAAGAAATTCCTGATACCGTTCAATAACGCCGATTTTTTTTACCGCAAATTTCCGGGCCTTCATGCTAAATTTCCGGCTCCTGTCTGATTTTGATGACGCTCTTTATCAAGCGGGTGCGGGGATAACGCTTATGAGGTCTTCGCCCCTTCTTCAATGCGGATCACCTGTGATTTCCCGCGCACGATGGCCTGTCTGTCGATCTCACGAATGGCGTTGCGCACGTCTTTTTCGTGCGCATCATGCGTCAGCAAAATCAACGGGACCACACTGCGGAGGTTCCGTTCCCTTTGAATGACATCCGAAATACTGATGCGGTGTTTTCCGAGAACCCGCGATATATGCGCCAGCACGCCCGGTTTGTCCACAACATGAAAGCGCAAATAATACCGCGACAGAATGGAAGAAATACTCTTGATGCGGAGCGATTTACGGATCCCGCGCATGAGCATCCCGCTATTCTCGGAACGGACGCTTTCCCGCTGCGCGATATCCATCAGGTCTGCAAGGACCGCGCTGGCGGTCGGTTTCGGCCCGGCGCCGCGGCCATATAGCAAGACGTTTCCGACTTCGTCGCCCCTCAAAAACACGGCATTGTAAGCCCCCGTCACATTCGCAAGAATATGCGCCTCCGGCAGCAAAGTCGGCTGTACGCGTGCCTCAATCCCATCCTGAGAGGCCTTTGCGATGGCGAGCAATTTCACGCGGTACCCGAACTCTTCGGCAAAATCAATGTCCTCTTTGCGGATCCGGGAAATCCCTTCGCAATAAATATCCTTAAATTTGACTTTTCCGCCGAAAGCAAACCGGACAAGAATCGCAAGTTTGTGGGCCGCGTCAACCCCTTCGATGTCAAGCGTCGGATCGGCTTCGGCATAACCCTCCTTTTGCGCCTCTGCAAGCGCTTCGCGGAAATCCGTCCCTTTTTCGGTCATTTCGCTCAGGATATAATTGCTTGTCCCGTTGATAATCGCGTAAATTGAATCGATGCGGTTGGCCACGAGCCCTTCGCGCAGGGATTTCATGACGGGGATACCGCCGCCCACGCTGGATTCGAAGCAAATCCAGCGGTTTAACCGCTGGGCCGCGTGAAAAATCTCATCGCCGTGCTCGGCCAATAAGGCCTTGTTGGCGGTCACAACATGTTTCCCCGACCGGAGCGCCTTTAAAACAAAACTCCGTGCGTCCCGGGTCCCGCCGACAAGCTCCACAATAACGTCAATGGCCGGATCGTCGATGATTTCCACCGCATTTTTTGCAAGCAGATGTTTCGGTATTTTAACCGTACGTTTTTTCTTGGGGTTCAGAACGGCAATCCGGGTAATCTCAAACCGGACTCCCAGCTCATTTTTAAAATAGGAATTCTTGCTCTGGAGCATGGTATAGAGCGCGCTCCCGATTTGTCCGAAGCCCAATAGTCCGACCTTTAGAATTTTCATGGATTTTCCATAACTTACGCAGTTAAAGGAATTTAAGTATGAAAAAAAGAGGCGTTAGTATAGCGCAGTGACTTTAAAATTGCAATTGCCGTCTGGAAAACTATTAAGCTGTGTCTTGCCTGTTCCACGAAACCTTTCACTAACCGGCCCTTCCGATTCCGACATTTTCATATACTCCCCCAAGTCTTTAAGTTATACTAACACGCCTGTTTACATGACATTTTTGCTGCGCTCAATCAAAGGGAGGATCGCGTGGGCACGTTCGGACGGGACTCAATTCTGATCGTTGTACTTCTATCGGTATGTCAAGTCGGGATGGCCCGCCAGGAACATTACGACCAGGAGGCGCGCGAACTCGAGCGTATGGAAAAAGAGATGAAGAAGGATGGGAGCTGGCGCCCGGTTCAGGGAGTTGCCGGCGGCGTCAAGGAAGCCACCGTTGACAGCACCAGTGATCTGATATCAGAAACTGCAAGTGCGACCGCCGAAAATCCGCCGATTCTTGGCACTCTTGAAGGTGCCCGCGTCGGCGGTTCCAAAGCCGTGGAGCACGCCGCGAAAGGCGTGCTTAAAGTTGCGACGCTGGGTTATGGAGACACCGAAAATATGTCCGTCGAACAACCGGCCAGGGGAAGCGATGAGGTCACGAAGTTTAAAATCCAGCTGTAACGTCAAATATTGAACTGCAGATCGTATAATTTCTTGTAAGTGCCGCCCTGCTGAAGAAGCGATTCGTTGGTCCCCTGCTGAATAATTTTCCCGTGATCCAAAACAATAATCCGGTCCGCGCGTTGGACCGTTGATAAACGGTGCGCAATCACAAAAACCGTCCGGCCTTTCATCAAATTCTCAAGCGCCTTCTGAACTTCACGCTCGCTTTCGGTGTCCAAATGAGACGTTGCCTCGTCTAAAACCAAAATCGGGGGATCTTTTAAAAGGGCCCGCGCGATGGCAATCCTCTGCCTCTGTCCGCCTGACAACTTCAGGCCTCGTTCCCCCAGCGGCGAATCATAACCTCTGGGCAAGTCACGGATAAAATGCTGCGCATGGGCGGCTTCGGCCGCCGCAATCACCCGCTCAAGATCGGCAGCCGGGTCCCCGTAAGCAATATTTTCACGGACCGTCCCGTTAAACAACACCGTCTCTTGTGAAACGATTCCGATGAGGCCCCGGAGCGATTTCAGGGTCATCGCCCGGATGTCATACCCATTGATTTTTACGCCCCCTGCGGTCGGATCATAAAAACGCAGCAATAAATTTACAAGCGTTGTTTTCCCGGCGCCGCTTGAGCCCACAATCGCGACCACTTCGCCTGCGTTCACATCCAGGCTGATGTCGTCAAGGACCGTGATCGCGCGTTCGTAGGCAAACCCCACTTTTTCAAACACAACGGAGTTAACTTTTTCCTGAAATTCAAAGGCCGTACCGGACTCATGAACGGACGGGACCTCATCGAGAATTTCAAAAATTCGCGCTCCGGCGGCGATTGATTGCTGGATCGTGCTGTTCACCTTGCTCAATTTTTTAAGCGGTTCATACAGCAAAAAAAGAGACATCACAAACGACGAAAATCTTTCAGCCGTAAAGGACTCCATGGTAAACCAGATCGCCAGCGCGGCTCCTCCGGCGGCCATAACATCAATCAGCGGTCTTTGAATAATGGTCACTTTGATCGATCTTTTAAAGAAATCAAATACGCTTTTATTGATTTGATTGAATTTTTGGATAACACTTTCTTCGCGGTTAAAAGCTTTTACGATATGAATCCCCATCAGTGTTTCCGCAATAAAGGCCGTGATGTCCGCAGAACGTTCTTGCATTTTGCGCGTGATTTTTCGCAGCATTCTGCCCAGAAGGGCGATCGGAATGGCCACGATGGGAAACACCATCAGCGCAAAAATACCCCCGGGGCCGCCCCAGATAAAAACAGAAGGGATCAGGCACAAAATCGTCAGCGGCTGCTTGACCAGATCCGTCAGCACGTCCGTCACGGCGCCTTGGATGCTGGTGACATCATTCGTGATCCGGCTCAAAAAGTCGCCCGTTCTTCCGCGGGAATAAAAATCATTCGACAAATAAACTAGATGAGCATAAAGGTCCTCCCTGATTTTTTTGACGGCACGGATCCCGACGCTCGCCATGGCATAACGGGAAATATAATCAAAAAAACTGCGGAATAAAATCACTCCGAAGATAAAGATAGGGATCCAAAACACGGGAAAACGGAAATCGAAGGTGAACGGAAGGTGTGGAATCTGCTGGCTGCTGAACACCACCTCTTTTTTGTTCGAAAAACCGCTGATTGTCAAATAAGGCAGCGCCGAAGCCATCGCAAGCGTCGCGGCATAGCCCAACATACACAGAGCCGCCAGGACAATCCGGCTCATGTAAGGTCTGATATAGGCCAGCAAACGGCGATAGATTTTCGAGCCTTTTTGAACTTTTTCCGGCATAAAACCTCTATGTCATTTAATAGAAAGGGGTTCCAGCTATAAATATGGGATTTCCTTCCCAAGGAGGAGCCGTACTGTAACATATCCATTGACACCTCACAAGGTTATTTGCTAGCATTCAGCACTGGTTTTACTTCATAAGTTTTTGATACTAAAGGAGTTACAATGAAATCACCCATCCGGGTCGGCGTCGTCGGTATCGGTCATCTCGGTAAAGAGCATGCACGCATCTACCGGGAACTGCCCCAGGCTGAACTGGTCGGAATTTGCGATACGGACTCAAGCAAGAAAGAAAAAGCGGACGCTTTGGGATGCCGGTTTTTCAACCGTTATAAGGACATGATCGGACATGTTGATGCTGTCAGCATTTCAACCCCGACCTCAAGTCATTATGAAGTCGCAAAATCTTTCCTCTCGGCGGGTGTTCACACCCTGATTGAAAAACCGATAACCCTTAGACTGGATCATGCAGACGAACTTCTGGAAATCGCCGTCTCTAAAAATTTGGGCCTCCAGGTCGGACACATCGAAAGACACAACCCCGGATTTAAACGCATCGAAGAAATCGCAAAAAATATCCGTTTTTTTGAAATCCACCGCCTGGGACCGTTTACGGGACGGGTGAATGATTGCGGCGTCGTGCTGGATATGATGATCCATGACATCGACATCGTCATGGGACTTGTCAAATCGGAAATCGTCAGCTTTGATGCGGTCGGCATCAATGTGCTGACACCTTTTGAAGATATCGCCAATGTCCGGATCAAATTTAAAAATGGAGCGGTGGCGGACCTTACGGCATCGCGATTAACCCCGGAAAAGCAGCGGAAGATCAGGATTTTTCAGGAAGACGCCTACATTTCCCTCGACTATGCCGAACAAACTGCGAAAATTTTCCGCAAGCAGGCGTTCCGCATCACCCAGGAAAAAGTGGACATCCAGCAGTCCGAGCCGCTCAAGGAAGAAATTCAGTTTTTTCTGAATCGTCTCCAGTCCGGAGCCAATCTCGGCAAACCTGACGTTGCCGCACGAGATGCCCTGCGCTTTGCCCTGGAAATCGTTGAGACAATCCAGAAGAATCAAAAAGAACCGAGCTTAGCGGCTTCCTGAAGCTTATGCCGCCTCCGAAAATTTTCATCATTGCCTGCGAACCCTCCGGCGACACTCACGGAGCCCACCTTGTAGAAGCGCTGAAACAAACCAGCCCTGAAATCGAATTTTTTGGCCTCGGCGGACCCAAGATGCAAAATGCAGGAGTGACGCTTCTTGAAGACATGACGCGCTTTTCAGCATTGGGCCTGGGCGATGTCCTGCGCCAATATTTCCGCTACCGCGAAGTTTTTTACCGTGCCCTGGCGCGGCTCAAAGCCTTTGCGCCGGACACCGTCATTCTTATTGACTCCCCGGGATTCAACCTCCGCTTCGCAAAAAAACTAAAAAAACGGTACCGGGTCGTTTACTATATTTCTCCCCAAATCTGGGCGTGGGGCGGCCGCCGGATCAAAACCATTAAAAACACCGTGCATAAAATGCTTGTCATCTTGCCCTTCGAAGTCGGCGTTTATCAAAGCGCAGGCATTCCCTGCGAATTCGTCGGCCATCCCCTTTTGGATGAAATCAGCGTATCCGTTCCGCGCGAAGGCATGCGCCGGGAATGGAAAATAGACGCAGAGACAAAAGCTATCGGGCTTTTGCCCGGATCACGCGAATCCGAAGTTTGCCGCATCCTTCCGGCAATGATGGAAACCGCCCTGGAGCTTTTAAAAAAGGGCGGCTGCTTTAAGTTTTTCGTAACACGGTCATCCAATGTTGCCCGTGAGGTTTATCAGGAAATATTTGCCCGTTATCCGACATTAAATCCCGTTTTGACCGAGACCCGCTTTCATGATCATCTTGCCGCGTTTGATTTCGCGCTGATCGCATCCGGCACCACAACCCTCGAAGCCGCGATTCTCAGCACTCCTTTTTTTCTTCTCTACAAAGCCAGCTGGACAACCTACGTGATCGGCCGCAGGCTGATCCGCGTATCATATCTTGGCCTGGTCAATCTTCTCGCAAAAAAAAGCGTTGTCCCTGAATTCATACAAGGCGGCATGAAGCCGGCACTTATCGCCGGTGAGGCCATGCGGCTGCTGAATGACCCGGCCCGTTATGAAGCGATGAAAACTCAGTTTGCGGAAATCAAGAAATTGCTGGGAAACCAAGGCGCCGGCAAACGTGCGGCCGATGCGATTTTAAAAGAAATAGCGCTTTGTCCGACAGCGGCATGAAGATAGCAGATTACAGATTATTGGGATTGAGGTTCGGATTCTGAAGGTAAAAGTTCCCAGGCAAATTCGGGCGTCACAAGCGGTTTTTGCGCAATCGGAAACGTTAGGATTTCATAAACGCCGATCAAGGCCCGGCCGGTCATTGCAAACGCCCCTTTACCAACAGCATAGAACCAGCTGGGCGGAAACCGGTCTTTTTTTATTTGTTCCTGGAGCGCCGACGAGATTTCGATCGGAGAAAGCGCCGCATTTAAAAAACCTCGCTGGAGCTTACGCGCCGAAGTGTCCTCGGAAGCAATCTTTGCCGGGGCTCCCGCTTCCAAAACAGCAGCCGCTGCTTTTAAGGATCCCGCGAAAGTCATTCCGAGAAAAATCAAGAAACAAACAAAGCCTTGCCATTTAAGCATCATAGGCCATCATCATAATCTCAATAATTCCAAGACGCAAGCGGGTTTTGGAGATCGGGTGCCTACCATCTTGATGCCGTTGTTTTTCGGTCGGTAAAATGAAAAAAGTGGTCTCCCCAAGGTTTACCTTGATTGAGCACTGAGTACGTGAGTACTCGGCTATTATCCTGGTATTAAAAAACACCTGCCAGATAAAAAGGAGACCACAAAATGTTTGATCATTACATTGGACTAGACTGGGCGCAAAGTAATATGGCAATCGCACGAATGACCAAAGAAAACATCCAGGCTAAGGTGATTAATGTAGCATCGAGTCTCAAAGAGTTACAGCTTTATTTGAGCCGTTTTACGAGGCCGAAAAATACTGACCTTTGAGGAGACAACTACCTCGCAGTGGCTGTATGTCGAGCTGAAGGATTACGCGGACGAGATTTTAATTTGTGATCCGTACCGGAATCATCTTTTAAGTGAAGGTGCAAAGACGGATAAACTGGATGCGCTCAAATTAGTGCAGCTGTTGAGAGGCAATCTTTTGAAACCGGTGTTTCATAGCGCCGAAGAATACATTAATTTAAGGAAATTAGTGAGCGGGTATGAAGACGTGGTGAAAGCGGGAGTGAGACTCAAGAATCAACGCTCGTCGTTGTTTCGTGCTCAGGGCAAGGAGAAGACAGAAAAGAAGTTGAGCCATAAAATCGAGAATTTTGTGCTTGAAGGAGTGGATCAGGGTATCGAGGCCTATGAATCCGAGAAGCAACGCTATGAGCGAGAGATGGAACGTCAGAAAAAAAAGCATTTGATGATTCGAAACCTGGATGGGATCTTCGGGATTGGCGTCATTGGAGCTGTTCAGATTGCGGCACGGGTAGTGGACGGCCGGAGGTTTAGCGATAAGGGAAAATGGCTGAGTTACTGCGGGTTGGTCAGGCACGAGAAATTGAGTGGAGGAAAGAGTTACGGATGGAAAGGGCCCCGGTATTGCCGGACCTTAAAGAGTGTGTTTAAAACAGCTGCTTTGAGTGTGCTCCGTGGTGAGTCCAGGAATTGTTTTAAAGATTACCACGAATTTCTTTTAAAAGAAAAACAGGCTGCAGAGCATGAAGCTCGGCATGCCGTGGCAAGAAAAATTGCTGTGATTGCCTGGGGAGTGATGAAGAGCGGGAAGGCTTTTGATCCCAAAAAGATGAGTAAAGTGTTTCAAAAATAGGCAGCCTTGAAAGGCCCTGAAAACTACAGAGTATTCTCTGAAAATCAAAAGGGACTTGCAAGGAGCAGAGAGAGTTCAACGGGAATGATCAGTCCGCCTTTAAAAAAGGTTGAGGCTGCAATGTGTCGGTTAACCCTCTGCTGATTTTTCCCTGGAATTTATCGTAGCCCTCTGAAAGAGAAAGGTCCTTTCAGAAGAGAGCTCAGATAGACGCGTAGGAAGACTGCTGATAAAGAAGAGGCCCTTGAGAAGAGTGATTTTAAAACAGAGGATATCATGAAGTTTTCGGGACTTGATCGGGTAGGAGACCGCAAGCCAGGAAGCGCTTTTAAATTTTAAAGAGCGCCAAAGGGAACCCTTTTTTCTTGACTTACTTTTACATAGGGTCTACTGAAAAATGTTTTTGGGTTGATGGTTAAAATTTTTAGCGGTCGGGGTGG
>MHFC01000080.1:13357-14029 GCA_001804025.1 Omnitrophica bacterium GWA2_52_8 | reverse complement strand
ATTGAAAGAAGCAAGGTCAAAACCGGCGAGGCAAAAAAGCCGGACTCGGCGGCACTCAGGCAAACTGTGATTGACGAAGCCGGGAGAATTGCCGAGCGCGCGGTTGCTCTTTATCAGCTTGAAAGGGATCTGTCCGAGTTGCTTGCAAGCAATACAAAATACGCCGCCATGTCCGGCCCGTATGGCTTTTCAGGGGCGCCGGTCCGGCGGGCCGAAGCGAGACTTCGAAGCCTGCTTGAGGATGCCAGGCGTCAACCCGGTCGGATCACTTTGAATATGCTTGCCGAAGCGGGAAAACTGGCAGGGCGCGCGCGGTCTGAAATACGCGCTTCCGCGCTCAAGTCGGCCCTCGGTCAGATCGCAGAAGTAGACGCCATTGTTGCCCAGTTTGCCGACCTTTATATCCGCCAGCAGGTTCTTCCTACAATAGGCGAGAGCTTGGAAGCGATAGAAAGAGAACCGGATCCGGACAAAAAAGTGGCCGGGCTGAAAGCGCTGGACACGCTTTTGGACACTGAAATGAAAAGACTTGATGAAGCCCTTCCAGGATCAGGTGCCGGAGACAGGGTCCAGCGGGAAGCGGACACTATGTTTCAAACAAACGGACGTTTAGAGACGATCACGGCAAGTATTAATGAGAGCAAGCTTGCGGGAGTGGCGAAATTAACGGCT
>MHFC01000080.1:12012-13315 GCA_001804025.1 Omnitrophica bacterium GWA2_52_8 | reverse complement strand
CCGGTTTCTGCGCCTGCGGATAAAGCTCAACCAAAGCCGGCGATAAATGCAGAATTGGAAGCGGCCATTACCGCCATTGAAGCCCGCATCGGCCGGATTTCTTCATTGAATGACTTGAACAGTTATCATGGCGGTGACGGTTTTGAGGGGACTACATTTGATGATGATATTAATACGTTACGAAGCAAATATCCGTCCGAGTCTGCCGCATTACAGCGCGGTGCCGCACGTTTGCGCCAAGCGATGACCTTAAAAAGAGCTGCTTATACCGTGCAGAGAAGTGAGCCGGCACCGGCGGCCAGTTCGGCCGCAGAGACAGAAACACCGGTCATTCAGGGGGAGACTGCAGGGGCAGCCGTCACCGGGACCGAAGCTGTTTCAGAGCGCGGGCCGCCGGTCAGTGCCCATGATGCCGTTTTGGACATCGCCCGTCAGAATGCCGACGAGGCGCGGCCTTTTGAAATCAAGGAAACCGCTTCCGGACTCAATTTTATCGAGCATGCCGCAGCGCAATCTGAAGAAGGTCCTGAGCCGCGATGGGCAGCCGGGAATGCCGCCCAGGCCGTGGCCGAAAATATCCGCAAGGTCGGCCGGCTTAGCCGCGAAGAATTCCAAGCCCTTCTGGCCGGCATCAAAGGACAGCTCGGTCTTGCGCCGGACGCTGAAACATCGCTCGCGCAGTGGCAGATGCTTTCCGACCGCATCACGGCCAAGCGCCGTGAACTCCATCAAGCGGCAGACCAGCACCGTTACGCGCACGGGATCATCGGGCATTCTATCGCCGCTTTCCGCGGATACCGGTTTGACCGTTCCAATATTTTTCTCTCCCTCATTAAACTTTTTTATCATTTTTTCTGGATCCTGCCGATGCGGTTGGCTGTTATTCTTCCGGCGCAGGACCTTGAACCCTGGTTATGGCGCGGGGCGCGTTTGCGCGCGTCGTATCTTTTATTCCACCGTCAGCACTCGTTTATGTCCAAGGCCGATTATGCGCAGACCGTTGCGGTCAATGCGCCTGAGGCTTTTTCACCGCCGGCTTCACGCAAGCCGGTCATGGATCTCGATGTCCGCAGCATCCGCGAATTAAAGCAGGCAATCAAGACGGCCCACGAAAGGGCAAAGTACCAAGGGACCTGGGCAGGCAGAGGGTACCGGGGATTGTCGATTCTGCTCGATTACACGATCGGCTGGCTGACGGATCTTCTGCGAAGCCGCATTATGCTTTCGGTGCTGGGTGCGATTGCAAGCTCGATTCTGACGCCGTTATTCAGCTCGACATTTTTACACTACAATTTACTGCAGT
>MHFC01000080.1:9879-11964 GCA_001804025.1 Omnitrophica bacterium GWA2_52_8 | reverse complement strand
GTTTCGAACCCGGAAGCCGTTATTGGATTGGCCCATACCGGCATGCCGCACATTCCGGTCATTGGCTCCACGCTGGGACATGCGCTGGGCGCAATGATCCAGGGCTTGAGCATCTTCGGCATTTTAAATACAGGGCTTCTCGTCGCATTTTTAAGTGTGCCGAAACATTTAAGCGCGCACCGTGACATTCAGCAGGACCTCTGGATTGCCCGCAACCGCGAAACCCTCGGCGCCTCAACTCGGGAGTGGATTGAGCGGGGGATTCAAGGCCATCTGAGCGATGCTGCTGTCAGAGAACGCCGGGGGCATCTTGAATATGCGAATGTACTCGGGTACATCGACCGTAAGATCGGGGCCTTTATCGGAGCCGCCGAGAGCGATGCCAAGCAGGCTGCCGGCACCGAATTAGTCGACGCCTACCGGGACCTTCTGCGATTACAGTCTTTGATCCGTACCAACTCTGAGGGTGAGCGGGCATACTTGAGCGGCATGATCCGGAGAATGCGGACAGTGCTTGAGCAGGCCGGGTATTCGCTGCCTTCTGAATCCGAATGGTCACGCGAAACGATTCAGCGGCTTACCTGGATCGAAACCCGTAAAGTCAATTGGTTGGCGGACGCAGCGCTTCTTACCGATAAATTCTTTTGGAAATCCTATAACAATCAATACCGCGGAATGTTTCTTGTCGGCGCCGCGATCGCCGGCGTGCTGGCATGGTCGGGCACGGCGGATTCCGGTGTCGAAACGGCCGGAAAACATTTCTTCGGCGATCAATTCAAATTCCAGTTTTTTCACGAAATGGCGGCCGCGGTAGAAAAACCCGAAGGTGCGGAATCTCTGGCGCATATCATGCCTTACGGCGGTTCGATGTATTGGGGCCATTCCCTCGTGCATTGGGCGGAGACGCAAACCGGTTTTTCTCCGAGCGATGCCATTTTTCAAGCCGAAAGCCAGATTTTAAACGCCATCGGCTGGCAAACGGACACCGTCGAAATGGGATTGAGCGGCTTGAGCGTTCAGGACGTGAATACCGTGGTTCAGGGACAGGCGACTCTCGAACAATATGAGAAAAAAGGCGTCGATGTTTCCGCGGCCAAAGCGCAGCTGCTCGCCATTGAGCAGGGCCGGTTTAGCGAAGCTGCGGGGCCGCAAAAAGGCGACGAAATGCTGCGCTTCAACATGCTGCTGCGGAATGCCGAGATGAAGCATCATTATGACAGTTTGATCGCCCACGGGGACGAAGGCCGCGCGCTGCGCGATGAAGTCGGGCCGAAACTGAAACGGCTTGAAGAACAGGCCGCAACGCGTGACATTACCATGGACCACCGTGAGATGGAAAAGCTTTACAAAGAGATCGACCAGAAATTGCGCGAAACAGCGAACATAGTCAGCAAGCGTTTTGAAGCCGAGCGGGGTTATGTCTGGATCTATGCGGGGGAGAATCAGGACCAGGTCGTTGCGACGAATTTTATCGTCAATACGCCAACAGGGGCCGAGCAGGTCGTGTATTTCGGTGCGCTTACGCAGCGGCCGGTCGGTGCTGAGGCCGTGAAAGCCTATGCTGCCGGACGGTTTGACGCCCAGCTCGCTAATTTTAAAATTACGGACAAAGGGGAAGCTTCCGAGACGATTAAAGGAATCAGGACAGCCTATCTTGGGACCATCAACGGACAAAGCAATTCGAAGGAGATTGAGACCGCGGCGATCCAGGCTGCAATACAAGTGACTCAGAGTGTGCCGCCCCCATCCGCAACCGGGGTATGGGATGCTATCGGACGTGCTGTGCGGGACGCAGCGGATGAAACGGTCGCGGAGACAGCAAAGGCGCTCTGGGATTCGACCGCGGAGCCGCGGCAAAAAATTGCAGATTACGGCAACGGGTTGATTGCGGAAGTCCAAGCGGCTTACGAAGCGGTCAAGAAGATTCAGGAAAAACCGGCCGGAGAAAAACCGGCGCCGGGAGTTAAAGAAATCAAGCCGGTTGATTTGCCGTCAGCGGTGGGGCTGATCGCAAATGCCGCGGGCGCCGCCAATGACCTGACGGATTACACCCATCTGGTGAACCAGACATTGACGAAAGGCTTC
>MHFC01000080.1:0-9843 GCA_001804025.1 Omnitrophica bacterium GWA2_52_8 | reverse complement strand
GCCCAGGTTGACCGGCTCGCCGGTGCGCTGCAGGAACAATTCACCAAGACGCTGATCGAGACCAAATTCGGCGATGACAACAAACGCAAGGAATGGAGTGAGAAATTCCGTGCGGTTCTTGAGGGGATGAAAACTCCGGGCGCGAAGCATGTCGACATGTCCCGGCTCCTCGGTGATTTGAACCGCGAGGTCCTGATTCCGAACGGCATCTACGCCCATAGCGAGTACGCTGTCAGCGAAAATTATCCCGGCGGATCGACGACGCCCTACCTTCACCGGATTGAAAAGCAAAATGAAATCAATATCGCAAATGACAGGATTGCCGTGCATCAGCTTTGGCAGGCCCTTGACGGATTTGTGCATGAAAACCACATGTACGGGGTGAACCCGAGAGGCGGTCAGGCGCCCGTCGTGATGCGCGACCGGTATGAAGATAATTTCGCCCGTTTCGTGCTGGATATCTATCGAGATGGTCTCGACCGGGCCGTCCGTCAGGAAAACGTTAGCAAACTTCTCGCGGCGGTCATGAAAGACGGTTTGGGCCGTATCTTGACGGCTGAGGAAGCGCAGGCGGTAGAGTATTTTGCTAAAGATAAGATCCTCAGGGACGCGGTTTGGGACGCGCGCAAGTCCGATGCGATGGATCTTTTGATTAACACGTATGTTGCGGACAAACTAGATGATGCGGCCAAAAAGGAGCTGGCGGTGCATTTGCCGCATTTTGTCGCCGCGCGGGCCAAAGTCGTGCAGGCGGGCATGGACACGATCAGCCGCCATGAAGCCATGCATGATTGGCTCGAAATCAAAGGGGCGGTTCAGGAAAGGGACACGGAAACGGACCGGCGAAACGAGGAGCTCGCCTATCTTGCCTCTTTTGCGCTCGGCGATCATCCGCATCATGATCTTTACTGGACGCTGCGGCATGCTTCCAACATCGAAAACTATGATAAGACATACTACGGTTCGCGTGCCGCAATTGCTGACCTATTGAAGGCCGCCCATGAAAAGAAATGGATTGCGGCGGACCACAACGCTAATGACCGTTTCAGCGCAAGTATCGAAGACAAGTCTTTTTCGGCTGTTGAACCGGCCATCCGGGACCTGATGGCGCTCAAACCCGAGCAGCTGATCCAAATCGCGCGAGAAATGTTGATGAAGCGTCTGTCGGAGGCCGGAGTCACGCTGAAACTTGACGATGCCGTTAAAGCCGAAACTCCGAAGAAAGAAGAACCCAAAAAAGAAATTCCGCCCGCACCGAGAGTTGAAGCGCCGGCCGTTAAGACAGCACCGGTTAAATCGCCTCGTGCCGTTGGTTTTAGCGCTGTGATCCAGCAATTTCTCGACCATGACGCGCCGCATCTGATCTTAAGCGAATACGCGCAGTATGCCCAGCACCGCGCCACACTGGCCCTGAGCATCGATCCGGATGAAATTTTGCAGACGGAATGGATGACCTCTCCGTCATCGCCGTTTGCGCGCTTTGCCTATCATTTTTTCCGGCTCGAATACACCGCCTTGACCCCGGATCCGGCCGTCACAAGAACCGATGCCGAGGAGCGTGACGTAAGGACCCAGGCCTTGCGCAACACCGTGAATAAACTTGCGCATGAATTCGCACACGACCCGTCGCTGCAAATGAAGCATTTTCAGGCGATGATTGCCAAAGGCGCGCTCTCGGGTCCGTGGGGCGCGGCCGCTGAATCTGTAAAGGGGCAAGAAGAAATCAAGAGACTTGAAGCCCTGGCGCAGCAACGTATGTTTGCCATGCTGCAGGACATCACAACCCATGGGCTGGAACTCGAAGGGCTTCCCGCGGTTGAAGCCGCCAAGGAACCGACCCGGACATTGACGGCGCCGTTTGTACCGGCAACGGGCCGGACGCTCGGCATGACGAACGGCCACCGGAATGCGGAAGCCAAATTTACGTTTGATATCGTGATCGGAAAAGATGCGGCCGGAACAATCCGGACCGCGGACTACCGCGAAAGTCATAAAAACCGGCCCGGCATTACGGCGATCGGCAATTTATTGGATCCGGCCAACAGCGCAACCGTGGCGGCTTTGAACGCCAGACAAAACGAGTTTGCCGCCAAGGGTCTTCAAGTCATGTTTATTCACCAACCTTCACAGGATCCCGCATCCCGGGATTTCCGCAAAGTCGATGCCTTTATTGCGCAGAAGGGCGTGAATTTCCCCGTAATCTTTGATGCGCGCAATGAAATGGCGGATTTTTCGGGCCATGTGTGGGCCGGTGCGTCGCATACGGTGCGCGCCCGGACTGCGAATGACAAGGTCCCGGCCCGCGAAGACGCGCAGCGGATGATGGATGCCGCAATTTCAGGCAAGACGGAAGCGGCGCCGGCGGACGGCCGAGCAGGCGTGAAGCCTGTGAGAGAAGTCAGCGTGGAGCAGGATGCGAAGTCTGCCGAAATGCGCGCGGAATGGGAATCGTTTAAGCGGACGGTTGAAAATGAATTTGTTGTGATTGATGTTGAAAAGCTGGGTTTTGGCGGGCTTTCGGAATGGGACCGAGCACAAAAAGCGCAGGAAATCATGCACAAGGGGCACCCGGATCTTATGGTGACCGATGCCGGCGGCGCAAAAGCGGCCTTCCGGGGTTTTAACGCGATTTATCGCGACCTTCTCATCCGGCAGATGGGAATTTCCGCGCAGAATTTTGATCAGGATTTTGCGCAAAAAATGGAAGGATTTACCGACGAGCAGATGGAAAAGATGGGGGAACTTGCGACGGAGGCCGGGAGGATTATCGAAAGGCAGTTGAAAGGTTCCGGGTTCACCAAGAAAGCGGACCTCGAACATTTGACGGTGGACCAGATGATGCGGCTGTCGGTGTGGCGCCTGCAGCCGGAATTTCGCCAGAAATTGATGGTGGAATCGCAAAATAATGTGGTGAAGGCCTGGTACGGAAGGAATGTGGACCTTTTCTTCCGTTTGGGTGTCGGATTTAGCTTGCTGTCGTTTCCTCCGATGCCGGGGCCCGTCGCGCAGATCGGTCTGCGTTTTGACCGCATGATGCGTTCGCCTTCCAAGGGGGCGGCTTTTGCGAAGGCCGGACTGGAACCTTTCGGCGCGCTGCTGCATGAAAAAGTTGCCATGAAAAATCAATTGGAATATCTGGCCAATTTGCAGGCGCATGCGTTTCAAGTGACCGAGAGGCTCGAGACTCTCGCACAAGCAAAACTCAAAGCCGAAGAATTCTATAAAAAAGCCTCCCATGGCGAGCGGGATGACACCGTGACGCGCGCGGTCCATGCCTTTACGGAATTAAACCGCCGCGAACTTATTGCCCGCGATCAGCTCTTTTCGATCCAACGCGAAATCCGGCGCCTTATCAAAGCTCCCGTGGAGGCCCGTGTCGGCATCGTGGTGCCCGAGAAGATACCGTCCCTTGAAAATATTGATAAGGCCATTGAGGCGCTCCAAAAAGCGGGTCCGAAAGTTGACCTCTCAAAACTGGGCGAATTGTCCTCGGCCGACCGGGCGTTGGTCGACCATATGCTTAAATCAGCCAGCATTCCGATCGGCTCGAATCTCGGGGACATTCCGGTTGAAGTTGCGGAACAGTATCAAAAAGCGGTCGTCGCGACCGTGGATGCTTATTGGCGTGTTGCGCTGCGTGAGCCGCACATCCGCCGTCAGTTTGAAATAGCGGGCGGCTGGCCCTTTGTTTCGATCGGGTTCGGACGGACGGTTTTCAAAGATCTCTCTATATCACCGCCGGTTGAATTTGCCGAAGCCCTGAGCGAATCCATTAAGGTTGCAAAAGTCAATACGGAGCTCGAGCGCGTGATGGCACGCAGCAAACTTGTGATGCAGGACTCGGTCGCACAAATGAAATCATTTTCGGCCGGCCGCGACCTTGCCTGGAAAAACTTCGAAGCCGAACGCGCCCGGGCGGCCGAAGGGCTTGCCTGGTCGGATGAAGTCTGGGACGCGCTGCTGCGCGCCCTGGAGGCGGAACAAAACCTGGAAAACCAGCGTGCCGGATTTGAAAATGCGTTTACGACGCTGGACAGTTTTTACCGCACGGCCCGCGGGATGCAGGAAGGATTTCTTACAAGATACGGTCTGAAGCAGGACATTGTGCATCAAATGGAAAAGGAACAGGATCTGATCGAGACGATTCCGCAGGTGACGGACAAGAAGCTCGACCTTGACAAGGGTCCCGCGCCGTCGCTGAAAAGCATGGAAGGACTACTTGCGACGGCGATGAAGAATGATCTCGGCCTTGAAATGACCGAGATTGACCAGGTGAAATCAATCTACATGATTTTCTATGAACTCTCGATGATCACCTCCGACATCAATTTCAACGGGCCGGGGGCGGACAGACTATTTGAGGCCGTTGCGGGTAAGGGTGCGGATGCTAATATCCGCGCGTATTACGCCTCGATCTATGAGAAGTTGGCCCATGATTATTTAAGGACGGCGAAAAACGAAAAAAATCCGGCGGTTTCGGAATTCGAAAAGTCGGCGCCCGCGGCCGTCAAGCAGGATGTGGCCCGCAAGGCCTTTGCAAAACTGCTTCAGGATACGGAAGTTTTTTCGGACAAAAAAGAGCTTGAGACCATGATCCGGCAGAACTCGGATTCCGGAATCCAGCGCGAATTTCAGTCCTGGCCGCAAACGCGGCGCGATCTCGTCCAAAAACTTGAGCGCTTGCAAGTGAACATTAACAAATGGCTTATTCACTGGGAAGACCTGGCGCAATTTAACCGCATGACCATCCCGGGCGAGGAGGATGTCCGCCGCAACCGTAACGGCCTGATCAAGCGTTTTTCCGACAATCTTTTGTCCCAAAGAACGGGGCTATCGGTCGCAGAATTAAATGAAAAACCTCTGCCGAACGGAGATCTTGCGGCGTGGGGCCTTGATGCAGGCGTCAGTAATTTTATTTCCGAGTATACCGGAGACAATCTGAAAACATTTCTGCGGACGCAGCTTGAGCGCAACTCGATGAGCTTGCCGCAGGCGCGTCAAGCCATGAGTGCCGAGGTGTCTAAAAAACTTAATCAGGAATGGCAGCAGATGGTGGGGGACTCGGCAGAAGTGTTTCCGGTGCTTAAAGATTTCGGGGGACGAATTCCGCGGACGACGTTCGACCGGCAAAGCGGCGGCGGTTTCCGTACGATTTCAGCCCGGTTTGCAGCGGGGGACGCGTCAGGCGCATTGCTGGCGGCATTCCGCGACTTTGATGAGCGGTCGCTTCATTTGCAGCAGCGGCAAAACTATATAGCCGCCGAAATTGTGTCGCTCATGAGCAATATCCTGTGGCTGGATGAACAGATCGGGGCGCTTGAGCATCAGAGAAGTTTAAAAATTCAAAAAGAACAGGCTACCGCAGACCAGATCAAGATTGAACCCGGACGCGCCGACTTGAAATCGACCCTGCTCAATATTCAAACGGACCGCATGGACGTGGAACAAAAGATCGCCATGCTGCGCAGCGCCCACAAGCACGACCAGACCGCTTTGCGTGATCTTCTAGGGTTGGACCCGAAGGCGGACCTGGACGCCACCATGAAGGATATATTCGGTGAGTTTGGTTCCATCCGTGAATTTGAAGACCGTTCCAAAGCGTTTCTCCGGAAGTATTTCGATCCCAAAACCGCCATCCTTGAGGCTGAGGTACAGGAACGACAGGCGGCCAATGTTTATCAGGCGGCGCTCAACCCGAACCGTACGATCAGTAATACGATCCGCGGGTGGCTCGGTATCCGTTATGAAAGGTCCAAGAGAGGTTCGGACACGAAGCGTGACAAGATTGAAGAGAATAAGGCGCTGAGCGCCTGGAAAGAAAGCCAGCTGCGCCATCAACTGGCACGTGCGGAACATTATAATGCCCGCTGGATTGAAGAAGAGCAATTAAAAACACTCACACCCACGGCAACGGGGTTGTCGCCGATTGAAGGCAATGCCGTCAAATTGGTCAGGGCCCAATCGGACCTGGGTAAATTGTTTTTGTGGGCCGCCGATTACGACCAAAACGGCGGCAGCGCGTTTAAACAGGCCTTTGACGCCTTGGACGAAAAATTGATCACGGCGGCAAATCCCGATGCGGCTGAAACGGCCAAGGCCCTGAAAGTCTTCACGGATGCTGAATTGATACTGGACCGTGAACTCAAAGAATTGACGCCTGAGGAACGGACACGCAAAGCGGTCCGGTTATATAAAGAAATTAAGATGGCGGAGACCCTCAAGACCGGGGGGCTTCCGGATGCCTTCAAGTGGAGCCGGGAAGTGAGCAAGATGGAAATCCTGGGGGCTATGGAGCGCATCGGTCAATTTACGCAGGATTACCTGTTTGAAAAACGCAACCTGACGCGCCAGGAACAGCAAGTCATGCTGCAGCCGACGATCGAACAGATCGGAGTCGATCCCGAAGAAGAGGCGAAGAAGGACATTAAAATCAAAATCGGAGCCGATGGTTTGGCGGACATTCCGGACCCGCAATATCTGCGGAACATTCAGGAAGCAAAAATCCGCGGGGAAGAAGACAAGCTCGGAACGCTCTACAATTTCCGCCGCCGCCAGTATCTGGAAGCACAGTTTTTTGCCTACATCGGACTTCCGCTTACGTCGTATCACGGCAGTATTCAGCGGCAAAGGACGATGGAAGAAGTCCCGATGCCGGATTATGTCAAAGAATCGCACACCGGCATGAGCGAAGTCACGATCACACGCCTGCCGAATCTGCGGGTGCCGCGGCATCGTTATACCGTTGAGTCAGGATGGAGCGTCTATGTGACGCCGCCGATTCCGGTCGGAGGCGGCGGTGCGGATGGTGCATCCGGTGCGGGGGGTGCCGGCATGACAGGCGCTCTCAGCGGCGGTTTTGCGCCGGTGGGGCCGGTGGCGCCCGTCAGTGCGGGGGTCGGGGTGGTCCCGATTCAGCCGGTTAATGTTGACCAAAGTAATTCCGGCGGTGGCGGCAGCGGTGTGTCCGGTCTTTTCCCGGCCGGCATCGGGTTCCGCATCGGCTATACAGTCCCGTTTGCCTTGTTCCGCGGAGGTTACTATATCCAGGAAATTCCCAACCAGGAAATGCAGGTCCTGCAATATGAACACCTGAAAGCCCTCATCGGATACGAGGCCAAAATGTCCGTGCTCGATGCGGCGGCAGTTTATCGCGAGACGTCCCTGCGCATCGCCGAAGCTGAGGGCAGGATTGCGATCCTGAAACCGCAGATGGATTTTGTACAGCGCAATCTGCGGCTCGAACAACTCGGAACGGCTACGGCCGAATCCATATTGAATTCTTATGAAGAGGCCCAGCGCGACCTCTATCTTGCCGAACATCAGCACGAAGTGGCGGAGCGGGTGTTGAAATTTAATTTAAAACATCTCGAACCGGACATCGAAGTGGAGTTGTTTAACCGGGAATATACCGATTGGGCCAGGCAATACCTGGCTTATCTTCTTGAAGTGCCGCAAGAGCAGCTTACGGGGGTGCAGGCGATTTATCGCATCCTTGACGAAGGCGCCTCGCGCGGTGAAATTCAAAAAATCGCGGCCCTGGAAGCCCGCAAGCAGGCCAACATGGTGCTGCAGCATTCAATCGAACGCCGCCTGCCGCGCCTCATGTTCCAGCTTGTTGTCAACATTCCGAGCAATATTTTTATCGGACTTGAATACACGATCCGCCTGCGCGATGCGGGTAAAGCCGATGCCGAGCGCATGATTGCGCAGCTTTCCAAAGAAAACGCCGAGACTCAGGAAGAAATCGCGCTGCAGGACATGAAGCGCAAGTTTGAAGAAGGCGAACAGAAAGTCAAATTGACCTGGGACGCCTGGATCATGGCCGAAGACAATGTCAATCAAGCTTATAAGAACTGGCGCGAAGCGGTTCAAAAATACGGCAAGGAGGGATACCGCGAAGCCCATCTGCGGCATGCCTGGGAACGTTACGAGTCCTCACGCTCGGCTTATGTCGGGGCGCGCGAAAAGTTCCTGCTGGCTTCGAGAAATTTCGAATTTACGCTTGAGCATTACGGATTGAAAGAAGCGTTTGAGCGTGCGGTCGTGAAAAAGTCACTGGAATATGAAGGGGGCAAACTGGCGCAAGACCAGAATGCGGCGCGGCGTGAAGGGCGTCTTCGCGAAATCGACGAAGTCGGGATCAAGCTTCCGGAGCATGAGGAACGGGAAGCCGTTGCGGAACCCGGCAAGCGGTCGTTTGTCAAAACCGAGAACGGGCAGCCTGTGGTGGGCAATGACGGGAAACCTGAGATCGATAAACGGGAGCTGCGTGAATTTGAACGTCACGTCGGCGAAACCCTTCAGGACTATCAAGGGACAAATTATTTTAACCGTCATAAAAATTTGGCGGAATTAAACGAGGCTGAGAAGGCGCTTAATGCAAAATTGGACGGACTGCCTCAGCTGTTAACGGAAATGGGGATCAATGCCACGGCATTGCATACGATGGCGGAATCCGACTGGCGTTATCTCTTTATCAAACACGCCCAGCGCCATAACCTCTCACCCGAACAGTTGGCTAAAAAAATCCAGTATATGCGCGAGGCAGTCGCGGCCCTGAATGTGAAGCTTAAAGAAGCGGATATCTCGGACACGCAAAAAGCGCTGGTCACGCAGTATTACGGCCGGGATGTTCCCGATAAAACCCTTTTGGAAATCTACCGCGATATGGGCCTTTATTACCGTAATAAGCACGCGACCGACCACGTGTCGCCCGTCGACTGGAGCAAACATTTCGTCGCGGAACTCGAACTGGACCGCGCCAGCCGGCTTCAGGAGCATTTGTCGGCCCGCAATGAGGTGGAAAAAGACAACAAGATCGACCTGGAACTGATGGGATTGCTCAGTTATTCGGCGTCCGGGAAAATGGTGCGCGAGGAATTCAGCGGGGAAGTTGTGCCAGTCCGGCAATCCGCGGAAAACGCGATGGGCTGGGTTTTTTACGGCATGATGCGGGATGAAACCGGCAATCCGCAAACGCAGGCTATTGTGAACAGCGTACCGCTTGAAGATTATCAGAAATGGGTCAAGACCACGCGCCAAGACCAGGACTTCATCGAATTCCGTGCGGGGGGCATGACGCCCGATCAGTTTGACAGCTACCGCATCAAGTCCGCCGCGCAAATCGATAAACTTTATGCTCATTTTCTGGGCCGCAAAGACGGTGAATTTAAATTAAAAATTCACGGCGACCTTCGCGACAGCGCTATCCTTTCGGCGTGGAGCAACGTGCTGCAGCTTTTCCCGTTTGTAGCGGATCATGCCACAGCCCCTTTTGACTTTAATTCCAAACAGGAAGCCGTGACTCAAAACGTGATGCGGCTGATTCAGGAAATTATTGACGACACCGATCTGCCTGCCGCCGGCGAGAAGGACCCCACGGTCGTCGGGTCGAACCTGCGCGGATTCTACGGGGAGATGACACGGGCCGTGCTTCTCAACATGCCGCATACGCTGACACTGCAGGTCGCTGTCGGCAAAGAAGCCGAGGCACTCAAAGCCGTTCAAACGGCGCTGCCGGAACCAATTCGTAAGGGAGATATCCGCGTCACGGCCGAAGCGTTTGAAAAGGCCTATCGCGACGAAATGGCGGCCAAAAAAATAGAATATAACGCAGACCAGCATGCGGCCGCCTATGAACGTTACAGCCGGTTCTTTAATGAATATCAGGATGCCGCCGCGGACGCATTGCGCATTGAAAATGAAACGGCGGAGGCGGTTGTTCTCGGCCGCGTGCTGTATTGGCTGCGCTGGGCGGTGGAAGAAGGCCATGATAATCCCGCCCTGCGGGGGGTTTTGGACAAATTTACGAAAGCGGAACCTGTCACGGATGAAGATATTCAT
>MHFC01000079.1 GCA_001804025.1 Omnitrophica bacterium GWA2_52_8 | reverse complement strand
GGGCGCGGCCCCTATAATGCCGTGGCCGAAGACTCTGCCCTCAAATTCAGGGAGATGGCCAAGTCCCATGCCCTGGGCTATTCCGCGGCCGAGTTCCTGCACGGGCCCGTAGGCGCTTATACTGCTAAAGACCTGGTTTTCCTTTTTACGCCTTCTGAAAAACTGCCCGAAGATATCCTCAAAGTTAAAAAAGCCCTGGACGAGCGCGGCACCCCTTACGAAGTAGTCCGCCCCGGCAAGCTTAAATTCCCTTTCAACTGCCTCCCCGTGGACATCCGCATGAAAATGCTGGCCCTGCGCCTTTCCCTCTCGAAAGGCTTGAACCCCGACAATCCAAAGGGTCTGAATAAAGTGACGCAGACTTTCTAATCCCGTCGGAGCATGCGCGTGGCAAGGCTGAGGTCGGCCACGATCTTTTTAAGAGCTATGTTCTCTTTCTTAAGAGAACTTAGTTCCCTCAGCTTTGTCAGACCTATGCCGTAATAGTACTTCTTCCAGTAATTGTCCCCTATGCTTAATTATCGGTGACAAATCTTACGCTAAAGTGTATTTAATCCCGTCCGGCCGGTGTATAAGTATATGAGGGCCTTCGCCGGGCTGAGTATTTAACACATGACGCCTACAGAGGAAATGAACGAGCTTATAGAGAAACACGCCGAAATGGCCTATGCCGCCGCGTACCGGCTTACCTGCAACCAATCCGACGCGGCCGACCTGGTACAGGAGGCTTTCCTGCGCGTGATTAACAAGGCCGGTCTTTATAATAAGGATCTTGACTTCGGCGGCTGGCTGCGCCGGGTAATATTCCGCGTGTATTTGAACCGTAAGCGCGGCGAGTCCAGGCGCCATGAAGTGTCTCTTGAAACCTCCGAGGCCGAAACGCCGAGTCTCATGGAACAGCTTCCCGACCCGGCCGGTTCTCCGGAGTCCATAACGGAAAAGAACGAACTGCAGGCTGACCTTGAAGCGGCTTTGCGCGGCCTACCGGCGGATATGCGCGCTTGCGTTCTTCTTGTGGATGTGGAACAGCGCGGCTATGAGGAGGCCGCGGAGATACTGAATTGGCCGGTGGGGAGCGTGGCTGGCCGCCTTTTCAGGGCCAGAAGGCTGCTGCGAGCGAGCCTGGCCGGATACGAGGGAGAAAAAATATGATCTGCGCGATCTTCAGGAATATGGTAGACCTCTATGTTGAGGGCAGGCTTACCGGATTCCAGGCACAGTGGATGGAACGTCATGCTGCAGCATGCCCGGCCTGCGCGGCTGAACTTGCGGCTTGGAAGCGGATGTCCGCTGGACTGCGGGAGATCCCCGTTCCCCCGGTCCCCCCAAACCTTAAAGAAATGCTCCGCGGCGCGCTGAAACGCAAGGAGCCTGAAGAAACGGAGCCTGCTGAGGAGGCCCTCGGGGTCGCTTTTCCCGGCTGGAGCTGGGAACCGTCCATGGCGCTGGCCGCCGGCCTTGTAGCGCTGGCCCTTTCCAGTTCTATCTCCGCTATAGGCCCCGGGATCCCAAGCCAGGGCTATCCGGACCAGACCGTCTACCGTGCCCCGCGCGGATGACCGGACCGATGTATTATAAGGATTGCAAAATGCAAAACGATATGATCACTGCGCCTGAAAACAAGCGGACTTTGACTCTGACCCTGCCAATACCGGACTGGAGTTACTGGCGCTCCATACTTGTGCCGGACTGGCGCACCATGCTCCGGGCGTCGATGCTCATTCTTGCCGTCGCGCTTCCTATGTCGTTCTATTTGCGCACTTATGACTCCGCGACGATAAAGATCACGCTGCTGCAGCTCGGAGTAATTGCGGGCGCCGCTGCCTGGGTATGGGGGAGTATTAGTGAAGGACGTTTTGAGGTGCCGTTACGCTCCGCGCCCATTATCCTGCCGGCGGCGCTGCTGCTGCTTTGGAACATGGCGAGGTTCATGTTCTCCGACTTCCGCCTGGCCGGAACGACCGGTTTTGTGATGCAAACGGCGTTCCTGTTTTCCTTTATACTTACCGCGCTCGCTTTCTCCCGGCGCGACCTTCGTAAGGCGGTATTAATGATACTGGGCGCGTGGACCGTGTCCGTTGTCTACGGCTTTCTGCAGTTCTTGGGCCTCGATCCGTTCGTCTGGAGAGGCGCATTTGGCGACAGGATATTTTCCACGCTGGGTAATCCCACCCTCTTTGCGGCCTACTCGTCCCTCTGCGTGCCGCTGGCCTTATCCCTTGCTTGCGATGAAGAAGGCCCGCTATGGCTTCGCGGCGCGGCCGCGGTGCTTTCACTGCTGGGCGCCTTCCTGCTGGCCTGGACCGGAGACTTTATTGCCAGGGTGATTTTCATGTTCCTTATGGTCGTGTTTGGTTCGGCCGCGTGGGTAATGCTTAAATCCCGGGCGCGAGCGACGGCTTTGCTGCTTTCAGCCGCCTGTCTGGCAATGTCCCTGGGTTCGCTCACCAAAGCGCTGCCGGGTCCGCACAAAGACCGCACTCCGGAGTTCCTGCGGGAAACCTGGAAAGGGACCGCAGCGCTGATAGCGGACCAGCCGTGGCTAGGCTCAGGGCCAGGGTCTTTCTGGGTACGGTATCCCGCTTTCCGGCGGCCGGCCGTCATCCTGCTGGAAGGCTGGCACAACAACCAAACCGATCATCCGGAGAACGAACTGCTGGAACAGTGGGTGGACGGCGGCCTGCCTGCGGCGCTCCTCTGGTTGTGGCTGTTCTCCGCGCTGCTCTATATAGGGGCAAGGCGCGCGTTCGCCGCGGAGGCGGCCGGGGGAAGTATCTACGTCGGCGGGCTTTTGGCGGCCACGGTGGGCAGCGTTCTCTTTATGCTGCTGTCCGTGTCTTCAAGGTTCGCGGCTCCCGGCTGGCTGATGTTCTTTGCGGCGGGCCTGTTGGGGGTGGGCGCGGCCGGGCAGCCGGATAAGGTCCTGGCCCTGCCGCTGCCTTTAGGCGGCTCGCGCCGGGTCTTATCGGCGGCGGCTATGGTCGGCTTTATTTTCCTTGCTTACGGCGCCGTGAAGGCCTTCCATTCCGACATCCTGCATAACCTCGGCATATATTATTCGAAAGGGGGATACTGGGGGCAGGCCGTGCGCGAGTACGAACTGGAGGTCCCGTGGGCCCCTTCGTACATCATGAGCCGGTATTTTTTAGGTAATGTCTACGCCGACCGCGGCGAGCCGGGCGACCTGGAGAGAGCGCTGGGGCATTACAATGAGGTGCGGGCCATCGCTCCTGATTATGTTTCTGTCGCTTACCGGGAAGCCAAGCTCCTGGAAAAAATGGGCGATCATAAACAAGCCATAGAAAGGATGGAAAGACAGGTAAAGATAGACCCGGTATGGGATGAAACATGGCTGTTCCTCGCGGAACTTTATAAAAAGACCGGCGACACGCAAAAGGCGGCGGATGCTGAACAGAAAGCTTTGGCCGCCAGGGCTCTATGGCCCGCGCAGCGCTTGTCAGCCACACATAAGGATCCCCGTAATTCAGGAGGAATAGGGATAGGAGCCAGATTTGTAGACGGGGTACTCCTTGTTGAAAGCATCACTCCTAATGGGCCTGCCGACCAGGCCGGGATCAGGCCGGGAGACCAGATATTTCAAATAGATCCTAAAGCGCCAGGATATTTCAGAGAGGAAGAACGTATATTCCGTCCCAATAAATTCACACCGGAACAGGCGGCACGCGCTCTTATGGGGGAGCCCGGCACTAAAGTCACCCTGGTCGTGCTGCCATTCCCGGGACTGGACAAAATGACGAAGAAAAAAGATAAACCCGGATGGAAAGGCACGGTGAAGATAATTCAGCTGGAACGGGTTCATGTAAGGACTGTTCCTGAGGGTCTGTCTCGTGGGGCGGCTATCCGTTCTATCGCCGAGTCGCGGAGTTTCTGACGATGTTAAAGCTAATGTTTGTTATTGCTGGTTGCGCCGTTGCGCTGGCAGGGTGCGGGAAGCCGCTCTTTCAGACCGATCTTTCTTTTGCGAAGAACGGGAAAAAATATGATTTCAGTGTCTCTATCGCGAAAGAGAAACTCTATATTTACTGCAAATATAACGGAGCGGATATCGGCGGCGGCTCCGGGTGGAATATGGAGGGAAAACGCCTCACCCATATTGCCGTGAAGGACCTTAACGACGACGGTTACCCGGAAGTATATGCCTTCTACGGCCTTCCGTCTTCATTGCCGAGCATAAATGCCATAACTTGTATCGAAAGCGCCTGCTCCCAAATAGCCATACAGGGCGCCGCCGGCGGCCCCGACCCGGAGAATTACTGCGGCGAAGATTCTTATAGTATCGAGAACAACCTTGTTTTCCGCAAGTACCGCCTCTGTAAAAAGGCAGACCCGGTCGGAGACGGGTTCGGGTCCATCGCCTATAAACTTAAGCATAATTCCTTCGGTTATATACTTAATTTGGTGGAAGCCCCCCTGCGGGCAGCCCACAAGGGTGCTAGGTTGTTTACTCCAGATCAAGAAGAGAAAATTTATGAAAGCATTGATTGTTAGTCTGCTGGTCTGTTTTTTTGCCGGGTGCTTACAGAAGCCGTGGGACCGTCCCTACCTGGCACGAGAAGGTGAACCGGCTCCGCAGCTTATATTGGATAATCTGCTAAATGCCCCGATAACAGAGCTGAAAAATATAGATGAGTTGAAGGGTAAAGCGGTAGTCCTTGAATTCTGGGCTACCTGGTCCGCGCCCTCCGTGGAGAATATTCCTCATCTCAACGCTCTGACGGAGAAGTTTTCCGGAAAGCCGGTGGTTTTTATTTCCGTGACCGATGAGTCTGAAGCCAGTGTGGAAGCGTTCCTTAAGTATAAACCGATAAAAGGGTGGGTCGCGACGGGAGCGTACGCCTGGACGCTAAGGTCTTTCAGGGTGGAGGCCCGGCCGCATACCGTACTGTTGGACAAAGAGCTTAACGTGGTTGCTCTTACGTCCCCGAGCGAGGTGACAGCGGAAAAGATATCGGCCCTAATCGCCGGAGTTCCGGAGTCGTCCCCCACTTTTACTGTCGATGGTAAGTAAATTCCTCTTCACACTGCACTGTGCCGGCGGCTGCCGGGTAAAATGAATATACTGAAAAATTCGTCGGTAAGCTTTAAGAATATCGGCGGCGCGATCCTTCTTGTCGTCTTCTTCTGCTTTTGTCTCCTGCTTATTGTAGTGAATGCAGACAACATAACCCGGGGTTTTAGGGCCAGGAGCGCCAGAAAAGCGGCTAACGAGCTGCTGATCAAGAAAGCCGCGGAACTTGGTCTTACATATGACTCTGTGGTATCGGATCCGGCGGGGGCCGTAGGGCAGCCAGCGTTATGGTGCTTAAGGAAGGTGGCAGAGCAGGAAATGCTTTATCATGGTAAGGAAGGCAAGCCGGTGTATATCACTAATCCGCACAGGATGCGGCAGAATCCTATAATGCATGAAACCTGCATTGATACTCTGGTAACGATTAGAAAACTGACACTTTTCGATTATTCCGGAGCCCGCGGTTTTCGCCTGGAAGCCGAGTTCGTGGACTTTCCATAAATTGCTCCGGGTGGAATATGGCGGGAAAGCGCCTCGCCCCTCTTGCAGTGAAGGACCTTAACTCCGAAGGCTACCCGGAAGTATATGTCTTCTATCTCTGCAAAAAGGCGGCCCCGTCCGGGGACGGGTTCGAGGGGGATAAGGGACGCTGTATACTATATGATTCCGCTGAAAAACCCCCTGTTTTATTCCTGAACGCCGATTAT
>MHFC01000078.1:5108-5778 GCA_001804025.1 Omnitrophica bacterium GWA2_52_8 | reverse complement strand
GGGCGCAAAACTTTGGATGCAACCCCATGCGTCCAAAGCGGTTTTCTTATCGATTCACCTAATCGATGAGAAAACCGGACTAGGGTCTGTTGACATTTGACTTGTATTTCTCCCTCTCCCCGTCCGCCGGAGGACGGATCCGCCGCTGGCGGAAAATGGGAGAGGAGATGGTTTTGAAAAATCAACAGAACCTAGCCCGGAAAAAATTTTAATCCGCCTTCAGGAGCAATGGGGCTAAAAACGACAGGCTAAAAACGACAGCTAAAAACGATCGTTTGACAAACCGTCCGTTCACAGGCAGAATACCTCATGTTAACCTCTTTTGGACATCTGGGAGAAAGTTCGAGCCGCAAGGTAAGAGAAGACGCACCTTGCGGATTTTTTATTTCCGGCAATTTGTAAACCGCTGTTTTTTAAACAGGGGAGAGCGGGGTCTATGGCTACCGGTGAAGTGAAGTGGTTTAACGCGTCAAAAGGCTACGGTTTTATCGCCCGCGAAACGGGCGACGATGTGTTTGTCCACCATACGGGGATTCAGGATATGACCTGTAAATCCCTGGAAGAGGGACAAAAGGTCCAGTTCGACATTACGCAGGGGTCGAAAGGGGACCAGGCTGTCAATGTGGTGAAGCTCTAATGCGCCGTGACGCTTGAAATTGAGGGGATGCCA
>MHFC01000078.1:0-5041 GCA_001804025.1 Omnitrophica bacterium GWA2_52_8 | reverse complement strand
GAACTGGCGCATAAGCGCCGGTAAAATTAAATGTCAGACGGGACTACGGTTTATTTCTTATCGGACGATATAAATAGAGGTAAATAATGCGGTTCCGGACGCGCGGAGGCATCATGGATCCGAAGTGCAAGAGCATGTGCGCGGCCGGTTGACCGGGAAGTATGACCGTTAACCTATTTCGGCGGCGGAATCATCGATGACTCAGCGTTGGACCCTTCATAGCCTTGTCCGCGGGCTTGCGGCCGCAAGCCTCTCTATCGCTTTTTTGACGCCTCTTTTTGCACAGGAGTCTCTTGCCCCGGCGGTTAGCGCTGCGGCAGGCACGGTCGCTCCCGATGCCGCAGCGGCAAGTGAAGGCTCTCAGCTGCAGGAATTGTCCGGAGCTGCTGCCGGAAGTACGGAGGGGCTGAGCAAAAAAATTTATCTGGATTTGCGCGATATCAATGTCGTGGACGTGATCAAGTTCCTCGGGCTTGAAGGTGATTTAAACATCGTTACCAGCCGCAATGTCCAGGGCCGTTCGACTCTGCTTTTGAAAAATGTTTCCATCCAGGACGCTTTAGACATCATCTCGGTTTCCAATCAGCTTGCCTATAATGTGAAAAGTGGCATCGTCTACATCATGACTGAGGACGAATACGCCGCACTTTTTGGCACGAACTTCAACGACCAGAAAAAAATCGTCACGCGTAAACTGAAATATGCCAAACCCAGTTACGCGGCAAACGCGCTTCAGGCTGTTGCAAGCTCCATCGGAAAAGTGATTGTGGATGAGGGGACCGGCACCATCATCATGATCGACACCGAAGAAAAATTGATGGAAATGAATGCGCTGCTCGACCAGATTGAATACACGCTGGACACCGAGGTTTATCACCTGCAGTATGCAAATGCCAAGGACGTGGAAGCGCAGTTAAAAGCGGTGCTTGAGGCAAAAGGCGTCGGTGAAGTTTTCGGAGACGCACGTTCCAACCAGCTTGTCATATCAGCTTATCCCGGGCGCATGGATGAGGTCAAACCGCTGGTTGAGGCGCTGGACGCAAAGAATAAAGCCGTTTTGATCGAGGCGCGGATTCTGCAGCTGACTTTGAACCCGAAATTCGATTACGGCGTCGACTGGGAGTCTCTTTTTTCCACGCGCAGCAATCATGGGATTGGGGATATCAATTTGGAAGGGTCTTTTCCGATCGATAGTACCATTTCAAGCGCGGCTGCGATCGGAAGCGTTCAGCGGATTGCCATCGGCGTTCTTGATTCTGATGACGAGTCCGCGTTCGAGTTTAGGGCCATGAAGCAAATTTCACAGACCAATACGCTGGCGAACCCGCGCCTGATGGTGCTCGACCGCCAGGAGGCGACGATCAGCATCGGGGACACCATTCCTTATGTCATTACGACGACCACGGGCACGGGCAATAACGTTTCCATTAGTGAAAATATCAAGTTTATCGAAGTGGGGATATCCCTTTCGGTAACGCCGGTGATTCATGATGACGGTTTTATTACCATGACCATCAAACCGGAGCTCTCAAGTCAAACCGGGACGTTGACAACGCCGGCAAGCGCGCGCATTCCTATCGTGAACGCGTCGACCTTTTCTTCGACGGTGGTGGTGAAGGACGGGGTTACGGTTATCCTGGGAGGGCTGCGCCGCGATGAGATGATCGAAGACACTCAGGGTTTTCCGTATCTTCAGGATGTTCCCATTGTCGGTCATTTGTTCAAGAGCCGGGACGAGGAAATCAAGAAAACAGAAATTGTCGTTTTTATCACCCCTAAAATCGTAAACGGCGGGACCAATGTGACGGGCGAACCGCTGCCGATTTTGGGTTCTCCCGCTGCGGGTATACAGGCTCCTGTGGTTTTGGGAAATGAGCCCGCGGCCGGGGTGGGAAACATGTTTAGTTCATCACGCATTTCCTACTCAAGTCCCGCGGCGGCCGACGTGGTTCCGATGACGCATCCCGACATGGGCGGCCGCAAAATGAAAGTGCTGGATTTTAAATCGCTGTAAATCCGGGGGATTGACCGCATATGAAATTGAAGACGTTACGGCATGCTTCATGGATGGCTGCGTTTATAACCCTGTTTTTTTGCGGTGTCTGCCGCGCGCAGGATGCCTCCGTCATGCCGGCTGAAAAAAAAGCGACGGAACAGCAAGATATGCAGGTCATCCTCGATACGATGCAGGAAACTCTCAACGAGAACCGGGCGTTGCGTGAAGAACTGAATGAAAAGGAGAAACAGAGCCGGGAGACTGAACGTGAAGCGAATGCGCTCCGGGGCAGGCTGAGGACATTCGAAAGGACGCAGCAGCGCGCGCTGGATCAGCAAAAAAACGCGGAAGAGAAGTTAGCACAGGAGCGGGAAGTTATGCAAAAAGATACGGCGGCCATGAAAGCGGAAGTCGATAAAGTGCGCATGGAAATGCTTGAGATAAAGGCGGCGAATCAAAAACTGGCAGAGGAAAATGAACAGGTCCGCCAATTGCTGCAAGACTCTATTCTGGCCGAAGAAAAAGAGGAATATGACCGGCTGATTCACGAGGCACAAAACTCATCCGATCAAGCGCTGCAGCAGGTCTCCGACGTCACGCGCGCCTCGGAAGAGATGAAGAATGAACTGAGCTTGGTTCATTTTCAGCTCGGCAACATCTACTTTGACAAGCGGGATTTTGAAATGGCGGTCAATCATTACAACAAGGTGCTCGCGCTTGAGCCGTCGCATGCCGAAACGCATCATAATATGGGAATAATTTTTGACTATTATATTGAAAATAACGACAAGGCTATTTTTCACTACCGCAATTTTCTGCAGCTCCAGCCGCTCCATGAACAGGCGAACGCCATCCGCGAAAGGATTCTGGAACTCCGGCTCGCAAAATCCATGGTTCCGGGTTCCCCTCTTAATAAGGAATTCTTCTCAAGGCCGCATTACACAAGTTAGTTTCCACTTATGCCCTTAATGCAGTCGGATTGGTGGCCTAGCTCAAAATATAGCATAATCCATCATTTTAAAAATTTAATGCATATGTTATAGTTTTAACAGATTATTTATGTCAGGCAAATCAGCCTGTCGTGTGAAGAACGGTTAGCTGTTTACGTGACTGTTGAGAGAGTAAGAGACTGCGTTCGGCGCAAATTTTTGGACGAACTATTTTTATGCGATTTTGAGTGAAGAAAGCGCGCATCGCCAGGGTTGGATTTAACCAAGGTATATCCAAAAAGCTTTAGCGATCGATTAGCGATATGCGGATCTTATTACTCTGCGGCGGGGTCATATCACGATGAAGAAAAAATCAATTTTAGCGGTTCGAATCAAAAAATTTATTGCGCTCAATCTTTCTCTTCTTGTGGGTATGGTTCTGCCGATGACTCCCGAAATTCAAGCAAGCCAATGGGCGTCTTCATCCAGTCCGGTGCAGAATCTTTCGGATGTCCTTGATTCTGACGAACTCCCGCTGGATCCGCTCCAGTTTAACCTTCCCAAAACAGCCAGCGAAGTGGTTTGGCGGAGGACCGAGAATGTCGCGACGTTCCAATTAAGCCGCGGAAAATATGTTGCCGTGTCTTTCGGGAATTCTGAAAATCTCCGGAAACTAGATCCGCTTCGCCCTGAGCCCCTTGACCCGAAAGATTTTGACTTGCCGGAAACGGCAGTTGAAATTGTGGAAAAACGCACGGAAAAGGCCGTGACCTTTATGCTGGGCGGCGGCCGGCATGTCGCCATATCCGACGGATCGGTGAAATTTGTTAAAAATAAAAACGGATTTTTCGTGCCGGTCAACCGCGACGGGAAACGCATTGGGCACGAATACGTCTTCGAAGGTTTGGCGGACAATGTCAGTATCCGCTTTGACCTGAAGCGCCCCCGTTATACGATGAGCAAGGGAGAAGACCGGTTTGCGTTTGAATTTAAAACAAAGGCGAAAGGTAAAATTATCGACGCCCGGAGCGTGAGTTACCGGCTTGCCCCGCATGTTAATCTGGTCTGGAAGGTCGTAGAAAACCGCGTCGAGAAACACATCTGGATCGAAAAACCGGGCCCGCTGCCGGACTTGTCATTTACCGTCACTCCTTCCGGAAAATTGACCCTTGAACTTCTCAACAATCAGATCAGGATGCGCAATGCGCAGAACGAAAGCGTGTTTGAAACAATGCCCGTATTCCTGGCGGACGAAAACGGAGGGGAAATTAAGCGTGACGTTACAATTGTTGAGGCCGGCGGGCATTTTTATTATCAATTTGATCAATCCGGCCTTCCTTACCCGTATGCCATTGATCCCGCGACTTCTGCGGCATCGGCTGGGACGGTGAGTCAAGAGGTGTACGGCTCGGCGCCATGGTCGAATTTGTCTAATATTGCCGCAAGTGACAATAGTTATGCGACCGTGTCTTTGCCGGCCGGTGAAAAAAGCTATTATCTCAAGGCAACCAACTTCGGCTTTGCCCTGGCTGGTAATGAGTATGTGAGCGATGCCGCCGTGACGATTGAGCGGAAGGCGAGTGCGGCCAATCAGGCCTATGACTTTTTTCTGAGTCAAACCTATGGGGGATGGATTGTGAACCCAAATCGTGCGGGAGGCACCTATAATCTGCTTATTTCCAATTCAGATTCAACACAATCGATGCTGTTTTCCAGGGCCGGTATTATTATGGATTCCGCAACGAGGGCGAATGACTCTTTATATGGCGTTGTTTATGCGGTTTATAATAAAGGAGCTTCGTCTGTGACGGTCTCTGTCGATCATATTACGCTCAAGTTATATTATTTTGAATCCGGCAAATTTATGTATGGTTACCCTTTTCATGTAACCTTTGCGGGGCAAGGTCGAGTGTGGAGTGATATCAACGATGAGTGTCTTCAAGCGAAAAATTGTTATCCTGATATGTGGATGCCGGCGGGGTCGACGCCGGTAGAGACACAATGGGTCATCTTGACAAAAATCAAAACATTTAATGGAGAGCAATTGGTGCCGCCGGATGCCACCATAGACGGGATCCAGGTGGCATTGAACGCCGCAGGGTTTAACAGTAATTAT
>MHFC01000077.1:13091-14777 GCA_001804025.1 Omnitrophica bacterium GWA2_52_8 | reverse complement strand
TTCATTTGTACCACAGGGGTTGTCTTTTGCGCCCTGTTAAAACGCGGGCGCAAAACTTTGGATGCAACCCCATGCGTCCAAAGCGGCTTTCTTATCGATTCACCTAATCGATGAGAAAACCGGACTAGCGGCCCATCCGCCAAAAAACTCGGCGGATTTATTTCGCACACACAATTTATCCCGGCCTCCGGCCTCCATAAACTCCCTATCCCCCATCCGCCAAAATGCACGGCGGATTTATTTCGGCCGTACAAGTTATGATTTTTTTGAAAAAAAATCATAACATGTGGCCTCAATAAAAAAGCGCAGGGACACGAGTGAATGCCCCTGCGCACGGGAAAGGGCCCGCTGCTGGAGCAACGGACCCAATTGGATCCTTCCTAAACCTAATTGAAAGATAGCACATGCGGGAGGAAAATGGAAGATCCTGCGGCAAGTCTTGACAACTTCCGTACCGCTATGCGTAAGTCCTTACAACCCGGCTCGACTGCATCATTTGGACCAACGCGGCAACGCGTTCACCGTAAGCTTCGGGGCTGATTCCGTGCTGGCGCATCCATTCATCCAGATGCGCGCGGCTCATACCCGCTTCCGCATCCTGCGGAGCACTGCGTAAATAAGCGGCCGCAAGAAAGAATTCGGCAATGGATTCTTTTAACTCCGCAGGCGTCTGCAGGAGATGGGCGGCAATATGCCCGATTTCATCCAGGAAAGCGCCGTCGGCATCCGCGATCCCCGGAATGCCCCCGCCGTTTTTCTGCCCCGCGATTTTACGGGCGGCGCGGACCACTTCCTGTTCCCCGCCGTTTGCGGCAAGCACCTGAATTTGGTCCGCAATCACGGGAAGGACCCCGATCGCTTCAATCCGTTGATGGAGTGCGGTTTCAAAGGCCCCTGCAGCCGCCGCATCCGCATCTTCCATTAATAAGTAGAAGCGGTCTTCCGGTTTCGAAATCAAGGTCACAAGCGCGATAAGCGACTCCGCCGAAGTGTCTGCGGCAATACGTCCCGTGAGCCGGATCGGCCGGGCGTCCGGGTCCGAATGCTCGTCCACAAGCCATGCCAGACCTTCGCCCAGCGCGGGCTGCACAAGTTCGCGCAGTTCATTCAGATTGCCGTGGTCCCAGGCCTGCCGGCCTTCCTCGGATTCGATCACCCCGAGCACAGCGGCCGTCAACTCTCTCGAAAACTCGACATCGACAATTTTTCCCGTTACTTTTTTGACGACCGGTTTCATGCGCTCAAGCGTGGTCGCATGCAGCTGCCGCAAGACATCCTCTATTTCTGCGTTGATGCCATCCAAAACCGCGGCTCCGGATTCCGGGCTTAGCACCTGTCCGTCCGGCAGCCGAGTTTCGGAGCGCGAAGAAATCTTTTCAATTTCTTCAGCAAAGGTCTCGCGGACAACTTTCAGGGTATCCATCGCGCCGTGAATGGCGGCAATCAGCACCCGTCTTTCTTCCTCATTTGTTTCCTGCTTTAACCTCCGGCCGCGGGCAATCATAGCGAATAGAAAGGCGGATTCCAGATGCAGCGGAATCAACTCTTCTTCGGCCGGGGTCAACTTCGGGGACACGCTTGTACGGTAGCCCTTCAAAATGGATTGAAGTCCGTTTTTAATATCGGTCCCATGCCAGCTTGTTTTCAAACGGCCGGTAAACATGAGGAGCGGCAGGATGTCTTCAA
>MHFC01000077.1:11829-12995 GCA_001804025.1 Omnitrophica bacterium GWA2_52_8 | reverse complement strand
GATTAATGTCGCGCACGGCATTTTTCATCAATTCGGTTTCGTCGGCCGATAACAGGGTTTTGACGCGGGGAAGCCATTCATCCTGACGGCTGATAATCGTGTCCATCGCATCATTGAGATGATAATCAAAATCAGCGGCGATAGAACTCGCGTAACGATACGAAGCTGCGTGAATCTTTCCAAGCAGCCGGCCCATCGCTTCGAGCTCTGCCGCACCCGCATTTTCGCGGTAAATCTCCCGGCCGTCATTGTAAGCCTCCAGATGATATGAACGCGGTTTTCCGGCTGCGGGATCCGTATACGTGACAAGGAAATCATCCGGAGAAGTCCCTGCCGTTCCCGCCTTGGGTAAAAGTCCGGCAGGAATACCTTGATCCTGAAGGTGCCGGATATAGTCCAAAATATAACGCGCGGTTTCTGTATTTCCGTCGCGAAGAGATTTGATCACTGCCTTCTTCCCGGCCGAAGTAATCAGCACCGGAATTTCCTGGCCGGTCTCATCAAATCTCGGACCGCGCGGCATATATTCAATGCGTTCAATTTGTTGGATCCCGAACTGTGCGGCAACGTCTCTCCAATAGGCATCCGCCTCATTCGTCCGCGTCTCGGAACGACCCGTTCCGAGCGTTTGCTGTGCCCCGCCATCGGGCGGGGTGCGCGCTTCGGAACGGGTCCATTTTTTGAGTGAAAGAGCGGGTGTGTCCTGAACTCGTTTTCCCTGAATTTGAAGGACCCAATCGAGGACGTCGACGGCCCCGTCAATATTTTCACTTTTAGAAATCAAGGCGGCTCCCGATACTGCCTCGGCAAAGCCCGTTTCATGGCTGAGAAAAACAGGTAATTTTAGAATCTTCCGTCCGCCGCTTTCGGCTTGATAATCAAAGGCGAGCGTGGGCAGATCGTTGCCGCCGTCTCCCAGCACGATGACAAGCGTGACTTCATTTGGATTCAGCCTGGGGTAAACACGGTCGGCAAGAATTTGCCGGACGGCCTCCACCTTAGAGACCGTGACAAGATCTAAAAATTGTTTTCCGGCAAAGGTCATAAAGGGCGCCTGGGCTCCGCCGAATTGATCGCGCACGCGCGTTTCCAGGGCCCGGTAAAAATCCAAAAGATATTGATCCTCATTTGACAGGCTTGCGGATTCAACCGATAATTTCGAACCG
>MHFC01000077.1:9139-11822 GCA_001804025.1 Omnitrophica bacterium GWA2_52_8 | reverse complement strand
AAATGAGCGCCTTTCCCCCGAACCGTTTCGGCAGCAGGTAGGTGACAACATTTTTCTTTACTCCCTCCGGGACTTCATTCCAACGAGCCTCATCAACGCTCTTGGCCTGAATATCGGCCAGCGCAGCGGCTAGGCCGGCCTTAAGCTCATCGGGGGATATCCCATTAAGCTGCGGCGGAAGGGCCTGCGTATTTCCGCCAGATACCCGCTCCATTAACTCTTCGAAATATGCGCCCGCAATCGCCCGGGACCTTTCAACGCGCTCGTTTATCGGCCAGTCTTCCGCCGATTCATCGTAGGCAAATTTCCCTTCGCCATCGAACCCAAATTTATTTTTGCCTCCGTCTGCCGTAAAATGAGTGTCCTGAATATAATCGCGGCCGGCCGGACTATCGAGAAGCCGCCTCACAAATCCATTGTAGGTTGAAAGGATCGCTTCTTTCGGGTCCCCGGTATTAATGATGACGGTATAGTTTTCATCCGAAGTCCGCTTTCCCGACCGCGTCATAAAAGGAAAAAGCCGGTCCTGAATTTCCGCGCTCAAGCCTATTTCAAAGCTATGTGAAAATGTCCCCGTGTTGTCCGCAATCACAACAACATGATTGATGATAGTATCCCCCGGCAAATAATCAGAAAGCCGGTATACCGTGTCCTGCAGCGTAAACGTCCGCGTTTCGGAACGCCCGGAAGCATAAAGCCCGTGTTCGGCAATATAGCCGCGTACGGCGCGCGGAAGCATTGCGGAATTTTCGTTTTTTCGGAGATTCGTCGAACGGATGCCGAACTGATAACGATCCTGCAGGACAATTTTTTCGTATGACGATTCCGTTTTCGGCAAAAATCCGGCCGCCCCGGAAAACGGGGCGCGGATCAGGAGCCTGAAATTGATGTTTTTTCCGCCTAAACGACTCTGAAATGTACGGATCGATTGATCATAGTTGTCCCGCCAGCGGTCATAGGCATCCTTGCCCGTGGCGAGGTAAAACTCCATCGACTTCGGCTTTCCGGCGAGGTCGTTGCGGTTGAGATTGGCCAGATACAACGCATTTTCCGTCCCGGTACTTTCCGGATAATCCAGACTGACGCGCGCGGTTTGAATCAAGGGTTCGAAAATCTGCGTCATTTTTCCGGCCAGTTCATGCCGGTCAAGCGCGGAAGACTTTTCGCCTTTCCAGGGTTTGCCGTCAGGCCCCGGAGACTCCTCCCCAACCGGCACGAGAAATGCCGCGTACGTCTTGACCTTTCCGCGGTTTCTTTCCGTTACATATTCAAGCGCTTCCAGCAGAAGGTCCAGATGGTCCCAATGAGCCGGATCAAAGGTTCCGGGCAGCGCAATCATCACGGAATCTTCGGGGATGTTGTCCGCCGCGGCTGCCGGCTGACTTTCCGAATTGCGGAAATGGTTCGATAAAATCACGTCCCCGGCCATGACACGCGACCAAATACGGCGCAAATTATGTTTGAATTTCAGTTCGACCGCTTCAAGAAGTTTCAAATCGTCCGCGGCCGCTTCAGCTTTCAGCGACTTCATCTCCGCATCGAACCGGCCCATGATGCCGCGCATCATCTCAAGCGATTCCCTGTCCGCACGCCGTCCCGTCGGAACAAGCTCGCCGGCTTTCCAGATGTGATTGCTTCCGTCGCGTTTTGTCAGCCGCACGGCAAACTCGCCTCCGTCCGGTCCCAGTTCATACACATCGAAGGAAACGATATCGTCATAATGAATCAGCTCGCGTTTCCCGTGATCGTAAACATACATTTCGACTTTTCCGTTATGGCGCTGCGGCAAAAAGACATCGTACTGGTCGCCGTAACCATAGTAACAGCAGCGCCGCAAGGGATAGGACTTCGGGTCTACAGACTCTCCGTTGATGAAGTGCTTCTGAATGATCTCCTCAGTTTCGCCTCGGATGATCGGATCAAGAGTGTAAAACCGCGAGGTCTTGGTAAAGGAGTCCGGCTTCGTCTGAACGCGCCGGACAAATTCGTCCCAGTCCATCCATTCAAGCCCCGCAACCTTGGGATTGTTCGAGACGATGTCTTCGCGGTCTACTTTCACGAGAAAAAGCGAGATAAATTCCCGGTTCAAAACGCCGGGCTGGTCTTTGTAAGTTTTATAAGCCCGCAGCCATCCGGTTTCTCCGACCGGCACGATCTCGGCTTCTTCCGCCCTAATCCCGAGTTCCTCGAGCAGTCCCCGCTGAAGTCCCTTGACGCTGTCGCCTTCATCCTTCTCAAGCATCTGCGTCGCAAGACTCTGATCATATTTCCCCTTTGCAATATCCACCGCATCCGACCGCTTTTGCACCAGGACCTTAATCTTGCCGTCCGAAGCGATACGGATAATATGCGCCTGCAGGCCTTCGTGCATAAATCCGAGCGAATGCACAATTTCTCTTTCTTCCGCACCAACCACATGCCGCGTGTCATGGTCCAAGACAGGAATTAATTCACCGGCTTTTTCTTGCGTCCGGACTTCGGAGCGGCGGCCGTATTTGAAATAACCGTTGAGGGCCTCGGCGATGCGCACGGCATCATGAAGGGAATATTGAGAAATCGGCATCATCTCTTCGCCGTCGATCCTCTCATACGGAACACCGATGGGCTGATAGGCAATGCTGACGGTTCTGTTCTCAGTGTCCGCGGCATCAGTCGCAACCAAAATCCCGGAAAGATTTTGATC
>MHFC01000077.1:5879-9116 GCA_001804025.1 Omnitrophica bacterium GWA2_52_8 | reverse complement strand
CGCGGTATGCGGCCAGCTCATGCGTGCGTTTTGATCCCGGCTCGATTCCCGTCCGCAGCCAGCCGGTTTCATGGATAAATTCCGCTCGGGTGATACGATGGACCAGATTGAGCGGACGAAGATCATAATTTCGCGCGGCAATTTCTTTTAATTTTTCGAGCGCCGCCGGATTGATGTCCTGAAGCGCACGCATCAGCGTAACGTGAATAATGTCCTTGAGATACTTTGTCTGATTTACATTAGGTGTAATCGCCGCCCCCTCTTCGGCAAACCGTTTGCGGAGCGCATCCAATTGACCGTTGTCTTCAAAAACCGCCATCACGCCCCCGTCTTCGGAATTAAACCGGATCCCCACCAGCCTGATTTCAAAAGCCTCGGTTTCTCCGAGCACACGCCCGATCAGCTCATTCATCTGCGTCAATTGGTCCGGCGAAAGAATTTCATGCGGAGTTTTTCCGTCCTCCAGATCGGAGGGCCGGATGTCTTGGGGCGCAAAAACCGAGGTGTGGAACTCCTCGGGCTTGGCGGCATAATGTTCAAAACCTTCCGGCAGGACCCCGAGAATTTGATCGATCACCGATTTTAAAAACTGTGTCAGTCTGGGATTGTCGTCATAGGGCACATGCAGCGTATAAATTTCCGATGCCTTCGGCGTGAAGGACCCGTCCGGATTTTGTCGGAACTGGCGGCGGCCGGCTTCCAGTTTTCCGCGGTCAAAAATACGCGTTTCTCCGGTCCCGGCATCCGTTTTGGGCTGAAGTGCCATAAAGTCCCGGTGGCGTTTTTCGTAAAGTTCCGTCATCGCGCTTCGCGTCTCGGAACGACCCGTTCCGAGCGTTTGCTGTACCCCGCCATCGGGCGGGGTGCGCGCGTCGGACCGTTCATGTCGAGTTTCTACATCTTTAATAAGCTGGCCCATCTGCGACTGAATTTTTCGCAGCGGCGCCAAAAGCGCATCATCAGGAAATGTGTTTCCGGTATAAATCCCATCCAAAAGCTCAGGCGTCATCTCCACACTTCCCGCCTGCGCCTCAAAACGAGATATCGAAAGCAGAATAAAACATCCCAGCGCTATAACGTCACCACCCGGATTCCCTTGACCAAACAACAGCAAGTCAAAAAAACGTTGTAGCCCGATTACAAGCTGGCGTTTTGCTTCCGATATAAAAAGGTGGTCAAGCTCACCATTTGCTTCGAGGTATTTAAGGGGAAGTTCTGATAAATAAAATTTCGTTTTCACTTTTGTTGTTCCAAGATAAGGCCACGCACTCACATCTAAATGCTCTAAATTCAGAAACCCCTTTTGCCGCGCCCAATCCAGCGCTTTATAATGGTGAGTGTTTTCATAAAACTCGCCCGATAATTTATAGGCCACCAAAAATTGGATGTCCTTTTCATGGGCGGTTAAAAAACCACGCCAGTTCTCCGGAATCGATAAAAGCTTCGGCTGTCCACCGTCTAGCCCCTCCCGAAGCAACTCTACGGCTGTGTCATTCCAGACTTTTGCTGCCAATTCACGGAACTCATCATTTTTGATCCTCATCACTGCAGTTGAGAATTCTTTTTGTTCGGCCATCGAGAGACGCGTGTATTCCACACCCCGTGCTTCACGAACTATAAGGGCCGCAAAGACAGCAAACAGGCTTTCTGAATTCATGGCATTGATAAGCGTAAACATAGAATAAATCACCCAAGGGGGAATTCCGACTTGGATTTGGTCACTATTGTTTGAATCAACAGGGATCTTGTCAAAGCCGTCGCTTTCCTCAGCATTTTTTACTAGCTCAGCATAACGATCCAGGATTGCATATTCATCCTCAGGATATCCCTTGTCTTTTAACCATTGAATTGCAAGGAAAATGGCCTCGCGAGCACTTGGCAGCGTAGGTTCCGATTTAAACGTCTGCCAGGATTCAAATTTTGATTTAATGAGCGCCGGGACAGCGTCTACCTGCTGTTTTCTGTGAAATTGCAAAATTGACCGGACTTGCCGCTCATCATATCTTTCAAGCTCCAAAAGCTGTTTTCTGTCGCGTGGTAAAATCCGGCGCGATACATTTTTCCCAAAGCTTTCGATGAGCTCGTCTAATCTTTGACTCAGCGACGGCAACTGTGGCTGCCCCATATCATCAGACGGCATTCGCGATTCGGAACGGACGAGAGATATCCGTGCTTCGGGACTGCGCGTCATACCATCAAAGGCATACGTGCGGTAGCCGTTGATTTCGAAATCACGGATTGTGACATCGACCGTTGTTATTGGAATCCGGCTTAATTTTGCGTAGGCGTTTCGAAAGGCCTGAGGATCTAGCTTCCCCGCTTTGGGATAAGCCAGGGTCAAATGAAACGGCACGGAAACAAGCCCTGCCGAGCCCGCAATTTTGCCGGCATCTTGCTGGATGGCTTTGAGAGGGTCCTCGGATTGAGCCGATTTCCAGGCCATGACAAACCCGAGAAAACGATGCCAGAAAGGCCCGATCAGCTGTCCTTGAATTTCACCCGGCGTACCGGCTTGTTCCCACAGCCTCCGCGCAAAATCAACAAGCTCATTTTCCGCGACTGCCTCCGCAAGATTGTGTCCCAACCCTTTGACCGTGATATGCAGGGCGGCTTCTTTTCCCGGGACAACTTCTTTAGTTTGCAAATCCACACCGCTTGAGACCGGATAAATCGCGTCGCCGTATTGTCCGACCAGCAGCCGCTGCAGTTCCGCGGCCTTCACCACCACCGGTTTGTCTTCGGGATTTTCAGGATCAAAAATTTTCGCGGCGGAATATCCGTGCGTTGTGTTCATGGCTCTGATTTGATCTATATTCTGCCCCGCAAAAGCTTCGGCGCTTTTTGCAAATTGCACGGGATCGTTATTGGCGGTTGCAAGTTCCGCGCGCAACTCCGTCACACTCTGCAGCCAGTATTTTTGTGCAACCGCATCCGGAAACGCACGGAATATGTCTTCCCAACGATTGATCACATCATCATAGTTCCGAGACTCCGAGCGGCCCATCGATTGAATTGCGGCCACTTCTGTGCGTAATCGGTTTACCGTCAATTCATCCCGCAAGAGAGGCCGGAGCAAATCATCCGTAAGCACAACCTCTACGGGGACAACCTCATCCGCATAAACTTCATTGACAAAAAGTTTCTTTTCGCCGCGCGCCGCGGCAATCAGGTCTTCGAGTTCGAACTCATAAAGCCCGTGCACTTCTCCGGCGCCTTCTTTCGTCTGATGCTGTTCAT
>MHFC01000077.1:0-5787 GCA_001804025.1 Omnitrophica bacterium GWA2_52_8 | reverse complement strand
TTCACGGGCTTCCTGAATCATCGTCGAAGCAAAATTACTCTCCGGCTCCACATGACCTCCCGGCATCGTGAATTTACCGGGCATTGTCGGAACCCACATAGGTCTCCTTTGAAGATAAATGGTCCCGCGCGGACTGATTAACAAACCGTTTGAAGTCAGGTGTAAAAGACCGAACGCGTGGATAATGGCCCGGTCGACCGGCCCGATGGTTTCGAATCTCTCGGCTCCGGCAACCGTATGAACAGCGATAACGTTCAAATCAGAACCGCGTGGTTTGAGCTTCCCGGAACGAATGAGCTCCAGAATTTTCGGGATTTGGTCCGCCTCAAGCCCGCCCTGGGGATGTGCCGCTATTCTTACAAGATTGTTCTTGAGATTGTTTTCAAGATCCAGATCATAGACCCGTGTCTCCGAGCGGCCGGTCAAATCCGTCAGAGGCACAGCGTGCGCTTTGAATTCGTTGAACCACTCGCGATGGGCCTCGAGGGCCTTTGTATCCAGCCATTCCCCGCTTTGTGTTTTGACAACAAACGGAGCAAACGTAATCTCCGATCCTGTGGGGGTTACGGCGTGAATCGAGGCGTGTTGCCGTTTCACTTCATCGACAAATTTCAGGCGCGCCGTTGGGCTCCCATGAACTCCGATCACGTAGCGCAAATACCGGAAGTCCTGCGGCTGCGGAAGCGCCGCAAAATCGGTTTCCGTATCCGCCTGCGCCGGATCAACATGATCGCGAAGCAACGCAGTCATTTCGCCCAGTGTCGAATGAGCATAAAGAGCCAGCGGGTACAGCTTGGCGCCGGTTTGATAATCCTGCTTTCTTCCGGGGTCAAACACCAGCGTTCCGTCGGCTGCAACCTTGACGCGACGGTGCTGTTCCCTGCGCTCCAGTTCCCGGCTAATCTCTTGGGCAGAACTGTGTTTTACTCTTGCCTGCTTTTTATATTGATCAATATTGTCTCGCCACCCAGAATCCCAGATTCGCTCCGCATGGTCCGCCGGACTGCCATAATCCAGGAATAATCTATTTCTAGGATCACTCCCAAGCGTCCTGCTGACAGCATCAGACAACGCCTGGTCCGAAGACGCCGTCAGAAATATTCCGGACCCCGGCTGAGAAAGCACATCCCCCAAATTACTTTGCGTGATGCCCGGCATCAAATAAACATCATGCGCCCGGTTATAGGCCAGCGGAAATCTCCGCTGATATTCTCCGATTTCTACGGCCGCAGAGCCCAGGACAAATACCGGGATACTGGTCCTCGATAACTGACCGAATAAAAGAGAGGCGATATCCGGCATCACTCCTCCGTCGGTGGCAACCTGAACCCGGCCTTTTTGATTCAGGGCTTGCAATGTTTGCGTCAGAAAAAAATTCTGCCGCTCACGGTGGGTACGGGTCTCATCCATGGATGCAAGACTGGTATCCGCAAGCGTAATTTGTACGGGAATATCCCGGGGCCAGCGGAACCCGGGCACCGGTCCCATGTTATGAATTGAAATATCTCCGGGAATCAGAGTGTTGCCGCGGTTTGTAATATATAAAATAGAAGCGGCGCCGTCATAATGCCCCGCCGGAATCAATTGCAGGATAACCGTCTCACTGATGCGGACCGGTTGACCGAACTCGACCGTCACAACGCGTTTATTTAACAATTCGCGAACTCCCGGATCATTTCCGAACTTCGCAGCAATCCAGGCTTTCGTTGCGACCGTCATGATGAAGGGCGTTATGCTGTCAGGTTTTTTGGCGCGGAAATCCCTGTCCGCCGCAAGAATCTGGCTGAAGTGATCCCAGTGAGCATGCGTAATAACAACAGCATCCGGCACATCCGCACGGGAATTATAAACGCCGGCATCAATTAAAACTTTCGTGCCGTTGCTGCGAACAAGCATCGAACTGCCCTTTGAGGAACCAAAATCATGAATACTGGTACTAATATCCGCTTGCCCGGCCTCGGTCACCAGCCGCATTCCGGTGTCCGGCGCCGGCGGACGGTTTTCTTCCTCCAGGCGTTTGCGTTCAAAAAAACGGCGGATGAAAAACGCCTGAAGCGGTGTCGGCTCGCCGGCAAGGGCCAATCCGAGTTCCCCGGCCGTCTGCGGGTTACCCCACCGGCTGCCGTCAGACGCCGCGGCATTCTCATCCTCAGTCAGCAGCCCATCGATGTTCTCTTTTGTCTCCTGAACATCCTTAAAAATTTCGTTGTAGAAATCTTCGTCCGGAAGGGTCTTTCCCGACGGCGTCCCATGAACGACGCTCGGGATCATCACAACTTCCATCAGCTCGGCTAATTTCTTCCTGAACTCTTCGTCTTGATCCTCAGGGTCTTTCTCGAGCGCGTCCGAACTCAACTCAAGCGCGGCGGCATATTCGTGCAAATATAATGAAAGGCTGAGCAGCCGGTCCGATTCCGTCGCAAATCGGCGCGGCAAATCTTGGGCATATTCCAGCACTTTTTCAGGCCCTTCGCGCAGTAAGTGGGCCAATATCAAATCAAGCACAGCCAGGTTGATGCCAACCGTATACTGTTTTGAATCGAGCACTTTTAACAAGACGCCGTCAAGAAGACCGATCACCGTTGCTTTCAATTTCAGTGACCGGACGGATTTATCGTCGTTCAATTGATTTAAGAATCCGTCAATGCGTTCGCGTAAGATGCTCTCGGGAATCTTGGAATGCTGTTGCGCCGCATTTTGAAACATTTGTCCGAGGTTTTGCTCAAACTGCCGTTCGGCTTCCTGATAGTCCCGCTTTCCGGAATCAATGATTTCTCCGGTTTCCATATCAAAAAGCGTCAAATCGATGACTTCTTTACTTCCCGTTTTCCCGGATGCGGAAACATAGGGGATACGGCGTTTATGCCGCACAAAAATAAAAGGCGTGGCGTTTAAACTGTCTCCGAAGCCCAGCTCGTAATGGCTCGTTCCGGTTTCGGGATCCGCAACATAACGGACATTGCTCATGGTTGTAACCCCGACGCCCTCGACCCCCCGCTCAATGGCGTCCTGTCTATTATGATACGGGGTGTCTTTTGAATAGAAAACAAACCGCGCCGGTTTGGCCGCAGGGGCTTCTTTACCCCAAGCGTTTTTTAATGACCGCGAAAAAGCGCTTCTTTCCGACATGCCCCCCCAATGAGACTGGGATTGTTCACGGCGGAGATCGATTTTTTTCATAACCGCGATACGGCTCCGCAATTCGGCCAGCCTTTGATAAAGTTCGCGATATTCCCGCGCAACTGCACCATTCCAGTCTTTTAAAAGCCTGCTTTGCGGTGTCAAACGCGGCATAGACGGCAGTACCAATTCACCGAATCCTGTTTCAGTCTGATAGTCTCGTTCTAATTGGGCGAGGACTGCGCGGATTTTCAGTAAAGGATCTTTGCTGCCCAGCTCTTTTTTCACCGCTTCGACAACTTTCGAGAATTGAGGATCTCGATCGTTTTTAACAAAATTCCGGTCGAGCACAATTGCAGACCCGTCGATCTTTACCGGATTTTCGGGGTCATCGGAAAAATTGATTTGATCGTAACTCTTACCCAGTTTCAAAGTCTCATTCAGACTTGCCGCCAAGGTGTTGAGTTCCTCATATTCAGCATAGGTGACCGGGTCCAGATGAGAAACCGCCGGATGCAATCCCCGCGACAGGATTTTGACTCCTTTGGCATCGGCAGCTGAAATATCAGAAATAATTCCTCCCAGATAAGCCGGCCTTGCTGTATCAAAGAAGGCCATGCCCGGTACATCCCGGCGCCCAATCAAGTGCACGAGAATTTCCGTCCGGTCCGCGCTCAGCGGCACATGGACCATGACGCGTTCGTCACGAAAGGTAAAAGAGATCAGATCCGTCCCGGGTTCCTTTTTAACAAAGAAAACGGAGACCTCCTCCGGAATCATTCCCCCGGGATGGATCCGGGTTACGGTTGCGGAATCAAAATACGGTATCCGGATCCAATTCTCACCTTGCACGCTGCCATAGTCCTTGACTTGCCTGACCGGCATGCTGAGAAGAAGCTCTTCCCCTTTGCGAAGTTCCGGCCGGTCTTGAGATGTTTCGGAAGTCCGGGATTCCGAACGAAACTCCTTCAGTTTTACGATGCGGAATTGTCCTCCGTAAATCTCCACGCGCAGAGGCGTCCCCACCGGAACATTCAGGATGAACCGGTAATCCGTTCCCGGAATTCGGAGCCCGCCCTCGGGATACTGCGAGGTCCAGACGACTTCCACATCTGACGCTCCTTCCCATGGCTTGACACGCAACATCTCGCTAGCGGAAATCGGCTGGGCGGCATAAGCACGGGGCGTGCGGAACCGAACGTGAGCCACAGTCGATCCGGGTTCCGGATCAGGCGGCAGGTGATCCTCGAATCTACGCACCCCGGGGTCAAAAGCATCACGTTGCGATTGCAAAAATTTTTCTTCCCATCTTTTGAATCCGGCATGTCTTACTGCATCATCTTGATACTGCATTAATTCCGTACGTAAACCTTCCGGATCCGGAATCGCAATTCTTTTGGGATAAATTCTGAGATAAGGCATCAAGCGGTTTAATAGAGGCAGCATGGCTTGTTCACGCCGGCCGGACTCCATCGGCGGGCCTGCATAATAAATGGCAAGGAGGGTATCAACAATAGCCAGAGAATCCTCGGAACTCAGCAAACCCCATGGGTCCGTCGGTTTCATTTTATCGGTCAACCCGGCAAGAGGGCTTTGAGGGCTAGTAAATAGAAAATAATACCAGAAGCGCCGGCCTTCTTCCGGATTCGCATTCAACAGACTAAAATAGGATTCAAAATCTCCGAACTCAGCCCGTACAAATTCCCAAAAATCCCGGTCGATACGGTTCCGAAGAGCCATCGAACGATCGACCAGCTTATCGGCCCGGATTCCGCGGACTAAAAGATATTGAATCGTGTCCAAACTGATGCCGTATTTTGCCCGCCTATCATTTGCGGACTTCCGGAATTGGCTGCGATCGATTCCTGCCGGGTCCAGGGTCGTCTTAAGCGCCCAAAATGCCGTCATCATTCTCTGCATCAAGTCATCATGAGTCGAAATCGTCTTTTCTAATTCCGGTTCATCATAATCATGAAGTATCCAGGCAAGAAACTCGGACCATAACCAATACCGGTCGATTTCTGTCATAATCCGGTTATTTTCATCATCAACCTGGTAGGAAACGCCGCCGGGGGCCATTAAAAATCCTCCCACGGGACTCCCGTTTGAAACCACAATATCCACATTGCCGCTTGAAGCCGACGGTTGAACCAAACTAAGAACAGCCCGCTTTTTTCCCTTTCCGGACGATTGGTGTCTGGCAACCAGTCCACGGCTTTCTGCTCCGGAAAACAAAGCCGTTACGGCATCCAGCTGGACATCTGCCGTCCTTCCGATTCCCGGGACAATCAATTCCGGTGACGATATTTCTCCGAATGTTTCGGCAAATCCATCAACGCGATCCGATGAAAGCTGGGCGTATGCCGCGACGGCTTGTTGATTGCGCTGATCTAATGTGCGCACGATTTCATCTGAGGATGCAGCGCCATCCAGGCGGAAGGACATGGCTGCGGCCGGAATATGGAAATTCTTGATCGCGCCGGATTCAAGCGCATTATTTAATTTGCCATCGACGGTCATGTGGGCCGCCATAAAGCCGATCACGCCGGCGTTATGCGCGGTGGCGATATAGCGTACCCGCATATAGGTTGCCCGGATTCCCTGGAAAAATTCCTTGCGGTAACGGCTGAAGGCCAAAAGCGGATAAACGAGCCGCAAGCGGCTTTC
>MHFC01000076.1:2730-8519 GCA_001804025.1 Omnitrophica bacterium GWA2_52_8 | reverse complement strand
ACCGAAAGCTCTTTTCAAATCCAGTCCCGGTTACAAATAAAAACGGCCAGTCCTTTTGGACTGACCGTTTTATATGGTAGCGGGGCCAGGATTTGAACCTGGGACCTTTGGGTTATGCATCCTACTACAGTTTTCACTGCCCCGTGTGTTACGAGTTTGTAGTCTGGACTATACCTTCACCCCGAAGCCGCAAGGCCTAATGCCTTGCGACTATTTCGGCAGCAATTTGACATTGCTGTCCGAATGCGGGTGCCTGCCGTCTAGTCTCTACACCTTCCCGCGGTTTTCTGCGGGCTTGGCTCGGTATTCCCATTTCAGGGTTCACCGAGTTTGACAGGTTTCATTCAGCCGTTTCCGGCTGAACAGCCCATGTTCTTGAGCCCAACGAGCTACCGGACTGCTCCACCCCGCGCCGTTAATGGGAAATAAAACGAATGGAAGGTAACTCGAAAGTGCGGGTATTCTAAATTAATAAGGGGAGAAATGCAAGGTGAACTTCTCGGAGGTTTCTTCTCCCGAAATGACTGCAACGGAAAAGGGTTTTTCCGGTACAATGACCGGATGAAAAGCGGATGTAAAATATTTTGTTTGAAGAGGTTTGTTTTATTTTGGATGGCCGCCGGCATGGTTGTTTCGCCGCTTGCGGGGATGGCGGCGGAAGAAACACGCGTCCAAGTGAGCGGCGCGGAATTAAATTATATCGAAGCGGGCGAGGGAAGGCCGGTGGTGATGATTCACGGCAATCACAGCTCGCTCTATGTTTACAGTTCTACGATTTTTGACGCGGTGAGCCAAAAGTACCGCGCCGTGGCCATTGATCTGCCGGGTTACGGCAAAAGCAAGCGGGCCAAATCAAAAATGACTTTCGATGAACAAGCGGCGGCCCTGCACGAAGCGTTTGCCCGGTTGAAAATCGAGAAGCCCGTAATGGTGGGGCATTCGATGGGCGCGGCAATCGTTTTGCGCTATATCCTGAATTATCCGGGCGAGGTCCATGCGGCCGTGCTCACCGCGCCCTACACCACGCCTTTTCAAAGGATCCGGAAAATTTACCGTGTGGCCAAAATCCCAGTGTTGGGGGATCTTTTTATAGGGACATGCGTCAAACCCATCCAGTTTTTTAGAAGTTCGGGCGCGTGGACAAAAGCCGGATTTTCCCCGGAACCTGTGGACATGGGTTATACCCAAAAGGAAGTGCGTCTCGCGCTCCAGCGCGGGAATTTTAAGAACGCGGCGCGGAATATGTTTGCCTTAAGAGACGCCCTGCGCGAAATGAACGGGCGTTACGGTGAGATCAAGGTTCCGGTCATTATTCTGGCCGGGGATTCGGATTTGATCGCGCCGCCTGAAGAACAGGCCAGGCCGCTTCATGAAAAAATTCCCGGTTCGCGGCTGATCATTCTTCCGCGCGCCGGGCACCTGCCGATGTTTACCCGGCGCGATGAAATCCTGAAAGCGATTGACGAAGCAGGGCGTTAAATTTTAATGGGAGAAGGCGTTAAAGATAAATCCCTCGAGAAGGCGGTTTTAGCATATAATCTCTAAATGACATTTTCAGGAACTCAAGGTACTTTCGACGGTTTGGGGATTTCCCCCCGTCTGATTGAAATCCTCGATAAGCTCCATTTCAAGATCCCAACCCCGATTCAAAACAAAGCCATCCCGCCGGGCATTGAAGGCAAAGACCTGATCGGCATTGCCCAAACCGGCACGGGCAAGACCCTGGCGTTTGTGCTTCCCATGATCCAGCATCTTTCCCAGAAAAAAGGGAAGGGGCTTATTCTTGTTCCCACGCGGGAACTGGCTGCTCAGGTGGATGAGACGGTCCAAAAAGTAAGCCCGGTTTTTGGCATTAAGACCGCGCTTTTGATCGGCGGCGCTTCCATGAGCATGCAAATCCAGAACCTGCGCCGGAACCCACGCGTTATTATTGCCACTCCCGGCCGGCTTTCGGACCATTTGAATCAGCGGACTATCATGCTGGGAGATGTCTGCGTTTTGGTGCTGGACGAAGCGGACCGGATGCTCGACATGGGCTTTCAGCCGCAGATTGAGCACATCCTTCAATACGTGCCAAAGGACCGGCAAACTTTGCTTTTTTCAGCGACGATGCCGGAGCTCATCGCCAAAATCGCCGCCACCCACATGAAATTGCCCGTGCGCGTCGAAATCGCGAGGTCCGGCACTCTTGTGGAACAGACATCCCAGGAACTTTTTATCGTGAAGCAGGAAAATAAAAAAGATCTTTTAAAAAAAATCCTGACTCAGTACCGCGGAAGCGTTTTAATTTTTTCACGCACCAAGATTGGCGCGCAGAAAAGATGGCGCGAAGTGCGGGCGATGGGGGAACGCGTGGCGGAAATCCATTCCGACCGTTCGCTTGCCCAGCGCCGCGAGGCTTTGGAAGGCTTCAAGACCGGGAAATACCGCGTGCTGATCGCGACCGACATTGCCGCGCGCGGGATTGACGTGACCGGGATTGAGCTTGTGATTAATTATGATTTACCCGACGACGCGGAAAATTATGTGCACCGGATTGGGCGCACGGGCCGGGCCGGGCATAAAGGCCACGCGATTTCTTTCGCCACCCCCGATCAGGAAAGTGAAGTCCGCAGTATTGAAAAACTGGTGCGCGTCGCCCTGCCGGTTGCCGAGCATCCGGAATTGCCGCCTGAAAAGTTTGATTCTTTTGCTTCGGCTCCCCGCCGTGGTTTTGGTGTTCAGGGCGGCCATCGTTCGGGTGGCGGAGGGGGCGGGCATAAGCGCCGGTCTTTCGGCGCCCGCACTTTCGGCAAGCCCCGCCGGTCTTCCCGCTAAATTTAAACAGAAAACCCTGGATTGACCCGGCGAATAAGGAGGAGATAATGCTTAAAAAATTAAATTTTTTCTGTTATTTTTTAATTCCCTTCGCGGCTTTCCTGTTTTTATTCGTTCCCCGCCTTCTCCACGCCGAAGAAATGGCGCCCCAGGCGGCGGTAGAAACATTTCTCAAAACCATCCGTTCATTGGAATTTCCCATCAAAGACCAGGCCCGGCATGCCGGGGTTGTGAGTCAAGCCAACGCTTTCCTTGATCTTGACGCGATGGGGCAGAAAGCCCTGGGTGCTCATTGGCAGGAAGCCTCCCCTGAAGAGCAAAAAGAATTCCTTCAGCATTTATGGAAGTTGATTGAGTATATGGCTTATCCGCGCAGTGTCAAATTCATGGCGGATTATGAAATCACTTATCCCAAAGTTGAACCCGCGGGAAACGGCTTTCAAGTGCATAGCATTATTAAACAGAAGGCCGAAGGGCTGGACGCGGGCGTGGACTATCATGTTTACGCGAAAGACAGCCAGTTGAAAATCGACGATATTATCCTGGATGAGGTGAGCATTATTGAAGATTTAAAGGGCCAGTTTGACAGAATCATCAAAGATTCCCAATTTACGGGGCTGCTTGCCAAAATGCGGGAGCGCCTTGACCAGGCTAAAAAAGAAAACGGCGGAGTTTAATTTTTATTCTTTCAGATCTTTCTTCGCGGTCGCTTCCAGAAGGTCCAGCTCATTGAAGAGAATGTAAGAACCCACCTGCAGTGATCCATCCGGATATTTCGCCAGATGCAATTGGCCCGTATCTTCCGAACGTTCCACGTATTTTTTAATAAATTCCCGTGTATCCTGGCCGGCTTTATATTTTTCACGCATTAACCACATTCCGCCGCGGTAAGCATCCAGCGCCGAATACCAGCTTCCATTATGGAAAAATTGAAGATCATCGGCCGCTCTCAGGCGTTGAAATAAATAGCGCTGCTTGTCGACTGCCGTGTGTTTGCTGGAAAGATAGGTTTGATAGGCTTCTGATTTTTGAATAGGGACAGAGCCCAGGTAAACTTTTTCACCTTGGGCGTTTACTCCCTCGGAATAGGAAGCGGCACAGCCCGCGGCGAAAGCCAAAATGAGAAATGAAGCAAGTAAGTTCCACTTTAATTTTTTCATGACGGTTCTCCTCCCTTAAGCGGGTATGGACCATGATAGATATTTCCACTTGTGACTGCAAGACGAATCTCTTAAGATTACTTGCTTATGGTAAGGCGGCGGCGGCGAAAAGGGAAGAAACGGAAAATGCGCTGGAAAAAGCGGGACACGAAAAGAGTTTTAATCGGGCTTGGGCTGGCCCTGCTCGTTCTTTTTTTAACGGCGCGTTTTTATCATCCTAAACCGAAGGCCGCGCATAAACCATCCAGGGTGAAAGCGGGTCAAAAAGTCTCCACGCCGGTTTCAAAACGCACAAGCGTGTCCTTTCCCCGCCCGGCGCGGACTTTTCCGCCTTTGCCCAGGCCGCTTCCCCGTAAATTGCGCGCCGGAGCGCCGAAGATCGTCTTTATTATCGATGATGTCGGGCATACGATGGAATACCTGGATGATTTCCGGCGGCTGGGAAACCTGGTGACTTACGCGATCCTGCCTTTTTTAAAAAACTCGGCTTTTTTTGACCGGATGAGCGTGGATACCGGCGCCGAAGTGATTCTGCACATACCGCTTGAAAGTGTCAATGGCACGATCCCGGGCCCGGGCCTGATCCGTACCAACATGTCGAACGATTATGTGCTGGATATTCTCGACCGCGAGCTGGACCTCCTGCCTCACTGCATCGGAGCGAACAATCACATGGGGTCCAAGGGGACCGCGGATCTACAGCTTATGGAAATTATTCTCAACCGTCTGAAACAGAGAAATTTGATTTTTTTGGATAGTATGACGACCGACCAGAGCGTGGCGCGGAAAATTGGATCGATGATCAATCTTCCGATATTAAAACGGGATGTGTTTCTTGATAACGACGCGACGAATCCCGCCGCGATCCGTGAGCAGGTGAAGCTGCTTGCCGATGTTGCCCGCAAACAAGGTTACGCGATCGGGATTGGGCATTATCATGCCGCCACGCTCCGCGTTTTGAACGAAGAAATCCCGCGGCTTCAATCGGAAGGGTTTGACATGGTTTCCCTTCGCGACATTCTCCGCCTCCGCAAATCAAAATAGCTAAAGGCCGGAAAACTTCTCCGTCGGAAGCTCCTGAGGCGCGTTTTCTATGGAATCGAAAACGTGCTCGAAGGCGCAGTGAGGAGCATACAATCCGACATTAGATTTATGCTCTGAACGGTTCCGGAGGAGAAGTTTTCCGGCCTTGAAGCTTTGGATTGCTTTTGGAAGCGAGAGTTGATAGATTGCCCTCATGACTCAAGAAACACAACCCCAACTTCCGGCTCAGGCAGGCCATCATGGGGCTCCTGCTGAGAAAATTGACGTCAAAGAATATGGCGCTCCCAAAGAGGGCGTTCCGCAGGCATCCGCCCGGCGTCTTTTCATGCAGCTCCATGTTTTTACAGAATGCTTGAAACCCCAGGAATTGGCGATTGCGCTTAAATCAAGCGGGCTTGAATCCGTTGTCTATCTCGATGTAAATGATCCTCGCGGCGTGGGCGTGCTTTTTATGAGTGAAGACCCTTCGCTTTTTACAGGGAAAGCGCGCGAACTGCTTACCGCGGCGCCTTTTGTCTCTCTCCGGCCCCGTCCCGAGTTCACGATGCTGGGGCGTACTTATTCCGGAGGGCGTGAGGCCGATCTCGAAGATTGGCTGCTCCAAAAGCCAAGGCGCAACGCCTTTAACGCGGAACTGAAATGGGCCGTGTGGTACCCTCTTCGCCGTAAATCGGAGTTTGAGCTTTTAACGAAAGAGGAACAGGGAAAAATCCTGTTTGAGCACGCGAAGCTCGGCATGAGTTACGGCGCTTCCGGCTTTGCCCATGA
>MHFC01000076.1:1512-2721 GCA_001804025.1 Omnitrophica bacterium GWA2_52_8 | reverse complement strand
GCTACATCCAGTCGCTTGGCCCTTTCTTCGTCGGAAAAGTTTTCTTTCAATCCGGCAAACAATCTTAAGTCTCTCAGCGTCATTCTGACCCTGAACATAGTGAAGGGGAAGAATCTCGCGAGATCCTTCAGCAAAAAGCGCCTCAGGATGACGCAAAAGAATTATTTTTCAGAGGCAGGAGGGACCGCTTCGGAAGGCTCTAACGGGGCGAGGCTTGGAGCGGGTGAAGCTTTTACTTCCACGATCAAAGGAGCCGGCACTGCGGGCGCGGGAGCTTCCCCGATGCCGGCAGGCGGCGCGAAATTGGGTTTTTTCTTCGGCGGCGGCACCAGGGTCAAATCTTTTTTGGAGTCCTTGGTGCCGGGCTTCCATTTGGGATCATGGCGCATCGGGCAGTCTTTGGTCGGGATATGCAGGCCGATTCCCACATCCGGAAAATCGACCGGGATCGGAAAAGTCACAAGCTGGATAAGTCCCGCGGCCTCGAACACCATCATTTTCCCAATGCCATTGCAAAAGCCCGTCCATTCCCGTTCATATTCGGGTTCATTGGATTCCAGCCAGGGGGCCGCGAAGGAAAAGAGCGTGTATTTCAAACCGAAAAGAAATTTCGCGCCGATTCTCGGGAAATAGCCTTCTTTTTTCGCCCATTCGGATGCTTGAGCGGGTTTAATAAAGGAAAGGGTTAAATACAAAGTCAGAAGGAGACACTGAAATTTTCTTTTCCTCAATAGATCCTTCGCTTCGCTCAGGATGACAATGCTTTTTTTTAAAAAAGATTTATTGAGAAGCATCGTCATTTGTCAGTCTTGCCGTAAAATTGCACGCCCCCATTGGGCAGGGGAATGTCCACCGGAAAGGGAAAGGTCAGGGCATGAATAGCGCCGCCCGCCGTGTCGGTGATGGTGAAAAGAATGCCGCGGCCCAGGCCTTTCCAGAAACCTCCGGGCAAAGTGGGTTCAAACAAGAGCGCGGTCCAGCCGGTACCGAAATTGAGCACGCCGAAACCCAGCTTGCAGCCGATTCTTTCCGAGTAAGGCGTTTTTTTGACCCAGGGGCTTGGCTCAAAAACAGCGGCGGAAGAGGGGCGGGTGAAAAGAGTGAAGAACAACAAAATCAAAAGAAAACGTCGATTCATGGGCAAGATACTAGCGGCGCTCTCCGGATAAGTCAAGCCGGCAGGATTTGTTTTTTGACCTCGGCGGGCAC
>MHFC01000076.1:0-1480 GCA_001804025.1 Omnitrophica bacterium GWA2_52_8 | reverse complement strand
CGGCGGGCACATGGTATCCACCTAACGGCACGGATGATAACACGCGCTCCAAACGAATGGGCGATAAATTCAAGATTTGGTCATCAACTTCAGGCATCTTCATCCGCAGGATTTCAACAGGTGTTCGGTCTTCCCGCCAGCTATTCCTACGCTCGTAATTGAAAAAGAGTTGGTAGGCATAAGACTTGGCCAGGAAATCTTCTTCGGAATCGAAAGTCTCACACATGAAAAACTCCTCCTCGATCAGCCCGTTAAATCTCTCCACATCCGATTGCCACGTACAATGCCTCGGCGGAATGCGCGTGTGCGTGCTCTCCGCCTGCGCCACAACCTTTTCAAATTCACTCAGCCCATGTTTCTTGTTAACATTCCCAATGTATTCCACGCCGTTATCGGTCTGCACTTCCATCTCTTTGACCTCAATCCCGTATCGCTTTAAATGCCCGATCACCAACCGTGCAAAAATTCCGGCGTACGTCGTGTTATTTTCGTTTGCGAAAGCAAAAAATGCAGCCCCGGTTGCCATGTCGCGTGCCGTATACTTAAATTTCGGCAGCCCGTAAATCACCATTTGAGAATAATACTCCGGAATATCTTTCAAATCCTTCGTATCTACCTGCATCTTCTCAAAAGCGCGCATCTGAGCCTTCTTCTCCCTCAAATCCTCACGCCGCTTGTGTTTCTTGCGCCGGGCCTTCACGAGCTTCTTCTGCCGAATCACTCGCCCTATCGCATTCTCTGAGACCTCCAGCCCATAATGCATCTTTAATCGGTGCGGCCCCCACTTGCATTTATGCCGCTCTCTCAACTTCACGATCTCAGTCTCTTTCTCCTTTGGCATCTTGTGCGGAATCTCGTGCGGCGCTCTTGAGCGGTCCAACAATCCCTTCGTGTGATCCACCTCATACCGGTCCCGCCATTTCCTTACTGTCTTTCGCGTCGTCTGAAATTCACGGGCCGCTTCACTCACCCCATGCTCCCTTGCGAATCTCACGATCTCAAGTCTCAAATTAAATTTATTGGACATATCCCTGATTAAGTCGTTATATTTCATCGGGCCCTCCAAGAGTTGGTCGACTCTTTTCTGAAGCCTTCATCGGCTTCGGAGGGCCTTTTTCTAAATCTCTTTCAAAATTCTTTCCACGTATTTCGCATTACAGCCATTTTCTTTAACTTCCTCATATGCCGACATCTCTCGAAAATATCTTTTCACCCGCTGCCAAGGATCTCCTCGCCACTCCTCTCCCAATTCCCAACACCTTACCATCGGACTCGATTCGTATCCCTCTAAAAAATCCTCCTCCCTCTTTTGCCTTCGAATCCTTGGGCTCCACTGCGCTCCATCTCCCTTACCAGGCTTTCTTGATTCCTTCGGTCTTTTCTCCGCCTTCTTCCAGGCACACAGCCCCTTCCCCCAAACCTTCCTAATTAATCCTTCTAACTCCTTAGAAAAGAAAATCAATCTCTTGGGCGGGTGGAT
>MHFC01000075.1:8180-13876 GCA_001804025.1 Omnitrophica bacterium GWA2_52_8 | reverse complement strand
TGAAAAATTTGCACCTCCGCTTCTGTCGCCTGAACCCGCAACAGTTTCTCCGATAAGCGGCGCCGCAAAGGAGGCCCGGTTGCCTCCGTTGCGGATCGCAAGAAACGGCAGCGGGGTCAGATAGAGATTGAAATATAGCGTTTTGTTCTGGCTGCGCACCGAGGAGTCGCGGACATTATATCCGAAGTCCAGCACCCAGCCGCAGGCCATGGATCTTTTCGCCGACAGCTGCCATTCCTCCAGTCCCCGGCCTCCCGAACTTCCGTCCCAGCGGATATACCCGCCGGCGTCCCAGAGCTTATTAATGGTCCAGCGTCCGTCAAAGACAAACTGATTGCCGCCCTGTCCGCCCTCCGCGAGGCTGTGCGTAAATCGATGGCCAAAAAGAACCTTGTACCGATCGGTTGTAAAAATCAGATCCTGGTTAGAAACCCTGATTTGATCCCGCCGCATGTCATAGTCCGTCCGCAGTTCATAACGCAGCCAGCTGTACGGCCGCAAAATGACTTCCTGGCTTAACGTCGTAAGATTGCTGAACGTTTGCGAGGGCTCGCTTTGCGGCGCAAATATTCCGGTTTGAGTCATGCCGTCCGTATGCGTCTCGTAACTGAGGTAGGTATTCAGGCTCACAAAATCAACGCGCCGCATTTCCCCGTTTACGACCCGCTTTGTCTGCAACCGGTTTTGCAGTCCAAGCGTTACGATATTCGAATCGTCGATACGGTCGATGTGATCAAATTCAATCAGCGTTTCATCGCTGACGGTGGACCATTTCCCCGCATAAGTCAAACTGGGCTCGACAATGTGGCGCAGCTTGTTGACCTCGATCCCGAAACGGTTAAACGTGGTCGAATAAGTTTTATAATAGTGCGTCCGCAAATCCGTACGCCATCCCGCAGCCGCCCGGAATTTATCGTTTTGATCATCTAGGGCGCGGCTGAAATAGGTGCCGTCCAAATCGATCTGGGGTAAAAACTTCACATCCCCCCACCTCACCGGCCTGCTCCATTGATGGTAGGAATCCGCGCGCGTTGCGTCCTGCGGCTCCGTGGCGCTGCGGCCGAACCGTTTGCTTAACTGACTATAGCTGGCTTGTGATTCGTAATAAACGCCGGGCAAGGCTTCCGGCAAAAAAGCCTGCCGCTTCCAGTCGGCGCGGATCTCCGGCATTCGTTCCACGAGAGCTTCATACCGGTTCATATGCCTCTCAAAATGGGTCAACAATCCGTACCGGTCCGAGTTGTGCATCCAGGTTATAAACGACTGCGGCTCGATTTCGCTTCTGAATTCATCTTCAAAAAAATCCTGCAGGAAAAACTCATCGGCAATGCGGTTATAACGGAGCAGTAAATTGGAATGCGGGCTAAAGTCCGTGCGGTGCAGCCATGTCAGACGGCCGCGATCGCGGTCTTCCGTCGTCTGAAACGGGTTTTCCGCGTTCAAGACCGGCGCTTCATGGTCCTCGGTCCAATAAGTCTTGATCAGCCCTGTCGTGTTCGGTTTGAAGTTGTACCCGAAGTCGAGACCGCCGCCGACTCCCCTTTTCGATCTCCAGTCAAAGCGGGCTTTTCCTCCGATTTCTTTAGAAACGGTGAATCCCTTGGCGGCATAAATATAATACCCGTGCCGGCTATTGTGCCCCGCACTGAGGCTGAACGGAATGTCCTGCATATTTAAAGGAATAATCAGAAACGGCAGCCAGAACACGGGGATGCCATGTAGATAAATGGTGACATTCCAGGCCACCATTTTTTCACCCTCATAAATGGTGACCTCCTTGGCCAGCACATGATAGTAAGGAACCTCCATATTGCATGAGGTCACGGTGCCGTTGCACAGCACTTTTGTATCTTTATTGATTTGGCGGATATCTTCGCCCTTGCCATACCATGGGGACTGGGCATAGCGCGCAGCCGGCAGGGACCCCGTATCTTGTCCGAAATCATAGTAAATTTCATCTGCCTTGGTTTTTTCCGCCCCTTTTTCAAAAATTACGACATGGCCCTTGGCATACGCTTTCTTGGACTGCGTATCCACTTCGGCATAATCGGCCGTCAATTCGGTGTCCAAATGGCGGACCACGACATTTCCTCTTCCGATCACTTTGTTTTCGTTCCGCTTATATTCGAGATTGTCGGCGATGGTTTCGACTTGAGCTTTGTCCGCATCATACTTGGGAAGCACCGGCAAAGCCCGAGTTTTTGAAGCTTCTCTCGGAGCTTCTTCGGCAATTGCGGGAAGCGACAGGACAGGCAGCATTGCGAGAAAGCCGGACACGAGAAGGATTGTGACGGAATGGATGGCTTTTTTCATCTACAAGTCTTGAAATAAGACGACCCGGTTACGGCCTTCTTCTTTCGCTAAGTAAAGCGCCTGATCGGCGCTGTTGATGAGTTTTTTTGCGACACCGGCGATATCGAAATCTTGTTCCTCTGGCTTGATATCGTCAGGATAAAGCGCGATCCCGATACTGACCGTCACCTTATTGCTATGGTGATATGTCTTAAAATCATGCCGCGCAATATTGGACCGGATACGTTCGGCAACTTCAAGCGCACCTTTTCTTTGAGCTTCCGGAATCACAATAATGAACTCTTCGCCGCCGTACCGGGCCAGAATATCAACTTTTCTTAGATTTTGCCGCAGAAGTGATGCCACTTGCTTCAATGTCGCGTCGCCCGCAAGATGACCGTGGTCGTCATTATATCTTTTGAAATGGTCAATGTCTAACATTAATAACGACAAGGGTAACCGGAATTTCCGGCTCCTCATCATTTCTTCTTCGAACCGCTCCATAAAATGCCGCCGGATGAAGAGACCCGTCAGGCTGTCGCGGATGGACAACTCGCGGACCATTAAATAAAGCTGAATCTTTTTGACCTGCAAAGCCAAAAATGCGCTCAAAACTTCAAACTTCGCAAGATCGTTGGCCGCCGCACCCGAAACGATGACACAGGCAACCAGACGCTCATCGGCAAAAAGCGGAAACGTCCAGCGCCCCCCCTCCTCAACAAGCTTTTTGTTTGTGCGGGCATTCTCAATCTCTTTCATTTCATCCTCAAGCAGATCGACCTCGCCGGAAATAACTTTTTGCCCGGTGATCAGGTGTTTTTCGAGATGGGACTTGCCTTCATCGCTGCGGTCAAACACGATCAATTTCAACGAATCAAAAGGAATTTGAGGCTGGACTTTTTTCTGAAGAATTTCGACAAGCTTATCAAAATTCAAGCACTCGCTGAAATCCTTGGCACTTTCAAACAAATCAAGAAGACCGGCCACCTGGTTTTCAAGGTGGCGCAGACTTTCCATTCTTGCCGTAAACTTTTCCTCCATCTGCTGAAGTTCATTTTTTGCTTTGTTATAAAAATGTTCCTCGTCCCGCAAACCGCTTTCCCATCGCCGCTGGTACCAGACAAAAAATCCGCCCAGCGTGATGAATCCGCAGAAAAAGATCCACAATTCCCGTGAGCCGTGAGTCATCAGCGCGTCCGCAGACACAAAAAACAGCAGCAGCGCCGAAACGGCTCCCAGGACTCGGTTTTTGCCCTGCCAAAAATAATATATGGGAAAAGGCAATGTCGAGGCGAAAATATAATACCGGTAAGGCAGTGTGTGGCTTTGAACCAGACTCAAGGCGGCCAAAACAACATAAGCAATCAGGATTAAGCCGTGTGCGAACATACGCGGTTTCTTCCTTCTCTTTTAGCCTGGTAGAGCGCTTTATCGGCCAGCGCAATCAGTTGTTCGTGGTCCAACGTGTCTTCGGGGATACTGGAAACACCGATGGATACCGTCATCGAAATCCTTTCGCGTCTGATCTCGAATGAGTCTTCCCGGATACGCTTGCATATCACTTGAGCGCGGCGCACGGCCTCTTCTTTAGTCGCCTCGGGAATCAGCACGGAAAACTCTTCGCCGCCGTACCGACCGACGATACCGCCCTGGAAATTCTCGCGCAATATTTCGGCAAAGCGGATCAGCATAAGGTCCCCGGCACCGTGACCGTAACGGTCGTTACATTCTTTAAAGTGGTCGAGGTCGCACATGAGGACCGAAAGCGGTCGCTTCGTGATCAAAGTCCGCCGGTGCTCGTCCTTGAGACGTTCGAAAAAATAACGCCGGACAAACACGCCCGTCAGCGAGTCCCGGATCGCCAGGTTTTCTGTTTGTTCGTACAACATGGCATTTGAAAGCGCTGAGGATGCGAGGACGCTGATGGTGTCGAGAAGCCGCAAATCATCGTTGGAGAAAACCTTGGTCTTCGAAGATCCGACACGCAGCGTGCCGATCACTCGCCCCTCATGCGTAATCGGCGTCGAAATGATACTGCGCACCTCTTTGACATTGGCTGTCTCAAACGCATCAAAGCGAAAATCCTGTTGGGTGTCGCCGACAATGAGCCGCCGCCGGTTTTTGATCACCCAAAAGTCAAACAAGTCTCCGGCTTGGTCCAAATGCTGCTGGACGGTACGCGCCGCGCGGATTGACCGTCGTACAGCCTGGATAGCCAATTGGTCCTGTTGCTCTTGGGCCAGCGCCACCCGGGCAAAGTCTCCGAGCGGGACGAAATCCAGACAGCTGTCGACAATCATTTGCGATAACTCGGCCACCGAGATCGTCGTGGCCAGTTTTTCGGCCAGACGCCGGAAGTTATAGTATTGTGAGTACTTTTCAAACTGCGTGCTGATCGCTTGCCCTTTAGATTTGTATGAAACGCTCAGATCATTGATCTTGTTCTGCATTTTTTCGCGGTCGACCGCGACAGCGGATGTCTGATTTTCATAGTAACTATCCACCTGATAGAGCAGAAAACAGGTCAAACTGTAAACAACGGGGAACCATAAAAAAAGCGCGGCCGACGCAATGGTTTGGACAAAAATCACAACCACCGTAGCAAAAACCGCAAACACGATGCCGCCGCCCAGCCGGAAGGCCATCCAGCCTCCGCAAATAGGCAGCGTAAAAGCCGCGCACGCAACGGCGCAGCGGATCAGATAAATTTCAGGGGATATGGTTTTGCGAAGCAGTGAAAGAAAATTGACAATCAGACAGGTTAAAACAACCGAAGCGACTACTGCGAGAATCAGACTCGTTTGCCGTTCGGCCCGCGATCCCATAACGCTAAAAAATGGCTTCCTGAGTCTCCGTATCGAAAAAATGTGCTTTGCTCATGTCAAAGACCAGCTGCAGGTCCTGGTTCACATGGGCGGTATCCTGATTGGAAACTCGCGCAACAAAGTTATTGTTCCCGGCGTTTAGGTAAAGATAAATTTCGGATCCCATCGGCTCCACAACGTCCACCGTGGCCGTGATGGTGAATTCCGGCCGGGCATCCTGGGCGAAAATTTTGTCGTAGACGTCTTCGGGACGGATCCCAAAGACCACATTCCGGTCGCGGTAGGAAGAAATTTTCGCATAATGCTGCGGCAGAAGGCGAAGCCGGATATTTTTGTCCTGAAAAAAATAGTCGCCGCTTTGGGAGCTGATCGCGCCTTGTAAAAAATTCATCGGAGGCGATCCGATAAAACCGGCCACAAACTGGTTCGAAGGGTTTTCATACAAATTTACGGGGTCGGAAACCTGCTGAATACGCCCGCCTTTCATGACGACAATACGGTCTCCAAGGGTCAGCGCCTCCACTTGATCGTGCGTCACATAAATCATGGTCGACTGCAGCCGGTTGTGGAGCTTTTGCA
>MHFC01000075.1:0-8172 GCA_001804025.1 Omnitrophica bacterium GWA2_52_8 | reverse complement strand
CCTTCGGCTTTCTTTTTAACAAGCCCTCACTGCCGATTCCGAGAATGTCCGCGGCTTCCTGGACGCGCCGTTCGATTTCTTTTCGGGGATATTTCCGCAATTTAAGGCCGAACGCAAGATTGTCATAAACCGTCATGTGGGGATAAAGCGCGTAATTCTGGAAGACCATGGCAATGTCGCGGTTTTTTGCCGGGACATCGTTAACAACATGCCCGTCGATCAGGATCTCCCCTTGCGTGGCCTGCTCAAGCCCCGCCACCATGCGCAGCGTGGTTGATTTTCCGCAACCGGAAGGGCCCACAAGAACGACGAATTCCTTGTCGGCGATTTCAAGATTGACGTCATTGACGGCCATCACGTTCTGGCCGTAAACCTTGGAAATATTTTTAAGCACGACGTTTGCCAACTTAATTCCTCCTGTCGCCTGCGAAATTTTTTCCCCGCGGCGAAATCATGCGGCGTATTCCAAAATCAGACCGATGGTTTTTCGCAAGTCCTTGCGACTGACAACCTTGTCGATTAACCCGTGTTCCAGTAAAAATTCCGAAGTTTGAAAACTCTCGGGAAGTTTTTGCCGGATCGTCTGTTCAATCACGCGGGGTCCGGCAAAACCGATCAGCGCTCTTGGCTCTGCCATAATAATGTCGCCGAGAGAAGAAAAACTCGCCATCACGCCCCCCATCGTCGGGTTTGTAAGGACCGAAATGAAGGGCTGTTTCATTTTTTTGAAATGCGCCAGGGCCGCCGAGGTTTTTGCCATCTGCATCAAACTAATCACCCCTTCGTACATCCGGGCGCCGCCGCCGGAACCCGAAACGATCACAAGCGGGATTTTTTTCTCCGTTGCCTTTTCGACAATAAGCGTAATTTTTTCTCCGACCACCGACCCCATCGAACCCATAATAAACCGCGAATCCGTAACGCCAAAAGCGACATCGTGGCCTAAAATCTGCCCTTCACCGACAATCGCAGCCTCTTTCAGTCCCGTTTTTTTTTGGTCCTGTTTGATTTTGTCGCGGTAGGATTTGACACCTTCGAATTTCAGCGGATCAAGAGAGGTCAGATGAGCCGCCATTTCTTTGAAACTTTTAGGGTCCAGCATCAACTGGATCCGTTCCTGGGCCCCCATAATAAAGTGATATTCGCATTTAAGACAGACGAGAAAATTGTCATGTAAAGTCTTGTTAAACATCACATGTTGACACCCCGGACATTTCGTCCAAAGCCCGGCAGGAACGCTCTTTTTCTTGATTCCGTTCCTGACCGGCTGAGACGCCCCGTCCTTTTGCTCCATAACAACACCGTTTTCTGGCATTGCGCGCCGGCTCGAAGTCTAACTTGTTGTCAGTTTTGAGGTTAACGTTTCAATGATTGCCATGATTTACCGCTACCTAAAGAAGTTTGGATTTTATGCTGAGTGACCGGCGGTGTCAATCTTTTTCTAACTCCATGTATTTATTGTTGTTACAAAGTTTTGACATCTTTACATAAACTTTAATTCATGTTACTTTTTATGACAATGGACCCACGCCTCATTCAAAGCCAGTCTCAGAAGCTGATTCTCTCACCGCAAATACGGCAATATTTGAGGCTGTTGCAGCTGCCCATCTACGAGCTTCAGCAGGAAATTGACTCCGAACTTATGGCCAATCCGCTGCTGGAGGAAAGATCCGCCTCCGTGGATGAGGAGACACCCGGCGAGCTCCCGGGCGAAATCCGCCGAGCCCCCGAGGAAATCAGGCCCGGGGAATCGTACGATCACTTGGCCGACCTGCAAACAGCCTATGAAGAAGACCCGAGCTACCGTACTGCAGGACAGGGAGACGGCGCCGATCTTCAACGAAAAAAAAATTTCCAGGACTCCCTGATTACCCGCTCCGAAGGTTTGTCGGAATATCTCATGTGGCAGGCACGCTTCCTTGAAATTCCGGAAAGCGCAAAAAGAATTGCAGAAGAAATCATCGGTAACATCGACGAACACGGCTATCTGTCGGCCTCAATGGCCGACATTGCCGCAGCCGTCCAGGCACCGGAATCCGAAGTGTTAAAAGTTTTGAAGGCTGTCCAAACACTGGACCCTCCCGGCATCGGAGCCAGGAATTTGCAGGAAGCACTTCTCATTCAACTTGACCGCAAAGGCCCGGAGGCCGCCCTGGCACGCGTCATCGTAGCCGACCATTTGCCTCTATTGGAAAAAAGAAACTGGCCGGCACTTGCGCGTATTTTAGCCGTCAGCGAAAGTGAGACCTTGGCAGCATCCAAAATCATCGCAAGGCTGGAACCTCACCCCGGAAGGACCTTTTATTCCGACGCGCCGATCGCTGTCACTCCGGATGCATCCGTTTATTTTACGGATGAAGAACCGCCGAAGCTGAAAATTGACATCCATGACGAATCACTTCCCGAACTAAGAGTCAATCCGTACTACCGCCGCCTGCTCAGAAACCCGGACACCGACGCCAAAACCCGCGAATACATCCGGGAAAAAATCCAAGCCGCCCTGAATTTTCTCAAAGCCATGTCGCTGCGCAAATCAACCCTGCGCGAAATTACGGAGCAAATCGTCAAAACCCAGTCGGAATTCTTTGAAAAAGGCTTTTCGCACTTGCGCCCCCTGCGGCTGCGGGATGTTGCGGATGTCATCGGAATTCACGAATCCACGGTAAGCCGCGCCATTCAAGGCAAGCATATCGCGACCCCGCGCGGTTTAATTTCCTATAAAAGTTTCTTTTCACCCAAACTGGAAACAAACACCGGTGAGTCCGAGTCTCAAAAAAGTATTATGGAAAAAATCCGCAGCATGATCGGCGATGAACCGCCGCAAAAACCCTTAAGCGACCAGGAAATCGTCAAGCGCCTCCAAAATAGCGGGATCGTCATTGCCCGCCGCACCGTGGCCAAGTACCGTGACCTGCTCAAAATCCTTCCGTCGCACTTACGCCGAAAAAGAGGCGCTTGAGAGAAAGCTTTTGATTTAGTAAAATACGCGGCTTGAAATTGAATGCGCTGGTGTAGCTCAGTTGGTAGAGCAACGGTTTCGTAAACCGTAGGTCGTCAGTTCAATTCTGACCACCAGCTAATTTTTTAATATCCAGACTCTTCGTAAACCGTAGGTCGTAGTTTCCGCCATGAAGCACGGCGGACCCGCCGGTCATTTTGGCGGGCAATCCCGACCTCCAGCTAATTTTTTTAAATATACAGGTATCAGACACAATGCCCTATTGCGTCTATGCACTAGCTAAAAGCGGTTTCATAAGTCTGCGTAACTCCTTTATTCGTCATTGCGAGCGACCGAAGGGAGCGCGGCAATCCGGGTTTCCCCTTGGAGATTGCTTCGTCGGCCTTATGGCCTCCTCGCAATGACAAATGAGAACTAAGCTTAAAATGTCTTATGAAACCGCCTCTAATATTTTCTGAGATATGGGATTCCCGGCCGGCAGCGAGATTGCGCGAACTTCACTGGAAATCTACGGCAGGACGGCGTCAGCTCAAAAAACTTTTCTGACCTCCAGCTAATTTTTTTTTTGGAAAAACTTCTGCGGCGGATGTTTTTTGAGTGTTCGAGCAAAAGATAATATCCAAGAATCGTCTTGGCATCGATGATCTTGCCTTGCCGGACCATATTCCCGATCTCTTTCAGCGTAAAACTGTGGACCTCAATCTCCTCATCCTCATCCCCGGCAGCTTTTTGGGGATGCAGATCCTCCGCCAGATAAAGATACATAATTTCGGCCGATATGCCCGGCGTCGGATAAAAATGAATCAAGCGCTTCCATCGCCCGGCGCGATATCCCGTTTCCTCCATTAATTCGCGGTTCGCCGAGCGGACCAGCCCTTCACCTTTTTCAATACCGCCCGCCGGAAATTCCCAAATCCAGGTTCCAGCCGCAAACCGGAATTGCCGGATTAACAAATAGCGGGACGGCGCGATACGCGGAAGAATCACTACGGCTCCCGCATGCTCCAGGATCTGCCGCGAGAGTTTTTTACCGGAGGGCATGCGGATATCGCAATCCACAAGATGGATAGGGCCTTTTGAAAAAATCGTTTTTTTGCGAAGCACGCGATACTTCATAAGACGCGGAGTTCTCCGGCTTTATAGGCGGATCTAACTTAACTGAATGATACGCCGTTTTTTGTCGGTGGTACGACTAAGTAACAGTGCATAAGTCTTTTAATATTTTAACCCCGCATGTATTCCGCCCAAGGCGGATAAGCGGGGATCCGGCCTGGATTTACCCCCTTCCTGCTGCAGGCAGGCATCCGCCGGCAGAGCGAGAAAGAGGATAAAGAGGTTAGCCCATTAACCATTCCCTTCTCCCTGTCCGCCGAAGGACGGATCCGCCAACTCTGTTTGGCGGACGGGATGCAAGAAGGTGAGGATGAAGGGTCAAATATTTTTTAATTAGCATAAGGCTGCTTCCCCTCACCATGGCCCTCTCCCGGCGGGAGAGGGAAATAGCAGCCACAAATATGAAAAAACTTTTGAATGATTACTTAGTAGCGCGTCAACCTTAAAATTATCAGTTCTACCGTTAATCGAAGACGCCCACAGTACCGCGTTTCCCCTAACCCGCATTTCTCATCACCAATGAGAAATGCCCTCGCGGAGGCTGTGGTGCAAATGGGCTTTTTTATTTGTACCACAGGGGTTGTCTTTTGCGCCCTGTTAAAACGCGGGCGCAAAACTTTGGATGCAACCCCATGCGTCCAAAGCGGTTTTCTCATCGATTCACCTAATCGATGAGAAAAACCGGACTAAAATCAATGTTGACGCGGTACTATGCGGCTTTGCGCAATGACGGCTTGACATCTCGATAGCGAAGCAAAACTTCGCGCTGGGCAATCAGAGACCGGACATGCCGCGATTGGTCCCCGCCCATTTTCTTGCGGCAGTCGCTAATCGCCGTTTCGACTTGAGCGAGCGTCATGGCGGTAACCTTGGGATGTCTGGATTTTGATTCAGTAGGTGCGGAAGCCTGTGCTTCTACTGCCGGTTCCTGCTTTTTTGACGGTTGCGGTTTACTTTTTGCTTCATCTTTCTTATTTTTTTCCTCTGCCATGTCCCACCTGTCAGTTTGAGTTAAAGCTGAGTTTTTACAAAATTGCCGGCGCCCATAGGGAAAACACGCCGCCGGCTGTCCATTTTGCAAAAGCCCTGTTGAAAGTTGCACTCTCAATGAGATGGGTAAATTATCGGCTGCAGGGGTTTGTTTATCAAGAGCTTGCACGCATCAATCACGTATCCGATTGATAACAAATGAGATGCGATAACTCATGAATGGGTGGAGATCCCGGATTTTACACTTTCAGGATAAAACCCCGGGGCAATATTTTTCAGGAGCGGATTCTGCCGACGGCAGACACGCGATAGCGTCAGATACTTTTCCGGGTCACGCGGTCCAAATAACTCAAATCCTCAACCTGGACGCGCACGCCGTCTCCTTGCTTGACAAATTGCGGCACGAGAATTTTTAACCCGTTTTCAAGCTCTGCTTCTTTATAGTTGGAATCACTTGCGGAAGATGGCGCCGCAGACACAACCTTTAATTCAACGATTTTCGGAAAATCAATGCTGAGCGCCCTGTCCCCCGCAAACATGACGTCGATTTCGACGTTCTCTTTCAAAAAAACCTGCTGCCTTCCGACAAGAGCGGCCGTCAGCGTAAACTGTTCATAACTTTCCATATTCATAAAATAAAAAAGGTCCCCGTCGCGGTACAAATACTGCATTTTAACGTTCAGCACGTCAACGTTTTCGACTTTGTCCTCGGCACGGATCACCTTCTCGGAAATGTGGCCGTCTTCGAGACATTTCAGTTTAATATGGACCGTTTTACCGAATTTTCCGGTCCCCTTCATTTCCTGCGTCATCACCTTGCAGATCTTGCCTTCGATACGAAGCACATTCCCTACGCGAATTTCTGTGGCTGTCAGCATTTTTAGTCCCTGATTTCGATGCGGTTAAAAGGATGAGTTCGAGTGGCGGATAGTTTAATCCCATCCGGCATACCGGTTCAATAGCGTATTTGTCTTAATCGAGGTAACCGCCGGAGAACGGCAGTCTTATGGGTTATGCCGATTGCTTTGTGCGTACCTCGGCGCGATAGGCTTCGACAGCGCGGTCAAGAATGTACGACAGCCGGCGGACCGTAACATCCGGGATGACGGGCTGGTCGCCCCAATTCAACAGAACCATAGCTTCGCGGGACAAAGCGACCGCGGCCATGAGGTCTTGAGGCGAAACCTCCGCATCCCATGCAACCTGAAGGACTTGCTCGGCCGCCAGATTCAATACGGACATTTGAGTACGCAAGAAACCGGCAGCATCGGCAATCCCCAGCACAAGAATCTTTCCGCGGAAGGCCCGGTTTAATGTGGCCGCCTGTTCATCATCAGCAACAAACACCGTCACCTTCTCGCGGCTGTTTGCGCCCGCGGTTTGTATGGCCCTGCGAATGACCTCCAGTGACAGAGCATCATTTTGGTAGCGGACCATGGCACGTCCGGACGATTGAGAAATGCCGCGCTGCGCCGCCGTCATTCCAATCGCCTCAAGCAGCGGCGCCGGGTTTGCAATAATTGCCGCAATGATTTTATCCATTTCAGTGTCGACAGCTGCTGATTGGGCCGCCCGCGCAACGAGTGGCATTGTTTGCTGTTTAAGCTCGGCAACTGAACCCGCCGCAGCGCTCATGGCATCCGACTGCTTCCGCGTTTCGGACCGCTGGATCCCAAACTCCCTAAGTTTCGTTTCAATTCTATTTGCAGCGGCCCTCGGATTGTTCCTGAATTGCTTGAGATTATCGGGTGATAAAATTTCATGAACTGCATCATTAGCCGGAAGATCCACTGCATCCATAAGCTCCGTCAGCGAGTAATTTCGGTCAGCTATTTGATATCGGTATAATTCATCCGCAGCCGTTCCCCCGGCAATCGGCTGCCAAATATCGAAGTCCTCCGGGAATCGAGCATCGACAATGCGATGTTTGCCGTCCGGCGTCTTGACTAAATATCCGACAATGGTAAAGCCTGCCGGCGCCGTATAGGTATGGTTAGGCGATAATATATCCCTTATATAGGTTTTCTGCGGCACCTCAAGCACGCCGACACTTTCGCTCACGTGCCCTAGAATGAGACTTCCTCTTTGAATGACTGAAGGTCCGGTAATGATCGCACGCCGGCCGATATCCTCTGAATCCACACCCTCTTCAATCAAGACAGACGGTCCTATAATTCGGCCGGGAAACTTTTGGCGCAATTCTCGGGTCACATAAGGCGCGTACCATAAATCTCCCTCGGTTCCATCAAGTGAAGGAATCATCCCGATACCCAGCAAGCGGCGTATCGCCGGCCGGTCATAGAGCTGGTTCTGAATTTCCGTCGACTGCGAGGGATTATTCGTATGCAAATAGAGTGTGTGTTCTCCTAAATTGACCGTATTAAAACCAAAAATCTCGCGTGCATTTTTTGCGATTCTCAGGATATCTTCAAGCAACCCCGGAACTTCGACAAGTTCGGGATGTCTGTTTTTGTACCATTCCGGATCGATTTGTCCCAATGTTCCGGCTTCAAAAAAATGTTCCACCTTCATGAGGGGCGGAAGATTCGGATACCGGCTGAGCAGATCGTTCAGCTGGCGAATCAACCAGTGGGCCGCTGCGGGAGATGTGTAATATTTGGCCATATTCACCTGTACATCGGTTTGCACATAACCCAATTCCTTTAGGCGCTCCCTGTCTTTTTCAGACGGTTTTTCAATCACCAAATCGATGTCATGAGCACCGCCGGTTTTTATGGATTTTTCACTCTTGAGGACAAACACCACGCCGAGCTGCGCCGCATCTTCAGGCTGATCCGTCAGACTCATATTTTTCACAATCAGCTGAAAACCGCCTCTCCCCGGCGTTTTTACGGATTCCTGCCCGTCGTTCCATTCCGGATCGATGACTTTCCTGTAATTGGGCCGGAACTGTCCCACATCCGCAGAATCAATCGCGAATTCAAAAACCCCGTCCTTAATTTTGGAGTCATCAAAATGAAACCGCTGAAATAGCTGCTGTTCAAGATTTCGTCTTACACCGCCGGGATTAAAAAACAGTCCCTTGTTGTCCCTAAACCGGCTGGCAGTGAATCCCTGCATGCGCCGGCCTTTGCCTGCCATCACATATA
>MHFC01000074.1:6594-7432 GCA_001804025.1 Omnitrophica bacterium GWA2_52_8 | reverse complement strand
TCCGGGAGATCGTCAGATCAGAAGATTGCAGCGGTGGCGGACCGGGAGGGGATTTTTTCCCGATTCCAATGTCCCTGCGGGCAGTGCGGTATTGATGAGTTGAAGGATTGCAGCTGTGATCACCCCCGGGGTGCGCGAGAAGTCAAGGCGTTCGTTGATCGAAAGATCACCGAGAACAAATACACGATAGCTCAACTCATCGATCAGGTCGACATCCAATATGGCGGTAGGAAATTCTAGAAGAACTATATGCGACTGTCTTCAATAAGGATATCCGGTCTTATGTTCCTCATCGCAAACTTTGTGACCGTGCAATCCATTCTTTATGCGCAGCAAACAACTGGAATGTTGGAAGGCACCGTCTTGGACAAAAATACCAGGCAGCCGCTCGCACTCGTCAACATCCGGGTTGTCGGGACGACAATTGGCGCAGCCACGAACGAAGATGGCGCATACAAAGTCCTTAACATTCCCGTTGGGATATATACGGTCAAGTTCTCGATGATTGGCTTCAAAGAGAGATCAGTTACTGAAGTTCAAATACGTATCGGCGATAATGGTCTCAATGTTCTGCTGGAGGAGACAACCATCAACATGGGCGAGGTTGTGGTCACGCCAAAGGCAGAGGGGTATGACGCAAGCGGCATCACAGCCCGGCTGGGAAAAGAACTCGTTGCCTCCGCCCCGGGCTCAGCGCAGGATATTTTCTGGGTGGTGCAGACACTCCCCGGAATAACCTCCGATGGTGATAATTCCAAGCTTTATGTACGTGGCGGCAGTCCGGATGAAAACCTCGTTCTCTTCGACGGCGCCACCGTTGCAAATCCTTTCCACTTCG
>MHFC01000074.1:619-6547 GCA_001804025.1 Omnitrophica bacterium GWA2_52_8 | reverse complement strand
TCTGATGTCGGCGGAGTTCTCGAAACTCCGTTATCGTTCTTGAACGGCGTTGCTCTTCTCTCCGCCCGGCGAAGTTATTTCGATACCTTCTTGAAATTCACGGACCTTGCAGGCGAGTACGACGTGCTTCCGTATTTCTTTGATATTAACTCGAAACTCGACTTTAGTATTTCTCAAGATCACAAGTTGACGATTTCAGGATTATTCTCCCGGGAGCGCATGTACGGATACTTCGATAAGCCTCACTATAGAGGTGACTTTACCTGGGAGAGCAGGAATGGCGTATTTGCCGCGCGTCTGCGATCCATCCTCGGCGGGTTCTTTCTGTCTGATCTTATTGTCTCTTGGAGTGGTGTGACCAGAACCAACCGCCAGCCGGCCGACGGCCTCGAGGATATAACAGATCAGGCGCTGAGCCTTAAGCAGGACTTCGTGGTCATTCTCCCCAGCCACGAACTCCACCTTGGCGCCTGGTTTGTTTTGGAAAATCAACAGGTCAATATCAATCTTCCGATGGAGATCGCGGTGAATTTTGATGATACGAAACTTCAGGGCAGAGGGACATCGTTCAAGCCCTCCCTCTATGTCGATGACCGGTGGACAATCAGTTCTGCGCTATTGGCAAATGTAGGGGTCCGCTATGATTACATCGCCAAAAACAGAGAAAGCACAATCGCACCGCGTATCAATCTGGCATACGCATGGAACGATCACATGAGCCTCTCTTTTGACTATGGCTGGTATTTCCAATCCCCCAAAGCTTTTGAACTCGCCATCAACGACAGACTGAAATCAAAGAAAGCGGAAAGCTACGGCATCGGCATAAAACATCAGCTTGGTGACGAGATTGTTGTGAGCCTTGAGCTCTACAATAAGAGTCTTTCTCAGCTTATCACCATCGATTCACTTTCGACTCTCACAAGCGAGGGATATGGATATTCACGAGGAGCGGAGTTTTATGTTCAGCTGAAGTCAGCGTCCGGTTTTTCAGGATGGGTTTCATATACGTATTCCATGTCAAGACGCAAGGAAGGGAAGAGTCCGGACCTTCATCCGTTCGATTTCGACCGCCCGCACCTCATTAGCCTTGTCGCAAATTATCGGATGGATGGGCACTGGCAAGCCGGTGCTCGTTTCCGTTACGGAAGCGGTAAGCCGTACACACCCGCTGCGTCTGCATACTTTAGTTCTGCTGCGGGACATTGGTTCCCGATTCCCGGAGAACATAACTCGGATCGCTATCCCGATTACAGTAGACTTGATATTCGTGTCACGCGGCACTTCACGTTCGAGGCTTTCGACCTGGATGTCTACCTCGAACTGCTGAATGCATACAACCGGAAAAACATCGTCCACTACATGTGGGATGAAACCTATTCAAGGAAAGATCCGCTCACCATCTTCCCATTCCTTCCGGTTCTTGGGGCGAGCGCACGTTTTTGAACTCAATGGCAAAGTGAAAACATAAATTCAAAGAGGATAATGCAATGGTAAACTTTTGCTCAGAATGTGGAAAACCAATGGCGCAGGATGCAAACTTTTGCATAAGCTGCGGAGCATCCGTGAGCGAAAAATCGCCGGCGAAAGCGCAATGGCAGGACAAGCGCGAAAAGGTTCTCGGCAAACACGCTGCCGGAAAGATCCCCACGACAAGGATCCTGCTAATCGTTGCTATCATGCTTCTTGGCAGCTGGTTCTACTTCAACTTGCCCGAGAGCGGCAACCCTATTATCAAAGCATCGCCTGCCGTTGCCGCACCCGCACAGTATCCGCAAAATGGCCAACAGATGACTCTTATTCAACCGAAGGTGGGCAATGAGAAAGTCATTATCCCCTTGGATGTCTTGAAGGAGAAGAAGTTTGTGAAGTTCAACTACGGCGATCCGCAGTACGGCATTCCGATGCTTGCGTACATTTCTACCGAAGGCAAGATCGTCACTGCCGTGAGCGTGTGCGAGCCGTGTAACTCAACCGCGTTCCATATCAATGGAGATAAGATTGTTTGTAATGCATGCGGCTCCACATGGGAATTGAATACACTCGAGTCGGTGAGCGGATCATGCGGGCGGTATCCGCCGGATGCGCTGCCGAACACTGTCGTCGGCAACGAGATCCAGATCGAAGAACGGCTGGTCGCTCGATGGCAACGAAGAGGTTGAGCGGGCAATCAACCACGATTACTATGAAACTCTACAACATCTCACTCAACAATTTGCGCCGCCGTAGAACCAAGATGATCTTTTTGGTCTTCGGCCTGACGATTGCCATAGCCACCGTTGTCGCACTTGTGACTGTCTTGCAGGCTATGAACGCTGACATCGCCAACAAACTCGACGAGTTCGGCGCCAACATCATCGTTACGCCCAAATCAGACGACCTTTCGCTCTCGTATGATGGAATGACGATCTCAGGTGTGTCTTTGGACGTTCAAAAGCTGCACGAGGAGGACGCAAAACAGATTCGCACCATCAAGAATAGCGAGAATATCAAGATCGTCGCGCCGAAACTCATTCAGCCAGCTAAGATAGTGGAACCTGCCCGCCTCAAGGGATCCCCGCCTGCCTCCGAATTTTTCCAGAGGGGGGCAGGAAACGGGGCAGGCGGGCGTGATGTGCTGATTGTCGGTGTCGATTTCCCTCAGGAGTTCCAACTCAAGAAATGGTGGAATGTGAGGGGGCAACGCCCGTCGACGAGGAAGGAAGCGCTCATCGGCGCTGAAATCCAGGAGAAGCTTCAGCTCACCATAGGCCAATCATTCGAACTCAAAGGGGAACCGTTCGTAGTCTCGGGAATTCTTGAGCCAACCGGATCGCAAGATGACGGGATTGTCTTTATCGATCTAAAGGAAGTCCAACGGATCTTTGGCAAACCGGGCGAATTGAGTCTGATTGAGGTCGCTGCGCTGTGCTATGATTGTCCCATTGAAGAGATTGTCCGGCAGACTTCTGAAAAACTTCCAGGAGCAAAGGTGATGGCCATTCGTCAGACGATCGAATCCAAGATGGAGGCGATGCACCGGTTTGAACTTTTTTCCTACGGGATTTCCGGCGTCGTGTTGCTGGTCGCAGCGCTCATCGTCATGACGAACATGACGGCTTCCGTCAATGAACGAACGAGGGAGATCGGAATCTTCCGCGCTATCGGCTTCCGTCAAACACACATTATGAAGATCATCCTGACGGAAGCGTTTCTTACAAGTTTTGTTGCGGGATTGATCGGCTATGGAGTCGGCATGGGAGTCTCGAAAGCCGTCATACCAATTCTTACGATGAACGGTGAAAGCGTTTCGTTGATGAGCTATCCGCTCCTTGCCTTTTCTGTCGTGCTTGCCATCTTCATCGGGATTATTTCGAGCATCTATCCCGCATACAAAGCATCCCGTCTCGATCCAACAGTTGCACTGAAAGCACTATAGATAATCACTCTTACAGAAACGTGCAAACATGTCGCTAATTCGACTGCGGAACGTGCATAAGATCTATTCTACAGGGAAAGAACAAGTCCCTGCGCTGCAGGATGTCTCGCTTAACATTGGGCAAAAAGAGTTTGTCGCTATCATGGGTCCATCCGGTTCGGGCAAAAGCTCTCTCCTTTCTATCCTTGGCGGGCTGAGTCACCCCACAAAGGGTAGCGTTACTGTCGATAACATCGATGTTTATGCGCTCGATGTCGAGCAGCGTGCAGATCTTCGGAGAGAGTATGTGGGATTCGTCTTTCAATCGTTTCAATTGATTCCATATCTCACGGTTGCCGAGAATGTGATGCTTCCATTAACGGTCACTGCATATTCCCGGCAGGAACAGGGAAGCAAGGCGATTGACATTCTGGAAAAAGTCGGACTTCGTTCAAAGGCATTGCGGCTTCCGGATGAGCTAAGCGGCGGCGAGCAGCAACGGGTAGCGATTGCCCGGGCGCTGGTGAATCAGCCCCCAATCATTCTCGCCGATGAGCCAACAGGCAATCTCGATTCAGCGACAAGTAAAGAAATCATGGACCTCCTTCGTGTTCTCAACGACGCCGGACATACGTTCATCATTGTCACTCATAACCCGGAGAACACAAGGTATGTTGATCGCTGTATCCATCTGCGTGATGGAAAGCTGTGTGACGGAGACGCTGAGGGGGAACAGCTTGATCAAGCTTCCATGAGAGATTCAATAGCGAGCATGCAGCCGAAGATCTAACAGCAAGATCCGTTCGTAACTCGCGACTCTTGGAAGTTGGTATGTCTCAATTTTGATTGTAGTTTTCAACGCAGAGACCTGCCTGCGTGCCGACCATTTCTGTTCAGCTTGAGTTGCCGCATCCACTTCGGCAGGCAGGCGCGAAGAGCGCAGAGGAACGCAGAGAAGATCCCGAATTCTGCTTTTCCCCCGAAGGAGTCCCTTCGGGATCTGCGAATCTCTGCGTCCTCTGCGACTCTGCGTTGTATTCTAAGAATGGAGTTGAGACACTACCGGGAAGTTGACTGCAGGCCGGAATAGACATATATTTTTGTCATCTCATTCTCTCATGATTCGCATGGCGCCTGATAACAGCTTACAGAGCCTCATCGGCCGGTACAAATCAGACCACGACTCGGTGTACAACACGTGGTTTCGCAACAACGAGAGCCGGCTGAAAGCGTTCCGTTCTATCCGCAGGGGAGTGCTGCAGGTCGTCTCCGAGATCAAAGGGAAGACCTTTGGCAACGACTTCAAAGGTTCCTCCCTTGAATTCGTCCTCAACTGCATCACCGAGCAGAAAGAGGTCTTCGAAGGCGCCGCTCACCCCTTCTATTGGAAACCAAAGCTCCGCATTCCGGACATCTACGAGACTGAGTCGAACAAACAGGCATTCGGCATCTTTCTCGAGAATTGCCTTACCCTCCAAAAGGAAGATCAGATTGTCCGCGAGATCATCCTCCTCGATCAGAAGAACATCAAGGGCCTCGGTCCGGCCGTGGCGAGCATCCTTTATTTTCTTCATCCGACAATCGTCCCGCCGTTTAATACGGCAATCGTTAACGGGTTTAATGCGTTGTTCAATGATAAACGAAAACTCGGTTCCTGGAAGGAATACCTCGCAATGCGAGAAACGATTGTAAAGGTGAACAGCGAGTTCTCCCGTGAATTGTCTGTAGACCTTGGCGCGTTTGGAGGTCTTCTCTATGAAATCGGCACGGGGAATCTCGCGGTTGAACGGAGCCGTGAGCTGAGCAAGGCCGAACGCACAAGGCTAGAGGCAAAATTGAGGAAACGTCATGCTGAAGTCATTTCTGAAGAAGAGCAGCAAAGCCTTCACACGGAGATGGAATGGCATCTCCTCAAGATTGGAAATGCCCTGGGATATGACGTAATGCCTGCTGCGAACGATCGGTCAAAGTCGTACTCGGGGAATGATTTTTCATTTCTGTCGAGAAAGGATTTCCCTGCGCTGAATGTTGACTCTGACACGCTTGGCACCATTCAGCTGGTCGACGTTCTGTGGTTCGAGAAAGGAGCTAACAAGGTCGTGGGTGCCTTCGAGGTGGAGAAAAGCACGTCGATCTATTCGGGGATTCTACGGTTGAATGACCTTGCTTGTTCTCTTAAAGACCACGAGACGGCGCTCTACATCATTATCCCCGACAAGCGGGAGAAGGACGTTCTCCTCCAGCTTGGCAGGCCTTCGTTCAAACAGCAGAAACTTTCCATCAAGTATATTCTCTTTTCTGATCTGCGCACTCACTGCGATGCGCTTTGCAAGTTCGGCGAAAGCCACCGCATTCTCGAAAAGATCGCCCGCAGTCCGGGCGGTTGAACCTACTCGTCCGTAATGTGCCCTGCCTATCCAGCTTGTACCCTAGGGAATCTTCCATCGTAGTTATTGTTATGTCGAATGCAAATGCTGACAAATGAACCTTTTATCAATCTTTCTCAAGGAGAAACCAGGCATGAATTGGATCAC
>MHFC01000074.1:0-601 GCA_001804025.1 Omnitrophica bacterium GWA2_52_8 | reverse complement strand
CTGAAAGCGAGGCAACTTCTTGACGAGGCAAAGAACGAACTCTATTACAATTGCTGCGTCAAAGAGCCGTGTGATCGATGCGCATTGGATCATCAAAGCTGCACATGCAGTCGCGACCTGCGGGAAGGAAAAGGAATTTGTTCCGATTGCTACGCGGGCTGGCAGTCGGGACTGGGAAAAGACATCAAAGGCTTCACCAAGGAAAATGTGAAGCCGAATTTTCATGGCCATAAGCATTGATGCCCAATACGTTGGAAGACTTGCGGTTTGGATAAAACCGGATTAATTGAGGACTTCCACGATACTCTTATGCGGGCATCGCTGAATGGCTCAATCAGAATGTTCGTCATGCAAACAGGGGGGTCATTCCGCAAGCACCTTTGTCACTGACACTTCAATGAACCGTGTGACGTTCTCATGAGGCAGGAGCGCCTTTTTGACCCAAACGTATTCCAGTCCTTCCAGCCGTCTTCGTATGCCCGCCTCGATCCCCCCCAATGCCAACACGACGGGGACAACAATGACTCTGCTTGTTGAACCTGCGCTCTTCACCATATCTCTCAGTTTCATCTTTGCTTCATCATACACGGATTCTTCCGCA
>MHFC01000073.1:8637-14645 GCA_001804025.1 Omnitrophica bacterium GWA2_52_8 | reverse complement strand
TGGCTGCCCGCCTCAGCCCGAGGCTGATCCCTGCCTGCAGCAGGCAGGCGCCTTTGGCGGAAAATACATGCGGGAATGAAAAACAACGGCATCAAATGGTAGGCACCCTTAAATGAAATCACAGTTTGAATTCCGGGAAAGTTCGGTTACAATGGCGGCTTTAGGAGATATTCGAATGGATGACGATAAAATCAAAGTCAATTTCGGAGGCCGTCAGGTCGATGCCACTCCGGTCGACATCAACCAGGCGGGCGAAAAATGGAACGAATACCTCCTCGAAGACGGCACTGTTCTAAAGATGAAACTTGTCCTTAAGAAAGTGATGCGGATCGACAATCAGTACGACCACGACGGCAATCCGGTCTACATGATGCAGTCCACAAACGTCAGTACGATCACCGCGCCAAAGAACCTGCGGCGTCCGCAGGCCTGAGCTTCTTCAGCAGTTCCGCCGGCTGATCGAACCTCAATTTCTCAACCTGTCCCGACTTGCGGTACTTGAACTCAATCACCCCCTCTTCAAGGCTCCGGCCGCCGATCACGACTTGATACGGAATCCCGATTAAATCCGCATCCTTGAATTTAACCCCCGCCCGTTCCGCACGGTCATCGAACAAAACATCCGCGCCCTTTTGAGTCAGCATCGCATAAACCTCTTCGGCCGCCCGCGCCGTTTTTTCCTCTTCCTGATTCAGCGTCAGAACTTCACAATCATAAGGCGCAATGCCGGACGGCCATACAATCCCTTTTTCATCATGATGTTCTTCAATGGCCGCAGCAAGAATGCGGTTAACGCCGATACCGTAACAGCCCATGATCACCGGCTGCCGCTTTCCCGATTCGTCCAGGCAAGCCACGCCGAGAGAATCGGTATAACGCGTCCCGAGCTTGAAAATATGGCCGACTTCCATGGTCGTGGCAAGCGTCAGTTTCCCGGTTCCGTCCGGCGCCGCATCCCCGTCGCGCACAAAGCGGATGTCTCCCGTAAAATCCGGTTTAAAATCACGCATCATCACGACATTTTTCAAGTGTTTGTCCGCCTGATTGGCACCCGTGACAAAATCCGCCATGGCTTCAAGATCCCAATCCGCATAAATGGGGACCTTCAATCCCACCGGGCCGGCAAACCCGACAGGGGCCCCCGTCGCTTCCTGAACTTCTTTTGAGAGGGCCTGGCGCAGGGTCTTCGCCTTGATCAGCTTTTGGAGTTTGCCGTCGTTGACTTCGCTATCTCCGCGAACCAGCACCGCCACCGGCTTCTCGTCGGCCATGTAAATCAGCGTCTTGACGATGGATTCGGGCGCGATTTTAAAACGCTTTGAAATTTCATCGATCGTGCGCAAATTCGGCGTGTCAAAAACTTCCGGCTGCGCCGAATTGGAACGGGGCGCCGTACCGTCCGGCTTCGCGCGGAACGCAATGTCCCGGCTGGTCAGATACCCGCCTTCGGATCGCGCCACGCGGTCCTCACCGTAGGGGCAGACGACCATAAACTCCTGGCTCATCTTGCCGCCCATCATCCCGGGATCCGCCGTCACAACCTGGAACGACAGTCCGCAGCGTTCAAAGATACGGTGATACGCGTCGGACATTTTTTGATACTGCCGGTCGAGGCCCTTTTCATCGGCATCAAAACTATACGCGTCCTTCATGATGAATTCCTTGGTCCGGATCACTCCGAAACGGGGCCGCGCCTCGTCGCGGAATTTGGTCTGGATCTGATAAACCAGCACGGGCAAATCCCGGAACGACTGGATACAGCTTCCCACCAGGTCGGTGACGACTTCCTCATGCGTCGGCCCGAGCACAAACTCGTGCCCCGAGCGGTTCTTAAAACTGATTTTGTCTTCGCCGAGTGTTTCATAGCGGCCGGTTTTTTTCCATAATTCCGCGGGGTGCAGTGCCGGCAGCAAAACTTCGGCCGCTCCGGCGCGGTTCATTTCCTCGCGCACCACGGTCATGATCTTCTGAAGGACGCGCAGACCAAGCGGCAGGTAACTGTAAACTCCGGAAGAGAGCTGGCGGATAAGGCCCGCACGCAAGGCCAGCTGGTGGCTCACGGCCTCGGCATCTTTAGGGGCCTGGCGTAACGTAGGAATAAGCGATTGGGTCCAGCGCATGTCAAAAACCAAAAAGATTTTTAATTTTATCGAGAGCCTGGAGATTGGACAGATCGTTATAAATCACGACCACCAGAAGCGTCATCAAAAGCACAAAACCGGCCTGCGTGGCCCGCTCCTGAAATTGAAGGCTCACGCGCTTGCGCCGGACGGCTTCGATGAGCATAAAAAACAAATGCCCGCCGTCGAGCGCGGGAATCGGCAGCAGATTAATCACGGCCAGAGAGACGCTCAGCGTTGCGGCCAGCTGCATCACATATGGCAGTCCGAGCTGCGCCGCCGTTCCGGACATTGAAACAATGGCCACCGGGCCGGCCATGCTTTTAATGGAAAGTTTTCCCATCACCAGATAATAGATGGCCTTGTGCGTCAGATAGGTCAGCGAAATTGTCGCTCGGGCCCCGTGCCCCAACGATTCCAGCAGACCGTACCGCTCAAAGCGGTCGGCTTTCTGGCTGGGCTGTATCCCGATCCGGCGGACTTTGATTTTCTGCCCGAAGAAATCCGGCACATCTTCGACCTTCGGGGCCACGGGAATTTCCAGGGCCGTTTGGCCGCGCAAAACCCCGAGTTGTACCGTATCGTTGCCGGACGCCGACAAAAGGTCTGTCATCTGGATCCAGGTTTCAACGGGCGTCCCGTCGACGCTGACAATCTTGTCATCGACAAGTAATCCGCTGCCGGCCGCGGGATATCCTTCGATGAAACCGCCGACAACCGTTCCCGGGACCGGTCTCCCGATCAAAAAAATCGCGGAAAAAAGGACAAAGGCCAGAAAATAATTCATCACGACACCGGCCACGACAATGACCATCCGCGACAAAAGAGGCGCCGCAAGATAATCGCCCTTCTTCGGTTCCTGATCGGCCAGTTCCCCCACCGTTTCCCCCGCCGGTTTGACATAACCGCCCAAGGGCAGCAAGGAAAGTGAAAACCGCGTTTCACGGCCCTGCCAATGCAGGATTTCGGGACCGAACCCGATTGAGAATTTTTCCACCTTAACGCCCGTCAGGCGGCAGGCAAGGAAATGGCCGAATTCATGGATGATAATCAAAAGACCGAGAACAACGGCTGCGGGAAGTAATGAGTTTAAAAAAGCCATTAGATTTTATTTCCTTTCATGACGAGCCCGGCCGTTTCCCGCGACCAGCGGTCAGCTTCGAGAAGCTGACTCAACGAGGGCCGTGAAACCGGCGTATGCTGCTGCATGACCCGCTTAATGGTTTTAGCGATTTCCGTAAATTTCATTTTATAATCCAAAAAGGCCTGCACCGCAACCTCATTTGCGGCGTTCAATACGGCGGGCATGGTGCCTCCTGCGCGGCTGGCCTCATAACCGAGATCGAGACACGGAAAACGCCGCCGGTCCGGGGCCTCAAAATGGAGCGACTTCAGCTGCGTAAAATTGAGCGTCGGCAGATGGTTGTTCAGCCGCTCCGGATAACTGAGCGAATACTGAATCGGAGGCCGCATGTCCGTAATCGCCAGGTGCGCCAGGTGGGACCCGTCGACAAATTCAATCATTGCGTGAATGATCGCCTCGGGATGAATCAGCACATCGATTTTTTCCGACGGCATCCCGAACAAATTCGCCGCTTCAATCACTTCCAGGCCTTTATTCATGAGCGTTGCAGAATCGATCGTAATCTTCGGCCCCATTTTCCATTTCGGATGTTTCAGCGCACGCTTGGGAGTCAGATGTTCGAAAGACCCCTTGAGTTTTCGAAACGGGCCGCCCGACGACGTCAGCACCAGTTTTTTAATGGAAGACATCGGATAGCCTTCCAGGCACTGCCATAGCCCCGAGTGTTCGCTGTCGATCGGAAAAACCGGGACCTTACGCTTGCGGGATTCCCGCATCAGCAAATCGCCGGCAATCACGAGCGGTTCCTTATTGGCAATCCCGAGTGATTTTCCGGCACAGAGCGCCGCAAAAATCGGCTCCAGACCGACGGCGCCCACCATCGCACAAATGACCTGGTGCGCTTTTTTAAACGTGCTGACTTCCAGCAGCCCTTCGCGGCCGGCGACCACCCGAATACCGTAGCGCTTAAGACGTCCCCCGAGTTTTTGCGCCGCGGCTTTATCAAAGACACAAACGATCTCGGGCCGGAACTCAACGGCCTGGCGGTAAAGCTGGTCAATGTCCTGCCGGACCGCAAGCCCGCAAACGCGGAATTTATCGGGATGGGCCCGGACAATATCCAGCGTATTACGGCCGATAGAACCCGTCGATCCGAGAATGACAATATTTTTCATGAAGAAGCCGCCCTCAGGATCTAAGCAATCCGGGAAACGCGGTTATATAATAGTAAGCACACGGGACACACAACAACAGGCTGTCGAGCACATCCAGAATTCCCCCGAGGCCCGGAATTTGTCCCGAGTCCTTGACCCCGACATCCCGCTTGATCGAACTCTCGGCAAGATCGCCGATCTGAGAAAGAATTCCCATCAGGGCCCCCAAAACCAGAAGGTGGACAAAAGAAACGTGCGGCAGATAAATTTTTGAAAGCGCCGCCAGCGCCAGCGACGTCAAAAAGCCGCCGACTGCGCCCTCAACGGACTTGTTCGGGCTGATATGCTCGATAAGCTTGATCCGTCCGAGACTCTTACCGACAAAATACGCCCCGGTGTCCCCGCCTTTAACCAGCAGAATAATAAACAGGACCCAATAAGGCCCGTGGTCCAGATACCGGATCTTGTTCATGTAGGAAAAAAACCAGGAAATATAAATGATGCCGAATAAAGTGACCGACGTGCTTAAAAGCGCCTGATCGCGCAATTTGCGGTGAAAATTAAAAATAAAAAGCGTCAGGCACGCAATCGAAAGAATCATGGGCTCAGAAGAAAAATAAAGCGAAAACGGGAGCAGCCCGCCGAAAAACAACCCAAGCAGGCGGTTGATCACGACACCCTTGCGCTCGGCCATGACAAAAAACTCAAAAAGTGCTCCCAAAATAAACGCTTCCACGACCAAAAAGAAAAGCCACTTGGGCACCAAAAAAATCGTCGCCAGCGTGATCGTGACCAGGACCGCAGAAACCATCAAACGTTTTCCAAGAACCGAGATCATCGTTCACCTTCCCCGTGAGGTTTCTTCGCCGCCGATTGCCGCGCCGCGATCGCTGCTGCGCCGGCCTGCGCTTCAGTTTTACCGAAGCGGCGTTCGCGATTTTGATATTCCTCAAGCGCTTTCATAAAGTCTTCGCGTCCGAATTCCGGCCAGTATTTTTCCGTAAAATAAAGTTCCGCGTAGGAAATCTGCCACAAAAGATAATTGCTGATGCGCATCTCGCCGCTCGTGCGGATCAAAAGGTCCGGGTCCGGAATGTCCGCCGTATCCAGATAGCCGGCAACCGTTTTTTCCGTAATATCCTCGGCCTTCAGTTTTCCGTCCCGCACATCGCAGGCAATTTTCCTGCAGGCATCGGCGATCTCGAGCCGCGAAGAATAGCTGACCGCAAAAATCACGGTCATGCCCTTGTGATGGCGCGTCTGCTCGGCAAGACGGCCCATTTTTTCGCGGATCGGTTTCGGTAGATCTTCCGTCCGGCCGATGGTCCTGAAGACAAGGCCCTCGGTAATAAAGAGCTGCGCCTTTTTGTCCAAATAGCTGGACAGAAGCGACATGAGAAAATTGACTTCCGCCTTGGGACGCTGCCAATTTTCTTTGGAAAATGCGTACAGGGTCAGATAGCGGATGCCGGTATCGGCCGCGGCACGGATAATTTCTTCGACCTTTTCCGTACCCACCGTATGGCCGTAGATCCGCGGATGGCCGTGCGCCTGCGCCCACCGTCCGTTTCCGTCCATAATGACCGCAACATGCTTGGGAAGAATCGTCATAAATGTTTAAACAAAAATCGTCTGGGCGCGGTTGCTTCC
>MHFC01000073.1:5141-8600 GCA_001804025.1 Omnitrophica bacterium GWA2_52_8 | reverse complement strand
CGCCGCGTGCGACACTTCATCGGTCGAACTCGGATATTTCCGGCAAATCCGGCCGCCGATACGGTAGGCCGTCGCGATCTTGATTTCCCGCAGCCCGGACAGCACATCGAGTTTTGTCACGGCAAGTTCCGTCAATCCGTTGATCCGTACCGCGTATTGCGCAATGATCGCATCAAACCAGCCGCAGCGCCGCGGCCGGCCGGTCGTGGACCCGAATTCCCCGCCTTTTTTCTGGATCCTGTCCATCAAGGCCGGCGAAAATTGGGTCGGAAAAGGCCCTTCGCCGACGCGCGTCGTATAAGCTTTGACCACACCCATCACCGTATCAATCAGCGTCGGGCTGACACCCGAACCCGTAATGGCGCCGCCCACGGAGGCGTTGGAAGACGTCACAAAAGGATAGGTCCCGTGGTCCACATCCAGCATCGTTCCCTGGGCCCCTTCAAAAAGCATGCGCTTTTTATGTTTCGCCGCCGCGGCAAGATAGGAAGGCGTATCGAGCGCATACTCGAGCAGACGTTTGCGGAACCGCATCGTATGGGAATAAACCTGATTGAAGGAAAGCCCCCGGTGCCCGTAGATCTTTTTCAAAACTCCGTTTTTCTCCCGCATGACGGAAGCAAGCCGTTCTTTAAAGAACTCCGCGCGGTTCAGGTCCGAAATCCGGATACCGAGCCGGGCCATCTTATCCGCGTAACACGGACCGATGCCTTTTTTGGTGGTGCCGATGACGTCCTTGGATTTAAGGTTGCCTTCGCGCAGCTGGTCGAGCAACCGGTGATAAGGAAATAAAATATGCGCCTGGTCGGAAATAAAGAGGCGCCCCCGTACGCGGATGCCCTGCCGCTCCAGCATGCGCACTTCGTTGAAGAAGGCCTCGGGATCGATGACGACGCCGTTTCCGATCACGCAGACTTTTCCCGGATGCAAAATCCCGGAAGGAATCAGGTGGAGGATAAATTTTTTGTCGGCAAATTTTACGGTGTGGCCGGCATTGTTACCGCCCTGATAACGGACGATGATATCCGTCTTGCCGGTAAGAAGGTCGATGATCTTGCCTTTGCCCTCATCGCCCCACTGCGCACCTATCAAAATTCGGTTCATAAAACGGCCTTGTTCCGGACCTTTATCGGCACCGCAATGCGGCGCACGGAGTTAAGCCTCAAAGCTTGACGGCTTTTGCATCCAGAATCGGTTTGAATTTCTTGATTTCGGCCAGAACTTCCTTGGAAACTTCGTTGTCCGTGTTGATCACGGTCATGGCCAGCATCTTTTTGCCTTTACGGACGCGCCCGAGCGACATTTCGGCGATATTGATTTTATTTTTCCCGAGGATGGTCCCGAGGATCCCCACGACGCCGGGCTGGTCCTCATTATGAATAAACAGCACGGAATGCGACGGCTGGACATCGAATTTAAATTCGTTTAACCGCACAATCCGCGGCAGCTGGTCGGCAAACAGGGACCCCGTAATCCGGTTTATCTGCGCCGCCCCGCCGTCAAAAACCGCCTCGACTTCAAGCTCGATATAATTCAGATAATCTTCCTGCTGCGTGCTGACGCTTTCGTTGATCACAATACCCCGCTCGCCGGCCATGGCGGGAGCATTCACAAAATTAACCGTCTCCCCGCACACCGGGGTAAGCAGCCCCTTGAGCACCGAAATCGTCAACGCCTTCGTGCCGTAGCGCGAGGCTTCGCCGCCGTAACGGATCGTAATTTTTTTGACGACGCCGCCGAAATACTGCGTGTAAAGCAGCCCCAGTTTTTCCGCGAGCACGATCCACGGCTTGAGCACCCGGTAGGTTTCCGGGTCGAGGTTCGGTAAATTGACCGCATTCTTGATGGACCGTTCATAGAGCGCGTCGACCACCTGCCGGGCCACGTCGACCGCGACATTTTCCTGCGCTTCCTGCGTGGCGGCCCCGAGATGCGGCGTTGAAATCACCTGCGGCAATTCGAGCAGCGGATTTTTTTCGGGCGGCTCCTTTTCGAAAACGTCCAGCGCGGCCCCCGCCACCTTTCCGGATTTGATGAATTTATAGAGCGCCTTTTCCTCGATGATCCCGCCTCGGGCGCAATTGATCACGCGCACGCCGTCCTTGCACAGCGGAAACGTTTCATCGTTGAGCAGGTATTTGGTCTCCGGGGTCAGAGGCGTATGGAACGTAATAAAATCCGCGGCTTTCAGCAAAGCCTTGAATGACAGAAATTCGACGGGATATTCCTTTACGGCTTCGGCGGAAATGAAGGGGTCGAACGTCACCACGCGCATGCCGAACGCTGATGCGCGTTTCGCGACCTCGCGCCCGATTCTTCCGAAACCGACGACGCCGAGGACTTTGCTTTGAAGTTCCGTGCCGAGAAATTTTTGCCGTTTCCATTCCCCGTTCTTGACGGAGAGATAAGCCTGGGGAATATTGCGCGCAAGCGCCATGAGCATCGAAAAGCTGTGCTCTGCGGTCGAAATCGTGTTGCCCTCCGGCGTGTTCATCACAATGACTCCGCGTTTTGTTGCCGCGTCCAGATCCACGTTATCAACGCCGACGCCGGCCCGGCCCACGATCCGCAGATTTTTGGCGGCATCAAGAATATCGGACGTTAATTTGGTCCCGCTGCGCACCAGGACTGCGTCGTATTCTCCGATGATGGCCTTGAGTTCGGCCGGAGAAAGTCCGGGACGTTCATCCACGACGAGATTTTTGTCCTTACGCAGCTCGGCCATGCCGGAAGGGCCCAGAGGATCACTGACCAGAATTTTCATTTTTTTGACCGCGCCTGATTTTTTTGCCATGACATTTTCCATTTTTGGAAAAAATAATTTTGTTTTATAAGCTTGAGTTTGTCACTTTTTTGCTATTTTTGCTGGAAGTCTTTGCCACATCATAATTTGTCATCCCCGAATGTTTTTATCGGGAATCCAATTTTAAACTGGATTCCCGCCTAAAGCATGCGGGAATGACAGGAAAAGTGACAAACTCAAGTTATAAGTTTAAGGCTTACTTCTTCCCGCTCAGTTCCTGAATCGTTTCCTTCAGGATTTGGATGCCGCATTCAAGATCTTCGCGCGTGATCGAGCCCATGTGCGCAATCCGGACGATTTTTCCTGTCAATTCGCCCTGACCGCCCGCGAGCGTCACCCCTTTTTCGTCCCGCATAACTTTGACCAGCCTGGACCCGTCCACTCCGGCCGGCACGCAGGCCGCCGAAACCGTCGCCGAGGGCGCCCTAGAATAAAGTTCCAGACCGATCCCCTTCAGCTGCTTGCGCGTCCAATCACCGAGTTCTTCGGCCCGCTTCCAGCGTTTTTCCATGCCGTCTTTCTCGATCAAATCAAGCGCAACGTCCAGCGCCCGGACAATACCCAATGCGGGCGTAAACGGCGTGTCCCAGTCCTTCAAAGCTTTTTCATAGAGTTTAAGGTCCAGATAAAATTTCGGGATATTAGACGCAGGCATG
>MHFC01000073.1:4330-5120 GCA_001804025.1 Omnitrophica bacterium GWA2_52_8 | reverse complement strand
GCGCCTCGGTGGAAGCGGTGATATCGGCCAATGCCTTGACATCGTTTAACACGGCCGTCGAAGTTTCGCAAAGCTGCACACAGACCGATTTGATTTTCGGATTTTGTTTAAGCGCGCGGCGGACCTCATCGGCAGAAACCCCGTCCCCCCACACAACCTTCATAACCGTGGCCTTAAGGCCGAAGGCCTTGGCCAGATGCGTAAAACGTTCGGCAAATTTTCCGCCCTCGATGACGAGCACCTCGTCGCCCACGGCATGAAAATTCACCATTGCGGCTTCCATCGCCGCGGTTCCGGAACCCGTAATGGTATAAACGGGATAAACGGTCCGGAAAACTTTTTGCAATTTTTGCGTCGCTTGCTGAAAAATTTTACGGTACTGCGGTGTGCGGTGATGAATCACCGGTTCGGCGAGGATTTCACGCACCTCTTCGGGTACGGGAACGGGGCCTGGCGTAAGGAGAATATTGGCTTTTTGTGTCATAGCTTGTGTCATCGGTAGGTTCTGGTTTGGTGTTCCGTTTGCCTATTGTACGGCATCCGGAAAGCGTTGGTTTTTATAATTAAATTTTGTCATCCCCGGCTGGTTTTTCATTAAACCAGCACGGGGAAGTACGAGGGCCAATGAAGCCCTCGTCATCCCCGAATGCTTTTATCGGGGATCCAGTTTCAAACGGTGTAAGAATTAAAATTCATTTGACTAGATTCCCGCTTCAGCCTGAGGCTGATCCGCCCTTGGCGGAAAAAATCCGCGGGAATGACAGCAATCATACAATAACTGGCCCCCCCT
>MHFC01000073.1:0-4295 GCA_001804025.1 Omnitrophica bacterium GWA2_52_8 | reverse complement strand
CGGCTGGTTTTTCATTAAACCAGCACGGGGAAGTACGAGGGCCAATGAAGCCCTCGTCATCCCCGAATGCTTTTCCGCCGGAATGACAAAACTTAAAACCTTTATCGGGTGTTCCGGCCTTAAATTTTCTATCCGCGGTTTGGGTTATTTTTTGCTCAGGTCCGCGCGCGTCGTAATGACGTCGTCGACAACGCCGTAGGCCCGCGCTTCATCCGCCGCCATAAAATAATCGCGGTCCGTATCACGCTCGATGCGGTCAAGCGACTGGCCCGTATGATGCGCCAGAATCTGGTTGAGTTTGCCTTTCAGTTTTAAAATTTCGGTGGCCTGAATATGAATGTCTGATGCCGTGCCCTGCGCTCCGCCCCACGGCTGATGGATCATCACCCGCGCATTCGGAAGCGCGTAGCGTTTGCCCTTCGTCCCCGCCGCAAGCAGCAAAGCCCCCATACTGGCGGCCTGTCCGAGGCAGTACGTTGCCACGTCACATTTGACAAATTGCATGGTGTCATAAATCGCAAGACCGGCCGTCACGGAACCGCCGGGGCTGTTGACGTAAACGCTGATGTCCTTGTTCGCATCTTCCATTTGAAGGAAAAGAATCTGCGCGATAATGAGATTGGCGATCGTGTCGTCAATCGGCGTTCCGATAAAAACAATTCTGTCCTTAAGAAGCCGGGAATAAATATCGTATGCCCGCTCACCGCGTCCGCTTTGTTCAACCACCATGGGAACCAAATAACCGCTCATTACCGCCTCCTGTCATGATCAGATGGCAGATCTCAGAATGCAGATGCCAGATGGTTTCTCTGCTTTTTCTGATCCCTGATAGCCGCCGTCTGATATCTGTTTTTATTTCGCGTTCTTCTTGATGTACTCCACGGCCTTTTCATTCTTGATCTGATCGCGCAAAGAATGCAGGGCCTCATGGTGTTCCTGATAATATTTTTCAATCGCCTCGAGCGGCTGGCGGTATTTTTCGGCCAGCGCTTCATAACGCTGCCGGACGTCCGCCTCCGTCGCCTCGATTTTTTCTTTTTCGGCGATTTCATCCAGCAAGAAAGCCGTATGCACCTGCTTGCGCGCTTCGGGCTCAAATTCCTTGGCAAGTTTTTCGCGCTGGCCGTTGTGCTGGTCTTCCGGCAGCCCGTGCGAGTGCGCCGAATGCACCGCCTGCTCGGCGAGATACTCCGCCCGCTTGGCCACCAGCCTTTCGGGAAGGTCGATCTTGTTGTGCTTCACCAATTCGTCGAGAAGCGCCTGCTCGTACTCGGCCTCGGCCTCTTTTTGCTTGGCGGCCAGGATTTCGTCATAAACTTTTTTCTTCAGGTCTTCGAGAGACTGGTAGTCCCCGGCCTCTTTGGCCAGGTCATCGTTCAATTCGGGAAGCTGCTTGGTTTTGATTTCCTTGATCTTGACCGCAAATTTCGCCGGCTTGCCCGCGAATTCCTTATTGCCGAAATTATCGGGAAACGTAAGCTCCACCTGGCGCTCTTCGCCAATCACCGCGCCGATCAGCTGGCCGGAAAAACCCTTAAGGTATTCCTGTTCCTTGATTTCAAACCAGTCATCCTGGCGTTTTTCGACTTCCTTGCCTTCCGCCGTGCAGGTGTAATCGGCAATCACATAATCCTGCCAGGCCACGGGGCGGTCCTCGACGGCCTTGAACTGGGCCATCGACTCGCGCAGACGGTCGAGCGACTCGGTGACTTCCTCCGGCTTGACAGCAACTTCAGGCTTCCTGGCCTTGAGGCCCCCCACACGCCCGAGTTTGATTTTGGGGCGCGTTTCAATCACGGCCTGATAACTTAATTTTTTGTCGTCAAATTTAACGTCCTTGATGTCGGGATAGCCGAGCGGCTCGAGCGTATTCTCACGGAGCGCGGCGCCGTAGGAGTCGGTAATCAGCTGTTTCAGAACTTCGTCCTTTGCCTGCTTTGAATAATGCATGACCAGAATATGCTGCGGGACCTTGCCGGGACGGAAACCGGGAATTTTGGCTTGCGGCGCAATGGCCTTATAGAACTGTTCGTATTCTTTATGGATTTTTTCGGAGCCGATTTCGACGGAAATGATTTTCTGACAATTCTTTTGTTCTTTGACTGACGTTTTCATTTAATTTTCCTTAGTCCAAAGATTTTTCCGGCATTTTTCTATGTCCCGCGACGGCGACGCATTGGATCACAAAGATCAAAGCGAGTGGAGCGAGTGGAGGCCGTAAACCGATGTTTCCGGCACTCCGTTCGGAACGCGACGTTCCGAACTTCGGGAATTTCAACGGTTCGATTCCCCCCGACACTTTTCGCCGTACGCGGTCTTCCTCATACCGCGACGGCGACGCATTGGATCACAAAGATCAAAGCGAGTGGAGGGAATCGAACCCTCGTAGCTGCCTTGGCAAGGCAGAGCATTACCACTATGCTACACTCGCATACAAAAAAAATTATCCATCCTCAATCGAAGCGAGTGTTGTACTTGTTCCCTATCAGATCCTGATCCATTATCGGTATACAAGTGCTACACTCACATCAATAAAAAACAATGCATCTTAAATCGGTAGTGAGTGTTGTACTTGTTCCCTATCAGATCCTGATCCATTATCGGTATACAAGTGCTGCACTCACATCAATAAAACACACGCTTGCGGACAAAGAAACGCCCAAGCCATTTTGGCACAAATCCACTTTAATTCCTGTAAGTAAAAAGGCCTGCGAATCCGGGAAGGATTCTGCCTCTCGCGATGCAGGAAAGCAGAGTGCGTATTGTAGAGAAAGGAGGAACTTTTGTCAATGAAGGTAAGTACTTGGAGTCAAAAAGGATACGGTATGCGGAGCCTGATCCGGGAAGGGGTAGCGGCAAGCTGTGAATTGCGGCCCGTGAATCACCGTTTTGCTGCTAACCCTCCAGTACCGTCTGACATTTGATTTTGTGGGAAGACGGTACTGTGACGGCTTGAAATGGCAATGCTCAATTTCAAGTGTCAAGGCGCACGAGGGCATCGTCCAGATTGAAATGACGGGCTGTTCATTTCAATCGCACAGTAGCCCCCCCCTCACCCGAGCCCTCTCCCGCTGGGAGAGGGGAATTTGCCCATTTTATATGATTGTTATTCCCGCGGATTTTTAGCGGGAATCCAGGCGCATAGAACCGGTTCTGTAAACGCAGTCACCAGAAACTGGATCCCCCGGCCTGGGGGCGAGCAGGCTAGCCTTCTCCCAAGCGGAAAAGGAACTTGCTAATTATTTTTTAATTCAGCATGAAGAGTCTTCTAGAATCCCCTCTCCCGACGGGAGAGGGTTAGGGTGAGGGGGCGAAAACAAACTGCGGCTAGAGGGAGTCGAACCCCCACCCCTTTCGGGACAGGATCCTAAATCCTGCGCGTCTGCCAGTTTCGCCATAGCCGCAAAAATAGAAAGTGCAGCCCCCGCACGCGGTCATCCTTAAACCGTGACGGGACACTACGAGTTTATCTAAAACGAGTGCAATTCCCGCGCGCGGTCATCCTTGTACCGCGGCGGATAACGCTTATTTAGATATCAAGTGCAATTCCCGCGCGCGGTCATCCTTAAACCGCGGCGGGACAGCACTTGTTTATAAAAACAAGTGCGCCGAGTAGGAGTCGAACCTACGACCTACTGATTAAGAGTCAGCTGCTCTACCGGCTGAGCTATCGGCGCCTGTGAATAGATAGAGGATGAAGAAGAGTTCAGGATTGTACCGAAGATGGGCAGCAATGACAAGGGGAAGAAACAATGCGGGCCGCGATTAATGTTCAGTCCCGTCCGGAGAAATAATACGGACCTGGGCCGGCGTACTGTGGAGTGCGGCAAACTGCAGGATATGCGGGACCGACTGTTTTAATTCCTCCAGCATCACTTCATTGGGAACGGGCGGGCTGTATTCATAATAAATGATCGTCGGCGGAAAAGGCCCGATACTTTGAATCGCATACCATAGGCCAACGGCTTCTCCTTCATACATTTTGGCATACGGCTCCGATTCGAACGTACATTCCGCCTCAAACCCGTCCTTGATAAAACTGTCGCGCTCGTCCCGGCACCAGTTTTCTTTTTCGAAGCGCCGCACAATATGAAGCGTCAGCGCCTGCCCGGCCTCAGGCAGCCTCTCGCTTTTTTTTGATTCAAGATAAAAATAACCGGCCGCACCCGGCTTGCCGCAGCCCTGAAGACACACGGCGGCAAATAAAAAAACTAAGGCCGTCCCTGATTTAATTTTCAAAATGACCTCTTGGAATTTTGAACTTCAAAATATTTTTCTTTCCCGCCGGCAGGACC
>MHFC01000072.1:6177-12300 GCA_001804025.1 Omnitrophica bacterium GWA2_52_8 | reverse complement strand
GATCAGTGTCGTCCTGTCGGTCCTGGTCTGAGGAAATCTGACGAACCGGTTTGTTTGGATATGCCTCATGGCCATCACGTCTTTCGGGGCGATCGGTTTTCTCGACGACTGGATCAAATTAAAATCAAAAAGTTCGAAAGGCCTGAGTTCACTGACCAAGTTTTCGGGGCAGTTAGTGATGGGGTTTTTGATCGGTGCTTATTTGTATTTCGATGCGCGTTTCGATCAATGGCTTTATTTTCCATTTTTAAAACACGCCGCTCTCGATCTCGGAATTTTCTTTGTTCCGTTTGTCATTCTCGTGTTAGTGGGGTCTTCCAATGCCCTGAACCTTACGGACGGGCTTGACGGCCTTGCGATCGGCTGCACGCTTTTTACGGCCGGCGCGATGAGCATTATCACTTATTTGACCGGACGCTATGATTTTACGGCCTATCTTTCGATGACGTATGTGCCGGAGGCCGGCGAAGTGGCGGTTTTTACAGCCGCGCTGCTGGGCGCAAGCGCCGGGTTCCTTTGGTACAATTGCGTCCCGGCTGAAGTGATGATGGGCGATACCGGATCGCTGGCCCTCGGCGGCGCGCTCGGAACGGTTGCGGTCTTGATCAAGAAAGAGCTGGTGTTGGTGATCATCGGCGGCGTTTTTGTTTGGGAAGCTGTTTCCGTCATTTTACAAGTGGCCAGTTTCAAGATGTTCAAGAAAAGAATTTTTTTAATGTCACCCTTTCATCATCATCTGCAGTTGAAAGGCTGGCCGGAGTCGAAGGTCACGATCCGGCTATGGATCATCGCCTTCATCCTCGCCATTGTCGGTTTGAGTACGCTGAAGGTGCGTTGATGAGACAGGAACCGGGAAAACACGTGCTTGTTTGGGGACTCGGGATCACTGGGTTCGAAAGCGCGCGCGTCCTCAAACAAAGAGGGCACGAGGTTACGGTCTGGGACCAGGCACTCAACCCGGTCCTGCAAACCCGCGGCCACGCGCTTTCGTCGATGGGTATCCGTGTTTTATTGGACCATGCCGATTGCCCTGATTTAAAGGATGTTGATTGGGTGCTGATTTCCCCCGGTGTCCGGCCGTCTGCGACGGCCGCAGGCCCCATCTTTCAAGCCCGTCTTCCGGTTTATAGCGAAATCGAAACGGCAAGCTGGTATTGTCCCTCGCGCCGCATCATTGCGATTACGGGCTCTGCCGGTAAAACCACGGTGTCAACGCTTACAGCCGAGCTCATCCGTTCCCTGGGTTTTGAGGCCGTCTTATGCGGCAATATCGGACAGCCCTGGATTGGAATTCTCGACAAGATTAAGCCCGAGACGTTCGTTGTTTTGGAGCTGAGCTCATTTCAGTTGAAGTTTTGTTCGAAATTTTCTCCTGAAATCGGCGTTCTTTTGAATATCAGTCCGAACCATTTGGATTGGCATGCAGACATGCCGGACTATGTTGCTTCAAAATTAAATATGTTCCGCGCGCGGTCAGCGGCTCATTTTGCCGTTTTGCGTAAACAGGATCAGGACCGTTATTTTCCGGAGGTCGCTTTTAAGTCGAAGCGGATTTATTTTGATCAAATGACGGCAAAGACGGAGCTCAGCGATAATTACCGGGCCTTGCTTGCGATTGCTTCGGTGTATGGTTGGGAAGAAAAAGCCGTACGTTCCGTTTTTCGCGAATTCCGGGGGCTGCCTCACCGCCTGGAGTATGCCGGAGAATATGACGGGATCCGATTCGTGAATGACTCGAAATGCACGACCCCCTTGTCTTTGAAATGGGCCTTAAATTCTTTCGAGAACAAGACGGTCCATCTCATTGCCGGAGGGCGCGCGAAGTCGCATGATTTTGAGCTGCTGAACGATGAACTTCAAAAAAAAGTGAAGCAGATCATCCTCATCGGGGAAGCAGCGCCCATGCTCGAAAAGTGCTGGCGGGAGTGCGGCCGCATTGTGAACGCCGAGTCCCTGCCGGCCGCGTTGAAAGCTGCGGTTCAGGGTGCGACGCCCGGCGATACGGTGCTCTTGTCTCCGGGCTGTGCAAGTTTTGACATGTTTTCAAACTATCTCGAACGGGGAGATGTGTTTAAACAGTGCGTCGCGGATTATAAGGCGGCCCTTAAGGGGAGTCCTTCCGTGTCTGGAGTCAAATAAAATGTCGCGTTCCGCGACCTGGCTTTTATCGGCCGTATTTGCACTGGTTGTTTTGGGTGTTGTGATGATTTACAGCGCCAGTGCGATTTACGCCTTGCATGTCTATGGGGATCCGCACTTCTTTTTAGTCCGCCAAACGGTCTATGCCGTCCTGGGGTCTGTGGCGATGTTTTTTACGGCTTCGGTCCCGGTTGCTTTTTGGAAAAAGCACGCGCGTGCCATTATGCTTCTTGCAATCCTGATGCTGCTTGTCGTTTATCTGCCGATGCTCGGCAAGACGGCCGGCGGCGCGCGCCGCTGGATCCGGCTCGGAGTGGTAAATTTTCAGCCGGTGGAGTTTGCCAAAATCGCAGTTTGTCTTTATTTGTCGGATTATCTTGCCCGCAAGCGTAAATTCATAAAAAAGGGCAAGGGTTCGGTCTTTATTCCGCCGCTTGCTCTCGTCGGCCTCGTATGCGGGTTGGCCTTGATACAGCCGGACTTGGGGTCAAGTGCTTTTATTTTTTTGATCACCTGTGTCCTTTTTTTCTGGGCAGGCATCCGGCTCTACTATGTTTTGATCGCGTTTTTTGCGTTTCTTCCTTTTTTTTATTTTCTCATCGTGCGCGTGCCGTACCGTTTAAGCCGTGTGACGGCCTATTTGAACCCCTGGGATGATCCGCAAGGAAGCGGTTTTCAAATCATTCAGTCTTTTTTGGCTTATGGCGTCGGAGGAGTTCAGGGGGCCGGCCTTGGGCGCGGCATTCAAAAGTTATTTTATTTACCCTCAGCGCATAATGATTTTATTTTTTCCATTATCGGCGAGGAACTCGGTATTTTGGGAATTCTGCTCATCATGGCACTGTTCGGCATCATTTTCCTGTCGGGGCTCCAAATGGCGGACCGTGCAACTCAAGACTATGAAAAACTCTTGATCGTTTCGATTACCTTAATGATTGTTTTGCAGGCATTGATTCACATGCTCGTGGCCACCGGATTGATTCCTACCAAGGGGTTGCCGCTTCCCTTTGTCAGTTACGGAGGAACCTCGATTGTCTTTAGCTTTATGTCCGTGGGGCTGTTGCTGGGCATGGACCGCGCGACGCGGGGTTCGGTGCGCCGGCGCTAATGGACCCAATGGAGACGCTGACACCCGGTTTTTCCATAAAAGCCGAGAAAAAAGACGCGCCCTGCGGTAAAACTCCGCGTGTCTCAATCCTTGCCGGCCCATCAGGCGGGCACTTGTTTCCGGCCGTGGCATTTGCGGAGTATCTTCGGACGCATTACCCGGGCAGCATTCTAAGCCTTGTGACCGGGAAAAAGGGAAGCAGTATTGTTCAAAGTGTTTCCCCGGGATTATTTAATCATGTCCTTTATCTCGAAGATTTTCCCTTTCTCGCCGCCAAGCCTCTGAGATGGCTCCTTTCGTTATGGCATTTTCTGGGAAGTTTCGTCACCATGGCCGTGCATTTTTGGCGTACCTCGCCTGAACTGGTTGCCGGTTTTGGCAGTTATGTGTCTTTTCCCGGCGTTTATTTGGCTCATTTAAGCAAGATTCCGACGCTCATCCACGAACAAAACCTCATTCCCGGCAAGGCGACTCAATGGCTGGTCCGGTGCGCCGATCTTGTTTGCGTGACTTTCGAGGCCACCTTTGCGGGGATCAAATTAAAACGAAGAGAAGTCGTCGGGCTGCCGCTCCGGGCCGCACTTTATAGCGCGCGGGAGCACAGTCCGGAGCCTCCCGGCCCCCGGAAAACATTCCGGATCCTGATTGTGGGCGGCTCTCAGGGGGCGCGGCGGATCAACGAGGCCGTTTTGCAGGCGTTTAAATTAATGACGCCTGCAGAAAAAGCGAATATTGCCGTTACACACATTACGGGAATGCAGGATGCGTCATGGGTTGCCGAAGAAGCCCGTCGGTTGGGAGTCGAGTACCGCGTAAACGCTTTCAGTTCCCGAATGCAGGATCTATACGGAGAAGCGGACATGGCTATAACCCGAGCCGGAGCAAACACCCTGTTTGAACTTGCTCTATTTAAAGTTCCTGCGGTTGTGATACCATACCCGCATGCCGCGCAGCACCAAAGAGCCAACGCCGTTTTTTTTAGTGAGCGGCAGGCAGTTTTTCTTCAGGATGAAACTCAATTGACGCCTCAAGGGTTACTGCAGAAAATCAAACAATTGCAAAACAACCCCGATTTGCGGGCGCGCATGAGCCACAGTTTGGCGCAGCTCGGCGGCTGTCAGGCGCCGGCGCGGATGGCGGTGTGTGCGGAGGCTTTATGGAAGCGGTCAAACTAGGGGAACCGTTACCGGAAATTTTAAAAGCCTGCCGGAAAGTTTATTTTATCGGTATCGGCGGGGCCGGCATGAGTTCGCTTGCCCGCGTCATGAAGCATCTTGGTTATGCGGTGTCGGGCTCCGATTGCAGCCGGACAAAAGTTACCGAACAGCTGGCTTCGGAAGGGATGACCGTTTATTATTCCCAGTCCGGCCCCAACTTCGGCGATGAGGATTTGATTATTTATTCTTCCGCGATTCAGCCGCATCATCCCGAGCTAAGCGCGGCGCGGCATCAAGGAAAGAATGTCCTGCACCGCGCCCAGGTTCTTTCGGCGCTTTTGAATCAGGCGCAGACTGCGATCGCAGTGACGGGCACGCACGGGAAGACCACGACGACCTCCATGCTTTCTTATGTCCTGACTGCGTTGGGAAGTGAGCCGACATGTCTCGTGGGCGGGATGGTGAAGAATTTCGGAACCAACACCCTCCTGGGTAACCGCAATCTGTGGATCAGCGAAGTTGATGAAAGTGACCGCACGCACGAACTTTATTATCCCCATTATGCCGTCGTGACCAACCTTGAAGAAGAGCACATGGATCATTACAGCAACTTTGACTCCTTGAAGCAGTCCTTCGTGAAGTTCTTCGGCAATTTGCATAACCCCGGAATGCTGATCTATTGTGCGGATGATGCGCTGGTAAGCCAGCTCGTCAAGCAAAGCAAAAAGCCGGCCGTCAGCTATGGTTTTTCTGAAACTGCGGATTTTTCAGTGCGAGATGTTGAGGAAAACGGGTTTATGACTTCCTTTGATGTTTATGAATATGGATTTTTTTGCGGCCGGTTTTCGATTAGTATTCCCGGCCGTCATAATGTCCTTAATTCTCTGGCCGTAATTGCGCTATTAGTGCAGCTCGGTGTCGACGTGGAAAAAATCAGGGCTGTTATTGGCGGATTCCAGGGGGCCGGAAGAAGACTGGATATTAAATGGAAATCAAGGGATTTGATTATTGTGGATGATTACGCGCATCATCCGACGGAAATACGGGCGTCTCTTCAGGCCTTGCGGAGCATGGGCCGTCCGCTTACGGTAGTTTTTCAGCCCCACCGGTTTTCCAGAACGCAGCGTATGTACCGTGAGTTTGCAAATGCCTTGGATGAGATCGATGAGCTGATCCTCACGGACATTTATGCGGCGGGAGAAGCTTATGATGACAAGGTCAATGTCCGTTCCATTTACGAAGAAATGGTGCAGTCCGGGCGCCTGCATGTAAAAGTTTTATTGAAAGAAAAAATTACCGGGTATTTACTGGAACATCCCCAGCGGCAGGGTGTCGTAGCGTTTATCGGTGCCGGGGATATTGGAGACACTGCGGATGAATTTGCCGTCCGATATCAAAGCCTCCTTACGGCTTAACGCGAAGCTTTCCCAATACTGCACCATGCAGGTCGGGGGCGAGGCCCGCTTTTTCGCGGAGCCGGCGAATGAGCAGGAGCTTTTGGACCTCATCGAATATGCGAAGAGTGAACGGCTGCCCTATTTTATTTTAGGGAAGGGCTCCAACGTCATCTTTGCGGACGAGGGTTTTCCGGGGCTGGTAATTACGCTCTTGCGTTTTAAGCAGAATGAAATCATTTTCGATGAAGAAGAGCGCCTGGTAACAGCTTCGTCCGGCATTCATTTATACCGTTTTGTGACGGCCTGCCGCAATGCGGGATTT
>MHFC01000072.1:5534-6059 GCA_001804025.1 Omnitrophica bacterium GWA2_52_8 | reverse complement strand
TTCCGGGAACGGTCGGCGGGGCGCTCGTGATGAATGCCGGGTTTAGCCGGCACCCCGGGCAGCGCAGTGAGATCGGGGACATTGTCCATAGTGTGCATGTGATGAATTCTGAGGGCCGCAAGGAGACCCTGGTGCGCAAGCAGGTGCCTTTTGCATACCGGTCATCGGGCCTGGAAAACTGTATTGTTTTATCCGGAACTTTTCACGTCTGGAAACGAAGTAGGGATTTCATCCAATCCGAGATCGACGCCAACTTTAAATATCGAAATGTAAAGCAGGACCTTCAGCATCCGAGTTCGGGTTCTGTGTTTAAAAATCCTCCGGCGCCGCATCCACCCGCCGCCAAGCTGATTGAAAATGCGGGGTTGAAAGGGATGCGGATCGGGCAAGCGATGATTTCACCTAAACACTCAAATTATATGATCAACCTTGGCAAGGCAAAATGCCGGGACATGATTCAGCTGATGGAACATGTCCAAAAGACAGTCTTTGAGGGGACAGGAATTCTTCTTGAACCGGAAGTAC
>MHFC01000072.1:0-5526 GCA_001804025.1 Omnitrophica bacterium GWA2_52_8 | reverse complement strand
ATCAATGTTCTGCGGTGCTTGTCGACCCTTCGAAGAAGGGCGAACTCGACCGCAATCTCCGCCAAAGCGACATTGTGTTCATTGCGCTCCACGGAAAGGGCGGAGAGGACGGCCAAATCCAGCAATATTTAGACCGTAAAAAAGTGCCCTATGTCGGTTCCGGGCCCCGGGCGAGTTACCGCGCCTATAATAAAATCGCATCAAAAAAAATTTTGACGAAAAAAAATATCCCGACCGCGGAATACGCCGAGCTGCATCCGGCGGCATGGCAGCGTCAGATGTCCTCCATCGGATTGCCCGTTTGCGTCAAACCGGTTTATGAAGGCTCGAGCATCGGGGTGTTTTTTGTTGAAGATTTGAAAAAATCAGCCGAAAAGGTAAAGCGGGCTTTTCGGATGTACGGCAGCATGATGGCGGAAAAGAAGATTGACGGCCGCGAATTCACGGTGGGAATACTTGGGCGCAGGGCGCTGCCGGTTATCGAGCTCAAACCCAAGCGGCAGTTTTACGATTACTGCGCAAAATATACCAAAGGCATGACGCGTTACGAAGTTCCGGCCCGGATCCCCAGACGGCTGGCCCGGAAAATGCAGAAAATTGCGCTCAGAACGCACGCAGCATTGGGACTTCGCGATTTATCACGCGTCGATTTGATGCTGGACCGGCAAGGCCGGATTTTTGTGCTTGAAGCCAATTCAATTCCAGGTTTTACCGAATTCAGTCTTCTTCCTAAAGCGGCAGCGGCCGCTGGAATTCCATTTGGTGAGGTCTGCCTGGGATTACTGGGCAGGGCGCTGAAACGATCCATGACGCGGAAACGTCAAAATTAAAAGGAGATCCTGTGGCTCGAAAAACACGCGGACGATTCAGAAGAAAGTGGGGCTTCCGCAAAGTCTTTGAATCCGCAAAAAAAGGCGTTATTTTTTGTCTCAAAGCAGTTCCGATCGCAGTGGTTCTGGGATTGGGATTCGGCGCTTTTTTTACGGTGAAGGCGGCCTTGTTGCAAGACGCCCAGCTTTTAGTACGGCAAATTTCGGTTTCACCGGCCGAGCAGCTGCGTGATGAAAAAATAAAAAGCCTGGAGGGCCGGTATCTCAACCATAACATTTTGACGGTAGACATCGAGGAAATAGCGGATCAGCTTGAGAAAGACCCCGAAATCCAGCGCGCGGTCGTGACTCGCGAGCTTCCTTCGACATTAAAAATCGAACTCAAAAAGCGGATTCCGATCGCTTATATAAGGTTTTCGGTGAAAGGGGAATACGGTTTAATTTCCGAAGACGGCATGATTTTGGATGTTTCGCCGAAAATGAGCGGCGGGGCTGTCCTGATTGAAGCGTATCAGACAAAAATTGTCAGGCCGCAAATCGGGATGCGCTTTAAAAACGAAGGATTTCAGGCCGCGATGGCGTTTTTGCGGAAGTTTATTGAGCAGCGGGTATCGCACGAGTACGCCATCACGATGATTTCGTGCGACCAGGCCGGTAACGTGACGGTTATGCTCGGTGACGGGCCGCCCGTGCGCATGGGAAGAGACCCTGCCAGTCGTATTGACCGGCTGGAGAAAATTATTCCATTGCTTGAAAGCAGCGGGCAAAGTAAAATCGAGTACATTGATCTGCAGTTTGACGATGTCATCGTCAAAAAAAGATAAGCGTTTTCAAAGTCGGGTGAGTTATGGGGCCATGGAAAGACAGGGCGCGGGTCATCATTGTCTATCTCGGGACGCACAAATGCTGCGTCCTTGAAGTTTTGATCGGTGAAGCGGAACCGCAAGTTTTAAATTTTGTCTTGGAAGAAAATCCGGCGGGATTCGAGAGCGGCATGGTGACCAATCTCGAAGCGGCGGCCTCTACGCTGGAGAAGCTCCTTGACCGCTTGCTTCCGAACCGCGGGTTCCAAGATCTGTCGGTCTATGTTGTTCTCGGGAATTCCAAATTAAATGCCTATAGTTTTTCGAGCTCGCAATATTTTTATAGTTCTCCCAGAATATTGACCTCAAGCGAATTGCGCTCAGTCGTCAGTCAGACGCGGAGCGTCGCGACGCTTCCTTTGTCTGAGATCATCCTGCAGGCCATCCCGGAGTCCTTTCTCGTCAACGACATTTCCGGCATCCGCAACCCGCTCGGCCTTGAGGCTCGCCGGTTAGGGGTGGAGTTGAAAATATTTACGATGAATTTCGATCATTTCAAGAACATTGCGCGCGCCTTTGAGCTGGCGGACCTCGAAGTGCAGGGATATTTCCCGAAAACGCTCACATCGTCCATTGCGGTATTGACGGAAGAGGAGCGCGAAGAAGGCGTCGTCTTGATTGATATTGCGGACGATGTCACGCACCTGGTGCTGTGGAAAAACGGCTGTTATTCGGGTTCCCGGGCTCTGTCGCAGGGCGGCCGTTCTCTCACCCGGAAAATCGCCGCAGAATGGGGAATCGATGAGCGTGACGCCGAAAAGGTCAAGGAGCGGTACGGGTCTTTGGGTGTCGACCCGGCAAACGGAGAAGAACTCATCCCGTTAATCGAACGGCAGGGCAGGAAAACACGTCAAATCACGCGCCGGGAGTTTCAGGAAGTTTTTACGCGCTATTGCCGGACGTGGATGGAGGAGATATTTCAGGAGACGGACAAATTTGTGGATGAGCAAAGGGTGTACTATCCCAATTACGTGTTTACCGGAGGGAGTTCGTCCACGGACGGATTTCTGGAATTTGCGCAGCGTCATTTTAACAAAGAAGGGCGTATTGGTTTGGGCCGCAATATTCAGGCCCCGCCCGAATTACTCATGGATCCCGCAATGGCGGCCGCTTTCGGCATGATGCGGTGGATCATGAATGATGATCGCGATCAAAAACGGCTGCTTGCCCCGCACGGAATTTTTGAAAAAACGCTTGCGTCCGCAAAAGACTGGTTTTTCAACTACTTTTAATTCCCTCGAGTAAATTGAAATTTCCGCAGTTTTTTTGCCGTTGCATTTTCATGCTCGGACTCTATAATGTCCCCTAATGAACGCCCTTTTGCCTGAGAAAACAAGGTTTTTCCCGCTGCATGAAAAACATATGCAAAGCGGAGCGCGTTTCGGGATGTTCGGGGAGTGGCAAGTCCCGCTCTATTACACAAGTATTCTGGAAGAACATGAAGCTGTGCGCAAGCGTGCCGGACTCTTTGATATCTCGCACATGGGGGAGGTTTGGGTCGAAGGCACTGAAAGTCTTGAATTTCTGCAGCGGCTTTTACCGCGGGACCTTCGGAAAATAAAGGACGGGCAGGCGTTGTATGCCCCGTTGCTCAATGAGGCCGGGGGATTTATCGACGATGTAATTGTCTATAAATTTCAGGACCAAAAATACCTTATCATTACAAATGCTGCAAACACCGACAAAGATTTTGAATGGATTCAAAACCATCTCTCCGGGTCTCTGAAGGCCGTCAACCAAAGCGACCGATACGGATTGCTATCGATTCAAGGGCCGCTGAGTGCGCAAATTGTTTCGAACGCCTTTGGAAAAAAGTTCTTGGATTTAAAATATTACCGGTTTGCGCCCTGGGGAAACGGAATGATTGCGAGGACGGGTTATACAGGTGAAGACGGGTTTGAAATCATGGCAGAGTGCTCCGAATTGTCCGGGGTTTGGGAGCGGTTATTTCAATCGGGCCGGGAATCAGGTTTGGTGCCGGTAGGTTTTGGCGCCCGCGATACCTTGAGGCTTGAAGCCAGCATGTTGTTGTATGGGCACGATATGGACGATCAGCGGACGCCGCTCGAAGCCGGTGTCGCGTGGGCTGTCGATCTTGAAAAAAATGCGTATATCGGACGCGAAGCGCTGGTTCAGCAGAAGAAAAAGGGAATTCAACAGCGTCTGGCCGGGTTCGAGCTTTTAGACCGCGGCGTTCCGCGGCAGGGTTATGAAATAAGGATGGGGCATGAGCCGGTCGGAACCGTAACGAGCGGCAGTTATTGTCCTACGCTGAAAAAAAATATGGGCATGGCCTATCTTAATGCGGAGGCCGCTGCGCCCGGTACAGGTATTGATATCATCATCAGAGATAAGGCGGTTCATGCAAAAGTGGTGGCCATGCCGTTTTACCGCCGTCAAAAGTTATCGTAAAAGATTGCGTTTATCAAAGTCGCCGAAGGAGAAATTATGAATTTTCCGAAAGAATTGCGTTATACCAAAAGTCATGAATGGGCGAAGCTGAGCGGCAATAAGGTCCTTGTGGGGATTACTGATTATGCACAAAAAGAGATCTCCGACGTGGTTTTTGTGGACTTGCCGAAACCCGGTCAGGCTGTGGTTCGGGGCAAGCCGGCTGCCGTGGTCGAGTCGGTCAAAGCGGCCTTTGATATTTATGCGCCCGTAAGCGGCAAGGTGACTCAGAAAAACAGTGCGCTTGAGTCGACGCCGGAACTTGTGAACCAGGATTGTTACGGGAAAGGATGGTTTTTTGAAATTGAATTAAGTTCCTGCGGTGAGTGGGATGAACTCATGACCTCAGAGCAGTATGCGCAACATATTCAGCAGGAAGTACGATAAAAACCGTGCGATTAGAATCTGCGATTGCCAATAACCCCGACGTTCGCGAGATGCACTATCAACCGTTGACCGAAGCGGACAAACAGGCGATGCTGCGAGAAATCGGAGTGTCGAGTTTTGAAGACCTGCTCAAAGGGATTCCTCCCTCTTTGCGAAAACCCGTGATCCAAATTCCCGACGGTTTGAGCGAGCTGGAAATCCAGAATTTAATCAAGACTCTCGGCAATCGAAACCGTCCCGCCGGCAATGCTTTGTCGTTTCTCGGTGCGGGAAGCTATGAGCATTTTATTCCGGCCGCCGTGGGGGAAATTATCAGCCGCGGAGAGTTCTATACTGCCTATACCCCCTATCAGCCGGAGGCTTCGCAAGGCACACTCCAATGTATTTATGAATATCAAAGCCTGATCACGGAATTGACCGGGCTTGATGTTTCAAACGCGTCGCATTATGACGGCGCCACAAGCACAGCCGAAGCGGCCCTGATCACCTTGAGGCACACGGACCGGAAAAAAATTCTTGTCTCCGCGGCCCTTCACCCGCACTACCGGCAAGTGTTGAAGACTTATTTGATGGGTACGCCCTTTTCAATGGTGGAATTCGGCGCCGATACGCTGGGGTGCTATGACCGGGATGAATTCAAAACGCTGCTGGATGACCAAACGGCATGCGCCATTTTTCAGTCCCCCAATTTCTTCGGACTTGTTGAAGACCTGGAAGGGATCGGCCAGCAATTGCATGCCAACGGATCGCTGTTTGTGATGGTTGTCAACCCGATGTCTCTCGGAGTTTTTAAATCGCCCGGAGAATGGGGTGCTGATATTGCCGTCGGGGAGGGGCAGCCGCTTGGCATCCCGATGCAGTTCGGGGGGCCCTATCTCGGTTTTTTTTCCGCAACACGTGCTCTGATGCGCAGAATTCCAGGACGCTTGGCCGGTTTAACGGCGGATAGTGACGGGAAGAGGGCGTATTGCCTGACGCTTCAGGCCCGTGAGCAG